>CAYRQB010000021.1:0-35492 GCA_964426025.1 uncultured Heliomicrobium sp.
CAAAGACCTTCCGCACATCAGGCGGCAAAGCCGCAGATGCAGTTTTCACCCACACCAATTACGGTAGTGCCTTATAATGATGGTTCAATTTAATCGGGGGATAAACGTGCAGCGTGCGCCCGCCAATGTACGCCTGCGGCACGCCGCGTGTTTTCACTGTGACTTGTTGCGAGGCTTGACTGCTGACGCCGTCAGTATCGCTCATCGTGAAGCGGCATTCATAAGTCGTGGCTTCTTCGACATCGAGGATCGAACCGGCAAACATGCGCGGCGTCCAGTATTCAAGGAATTCGCGGGCGCGCCAGACCTTTTCATCGCCGATGCGCAAGAAGCGGCAGGGCTTCGCGCCAATTTGATTCGCCTTGCTTGCGATATTGCACGGCGACTGTCGCGTTGCGGTTGTCGTCACCGCTGATCTTCCATTCAAAACCTAGATTGTGAATTGTGGCAGGTTCGACGATGAATTCGCCTGTGGTGACGGCGTTGCTGTTTTGCGCAAAGCTTGAGAATGCGAGTGAAAACGCGACGACCGACAACCCACTGATCGAAGTCATATTTGCTCTTCACTTATCCATCAGGCGTAACACCGCACTTCAAAAATGCGCGCGAGCTTGTCGCCATTGGTTTCTTTGACGTGAATGCGAATCCGTTTGGCGTTCACGGCGGCGAAGTTGTGCCGACAGATGCGTTGATGATTGTTGTTTACGCTGGCGAGTTCAACCCAATCCTTGCCGTCTTCGGTTTGATACTGCAACGAGTATTTTTTGACCGTTTCAGGTTGCGGCGCGCGAATGATGCCTTTGTTAGCATTGTCCGAAGACGACAGCGTCAGTTCACGAATGAAGCCTGAATCAAAAGTGAGTTGTATTTGCTTCAGTGTTTGCGGTTTGTCCCACGCGAGTTCGAGCCACGCGCCGTCAGCGCCGAGCGGTGCAGCCCATTGATTCGGATATTCCGGCAACGTGCGCGTCCAGCCATTCAGGACATGCGCGGGCGAGCAATTTGCGTCTTCGCCTGAAGCCGTGACTTTCGCGTTGCGTGCCAAATCGAGCGCATCCTCATTCTTCACGCCTTTGATGCTCTGGTCATCGCGCAGCAAGGTTTGTTGCAACTCTTTCAGCTTCGGTTTGATTTCATACAGTCCGCGCGGCAGCAAATTATTCTTGATGCACAACGCCGCCGCCGTGCCGATGGCCTGGCCTTCGACGGCGCAGGTTCCCATCACGCGCGTGGAAGAAAATGCCGTATGCGTCGCGCTGATGTTGCGTCCGGCCATAAACAGGTTGCGAATGTTTTTGCTGTAAAGCGAACGCAGCGGGATGTTGTAAACGTCCTTGAGCTTGATCGAAACGAACGGCGGCAATTCCGGGTCTTCAAACCCCGTCGGCGGATGTTCGTCGAGGTTCCAGCCACCGATGCAAACGGCATCGTCAAATTCAGGATTCAGGCCCATCAAATCCATTTGCGTCAGCATGTGATCGCCGACCAGACGACGCGCTTCGCGCTTGCCGGGCAGCATTCCCACCCAATCCATCGCCCAATTCGCCGAGTTCGGAAACTTGCCTGAATTTTTGATGTAATCCCACACGCCCATCACAATGCCGAGCAACTCAAAACGGATGCGTTCGTTGTCGCGCACAGTGTTGATGTGGCCGCCCCATTCGATCCACCAGTAGCCGTATTCCCACGAATTGATGGGGCGCGATTTCAAATCTTTCTCCGTGATTTTGCGCGCCCATTTCGGCGGCGTGAACGGCATCGGTTTGCCGTAATCGCGTGAGGTGAACAGGATGCTGCAACCTTGCGTTTTGTTGTCGGCAGTTTCGGGCGCAAGCGATTCGTTAAATTCGGCGCGTGATTCGTGACCGACCTTAAATTCTGCGCCGGATTCCAAACCCAGGCGGCTGTCACCCGTGCAATCGCAGAAGAGTTTCGAGGTGATGCGATAGATATGCTCGCTGCGGTCGCAACGCGCCTGCACGCGCTGAATCACGCCATCTTTGACTTCAGCGTTGTAGAGCGTAGTTTCCAGCAACAACGTTATGTTCGGTTCGCTGACGACTTTGTCATACAGCAGCAAGTCCCACAGTTCCCAGCAACGTTGCGGATTATTCGCCGCGTCGTCCAGACGAATTTCTTCCAGCAATCCGCCCTCGCGCCAACCGGGCCGACCTTTGTGATTGTTGGAGCCGACGACGTGCATTTTGATTTCACTCGAAGAGTTGCCGCCGAGCCGCGAACGATCCTGAACTAAAACTACTTTTGCGCCGTGCCGCGCGGCGCTGATCGCCGCCAGACATCCCGCCAAACCACCGCCTGCGACCATCACGTCGCAGTTCAAATCCACCAGCGTCATATTGCGTTCGAGCGGCGCGGCAGTGCGATTGCCGGTCGGCGCGATGCGTGCAAGTTCGCGGCGAATTTCTTCCGCTGTGCGCTTGTCCTGCGCTTGTGCCAGTCCATCCACCTTGATGAACATTGAATAGCCGGTCATTCCGGCTGTGGTAGTCAAAAAGTCTCGTCGTTTCATGTCGTCCTCACTTGCTCGTTTATTGTTCTTTCAGGTCGTTCACGATTTGTTGCAACTCTTCGATGCTGACGCCGTCCAGCGCCCGCGTCGGCGGACGCACCGTCGTATGTTTGATAATGCCTTGCGCTTTTAGATTTTGCTTCATCGCTGCTACGCCCATGCCGGGCTGCAATTCAAAACGAATCAAGGGCAAATATTGATTAAACAGCGCGCGAGCTTTTTTCAATTGACCCGCTTCATAAAGATTCCACACATGCACGAACATCGGCATCATATCGCTGCCGGGCATTGTGCCGCGCGTACCGCGTTGCAGCTCTTCCAAAAAGAAATGGCCGTTCAATCCGCCGAAAATCACCAGACTTTCGCCGCAAGCTTGTTTGACTTCGGTGACTTTCAGCGCTGTCGGCGGAGCTTCGACTTTGGTCAATTTGACGTTGGCGCATTCTTTGGCCATTCGCGCCATCTGCGCCGCACCGATGTTGACGCCGGTCAGTAACGGCGCGTCCTGAATCATAATCGGGATGCTGACTGCGTTGGAAATCGCTTTGTAATAGCCGAACAAATCTTCCGCTGAAGGTTTCAGAAAGTACGGCGGCAAAATCATCAATCCGTCCGCGCCTGCTTCTTCGGCTGCTTTTGAGATTTGGACAGCGACATGCGTTCCCGTGTGGCCTGTGGAAACAAACACCGGGACACGCTTGCGAACCTCTTTGATTATCAGCGGCATCAACCGGGCTTTTTCCGATTCGCTGAGCGCGTAACCTTCGCTGGCGTTGCCGAAAATGGCGATGCCATGAACGCCGCAATCAATCAGATGATTGACGAGCGAAAGCTGACTCGCTTCGTCAAGCTCGTAATTTTTGTCAAAGGTCGTCAGTGCAATCGGGAAAATCCCTTCGTAATTTTTCATTCCAGCAAATCCTTTTTCTCCCACGAAGCCACACGAAGGAAGCACGAAGTAAGAGAGAAGAAAGAAAATAGACAGGATTTACAAGATTGAACAGGATTACCCTCAATTCGGTTCAATCAACTTCGCTCGGATTCTTCATCCTGTTGAATCCTGTAAATCCTGTCTGAAAAATTCCTCTCTTCGTGTTTTCTTCGTGTGTCTTCGTGGGAAAGATCAATTGATAAATGGTCGTAACTTCTCTTCGTCAATTTCGACGCCAAGCCCCGCGCCGTCAGGGATGCCGACGACGCCCGCGCCAATCGGCAACGAAGCGTGCAGCAAGGTTTCAGCCACGCGCCAAACCTGTGGGTTGCATTCGACAACCATCAAGTTAGGGATCGAAGCCGCGACGTGCAACGCAGCAGCGATTTGCACGCCCAAGCCAATGCTGACGTGAAACGCGACTTTCGCGTTGTGCAATTCGGCCAACGCGCAGAGCTTCATGCCTTCTGTGATGCCGCTGCGCCCGATGTCCGGTTGGAAGACTTCGACTGCGCCCGCCGTGAAAAACGGCAGCATTTCTCGGCAGGTGCGATAACTTTCGCCAATGGCAATCGGCGTTTCCACGCTTTCGGCCAATCGGGCGTGAGCCGCAACGTCTTCAGGTTTCAGCGGAGCTTCAAACCAACCGACATTGCGCGCGTCAAGTTGTTTGCCGAAACGCACGGCTTGCGCCAAATCAAATCGCCACAGCGCGTCCACAAAAACTTGCGCGTCGGGCAAGCGTTCGCGCACGCCGTCCACCAATCGCAACATCTCTTCCGGCTCGGCGTCCATAAACAGCTTGAACGATTTGAAACCGCGCTCGTGGTAATTCGCTGCTTGTTCGATTCGCGCCGCTTGATCCACGCCGGACAAACCGGAAACGTACGCAGGCAATTGATCCGCGAACGGCCCGCCGAGCAAATCGCAAACACGCGCGTTGAGCATCTTGCCTTTGATGTCCCACAACGCAGTGTCAATTCCGGCAATCGCGTCCAGCATGAAGGAAGTCGTATGGCCGCGCACGCGCATCGAGTTGTACATCCGCGCCCACAATCTTTCGTGCGCCATCGGGTCTTCGCCAATCAGAATCGGAGCCAGAATGGTTTCAACGATTGTCCTCACGACTTCAGGCGCGACGGGCGATTGCGATTCTCCCCAGCCGATGAATCCAGCATCGGTTTCGATCTTGATGAGCGCGGTTTCGATCTTTGTCGAATACAGCGTTTGGTAATTCGTCGCCCAACGGTAATCGTTTTGCGATTCAACCAGCGGCGCGGGCGAACCGGCAGTGCCGCGCGCGGCGCTCAAGTCTCTGGGAATTTTGACGGCAAAGGCTGAAACGCGCGTGATCTTCATCGCTGCTGCTCCTGCAATTTCAATTCGACGGCGGCTTGCGAATCGCTTTTGACCAGCGCGCGCACGCACACATACGCCAGCGGATGCAGCAAGCCCATCAATACCAGCAACGGCGTGTACGAGTATTTATCAATCACCTGACCGGCAAAGGATTGAAACAGCGCGCCGCCAATGCCTCCGCCCATGGCCACGATGCCGTGAATGGTCGCCACAATCGGACGTGGAAAAATGTCCACCGTCAGCGTCACCAGATTGGTTTTCCACGCCGAATGCACGCCCAACACAAAACTGATAATCGCCAACGCCACGGGAATCGGCGGGCGCAAAACCAGTAACATCCCCAGCGGCATCATCAACGCAGTAACGATCATGATGGATTTGCGTGCCGCTACTGCGCCGACTTTCTTTGCAATCAATCGCCCGGAATACCAACCGCCCGCCACCGAACCGACATCGGCAATCAGATATGGAATCCAAACCACGTAACTCATGCGCTGTTCTGTCATGCCTTCGCGTTCGGTCAGATACTTCGGCAACCAGAAAAGATAAAACCACCAAACCGGATCGGAGATGATGCGCGCCAACAACAAACCCCAGGTTTGCGGCAAGCGGAAAAAATCAATCCAACGAACTGAAAGGGTAACGGATGGAAGGGGAGACAGGGAGGCGGATTCAGTTTGTTGAATCAAGGCAAGCTCATCCGCCGAAATGCGCGGATGTTTTTCCGGCAAGTGATAAAACCAGAACCAGGCCGCCGCCCAAATCAAACCCAGCGCCCCCGTAGACACAAACGCCGATTGCCAGCCCCAGCGGTCTGCCATCCACACAGCGATGAGCGGCGTGATAATCGCGCCTGTCACCGTGCCTGCCTGCACCCAACCGTTGAGCGTGCCGCGATCTTTGGGCGGGAACCATTCCGCCGCCACTTTTTGCGCGCCGACGAAGTTCGCCGATTCCGCTGCGCCCAACAAAAAACGCATCGCGCTGAAACCGAAGACCGAACCAACCGCCGCGTGCAGCATCGCCGCAACCGACCACCAAACAGCCGCGACGCCATAAATCAGCTTCGTGCCGTAACGATCAATCAGCCAACCGGAGACGACGAACATGACCGTGTAAGGAATCAGAAATGCGTTTGAAATCAGGCCGTAATCGCTGTTCGTCAGGTGCAGTTCTTTGGTCAGACGCGGAGCCAGCGACGACAGCGTTTGCCGGTCAACGTAATTGATGACCGTGCCGAAAAAGACCAATCCCGTGATCCACCAGCGCAAATTTGGAATTGGCTTTTTCATCAGTTGTAAATAAATGTCACCGTCGCGTTGCAGGCTTCACTGGCTGTCACGCGCACCCAATGCGCGCTGAACCCGGCGGGGAATTCCAGATGCTTATAGCCATCGTGAAGGTGGACAGTTTCATACGTTTCCCAGCTTCCATCGCCGAGAAAATCCACCTCAATCTTGAAGGCCACCGATTTCGGCGAGGCGTTTTTCAGATGCACGACTTTGCGATCAAAGCCCGTCATCAAAAACGGGTCTGACACTTCGCCCGCTTTCACATTTTGTTTGTGCCAGACGCTGCCCCAACCTGCTGGCTTGCCCATCTTCCACAAATCATCCACTTGCCCGAACCACAATCCGGTTTGCGGCTGACCGTAAGAGTTGTCGGTTTGATCGCCGCCCATCACGAACAGTCCGCGCCAGTAACAAAAATCCGGCACAATGCGCAGGTGGTTGCTGATCGGGCGAATCGGCAAAATCTTGCCGTCATAAATTTGCGCGGGCAGTTCATAAAAGATGCCGTGCAGATCCATCAGGAAGCGTTCGGTTTGCGCGTCGCGAATCCGCATCCATTCGGTGTTCCAGGCGTGGTCGAAGGTTTGCGCGCCTTTGGGTAAGCGATAGGTCAGCCACTTGCCCTTCGCAAAGACTTTCAGAATCGCCGATGCCTGATCCCAGCCGGTGGCGAAAATCGGATTGCCATAAGTTTCCGCCGACCAATGTTTGCCAGCGACTTCGACGAAGGGTTTGCGCTCCAGAATCGTCCACGTTTTGCCGTCCCATTCAGCCAAACGCCCCGAAGCGTCTTTGCCCAGGTAGTCAGCTTCGTAATAGGAATTGTTGGCGACGACTACGCGCCCGTTGGCTGAGAACGCAGCTTTGAAATGTACGCGGCCTTTGATGTCGAGTTCTTTGACCAGATTGAAAAGCTGTTTGGCTTCGAGCGTGTTTACGTCAACTTCATAAAACTCGCCTTCCATCGCCAGCATATAAACTTTGTTTTTCGGGTCGGTCAGATGCGTCATCGTCGAAGTCAGCCGAACATTCTTGATCGCATCAATCGTGCGCACGTTGCCTTTGGGATCAATGACGTGCGGGCCTAGAAACGCCAGATTCGACGGATTGTGAATGTAACGATTGGTGAACGTCCCGACGACCGAAGCCGGATGCTTGTGCATCTGCATCTTTTCGTCGAGCCAGAAAAGCCCTGTGCCTTCGCCGCGAATGTGAGCGACATAAGAGACGAACCACAGCCGATCCGCCCACGGCAACAAAGCGCCGATGCCCGCTTCACTGCGATTTTCGTGTCCGGCAACAACGGCGATGCCGGGGAATGCGCCACCGATTTGGATAGGCTGTGCGTCGGTTTTCTTTTCGACTTCTTGCGCGATAACAGTTGTCACGCCAAAACAGAAAATCAAAGTCAGCAGCATTTTTCTCACGAAGGAATCTCCCTGATGAAATATGATTGGCAGAAAAGAGGGCAGAAAAATTCGAGATGTTTTTCTGCCCCCTTTTTTGCCTGCCTGTTCGATTTAGAAAATCAGCTTCAAGCCAAGCTGCATCAATCGCGGATCTCGCGATCCGGTGATGCGGCCAAAGGCGTCGTTGTTATTCACGCCGCCGGGTCCGGCTCCGAACGAACCGTTGGGAGTTCCCAAGTTGACGTGATTCGGCGCGTTGAAAGCTTCGGCGCGGAATTGAAGATTCAGCTTTTCGGTGATGGTGAAATTCTTGAACACCGACAAATCAATGATGATCGCGCCGGGATTGCGGAACTGGCTGATGGCGCGCGGCGTGTTGCCGAACACGTACAACGCCGGATTCACAAACGCCGCCGGATTGAACCATTGCACGCCGCGTTGCGGGTTGGCGTCGGTGAAACCGCTGGGCAATTCCAGGCTGCCGATCCAATCGGGACGATTCGCCAAGCCATTGTTCGCGCCGCGCACCGAAGTCGGCGTGCCAGCCACAATGGTCGTGATCGTATTTAATTGCCAACCGCCAACGACCGCGTTGAGTACGCCGTTTTGCACGTCGAACCTGCGGCCTTTGCCAATCGGAACTTCGAACAAACCGCTCAACACCAAACGATGCGGCACGTTCGACGGGTCTTCCGAACGTTCGGCGCGGCGGTTATACAAACCGTTCTGGTAGCCGAAATCGTTGCCGCCTTCCGAACCGATGAAATTCAATCCGTTGAAGATCGAATCGCTGATCAGTTTGGCGAAGGTGTAAGACGCCAGCACTGTGAAGCCTTTGGAAAAACGCTTTTCTGCCGAGAATAACAACGAATGATAAATCGAATTTCCCGCGTGCGGCGCTTGAACAGTGATGCTGCCGACGTATGGCAATGGTCGCAGCGCCTGAGCTTGCGAAATCGTCGCCCCGCCGAATGCGCCGGGTACTTTTCCGGCAAACGGGTTGGGGATTTGATTTGTCAAACGACCGGCCAAACCGAACTCACGAATCTTCGCCGGATCGGCTTGATTCAAATCGTAACTACCCGACAGCAAATGTGTGCCGTGATTGGCGGAGTATGCGACTTCGACCAGAAAGCCGCCGCTGAGTTGTTGTTGCAACGAAAGATTCCATTGCTGCGACATCGGCGTGCGCGAAATCTTTTCTTTGAACGAAGCGCTGGAAGTCGCAAAAAAGTTCGGCCCCAGCTTTGCGCCTTGCGGTTGATTGGGCGCAAAGGGAAAGCCCGTATTCAATTGAAATGCCGTCAACAAATTGTTGCCATTCGGCGCGGGATAAGCCGTCGTCGTGCCCGCAAAGCCGTTGGTGCTTTCATAATTCGCATTCCAGTACGAAAACACCGCCGACATAAAAATGCCGTAACCGCCGCGCAATACGGTCTGTTGATTACCGCGCAGATCCCATGAAAAACCAACGCGCGGCGCGAAATCGTTGCCGTCGGTTTCTGAGAACGTGCGGCCATAATCCACGCAGGCGTATTGCGTCGCGCCCGGCAAACCATTGGCCGGATTGGTCACGAAGGGATTGAACATCGAAGTGCCACAGCGTCGTTCATAAGGCTGTTGTTGATAGTCATAACGCAAGCCGACGTTGAGCGAGAGTCGGCGGCGAATCTTCCATTCATCGTTGATATAAAAGCCGTACGCCTTGCCGACTTCCGATTCGCCCAGATGCGTCGTGACGCTGGCGCTGCCGACCGCGCCCAGCAAAAACGTGGCGAACTGATTGCCCGTGTTGATGCGATTGCCCGCAATCGGCGCGGCGTTGTCGGTCAGCGTCGTCGGGAATTGAAAATCACCCGATGGCGAACTCTTTTGCAGGTTGTTGGCTTGCGTCAAACGCAACTCAGTCCCGAATTTCAGCGTGTGATTGCCGCGCAACCAGGTCAGCGAATCGAACAATTGCCAAACCGATCCGCCGCGTTTGCCGACAGTGCCGGTGTTGAATCCGGGCAAGCCGTTGTTGGGGCGCGGCAACACGTCGGGCGGCACGATGGAGGGCAAGCCCAGTTGTTGCGGCAGATTCTGATCGGCGCTCGCCACCTTGAATTCAAAGATTTGCCGCGCCACGCCGATTCGGAATTCATGAATCAGATTCGGCGTGAAGTTGTGAATGTCCGACAGAACAACGTTGTGTCCGCGAAACGGGTCAGTGCGCTGACGCACCAGCGGGTCTGGATACAAATTGGCCGTGCCGTTGTCGGTGAACTGTTTATAAAATGTGTAACGCGCTGAGAAATTGTTCTTTTCCGAGAAACGATGGTCTACGCGCGAGGTGTGATTGTTGAGCGTGCGTTTGTTGCCAACTGCGCCGAAATAATTGTTCAGATTGGTGAACGCGTTGTCAGCCGTCCGATTGGGCAGCGGATAGAATTTCAAAAAGTTTTTTGAGACCGGGTCAATGCGGTTGGCTGGAATGATGTTGCCGGGAAAAGGATCGCGCAAAAAGCCTTGTCCATTGGGATTGGCGCGCGTTGTCAACGGATCGTAAATGATGATCGGTTTGCCCGTCGCATCAGCCAGTTTGGAAAAATCGCCGTTGCGAAAGGCTTCGGTCGGCAGCGTGTAAAAGCCCGAAGCGTTGGTGATGAATTGATAGCCTTCGTAATTGTAAAAGAAAAAGCTCTTGTCGCGTCCGTCGTAACCGGGCAACACCTTCAGTCCTGGCAATCGAATCGGCCCGCCGATCGAGCCGCCGTATTGGTTGTAACGCAGCGGTTGTTTCGGACGTAGCGCGCGATTGTTCGCCCACGAATTGGCATCGAGCGCGTTGTTGCGGAAGAACTCATACAACGTGCCGTGATAGGCGTTCGTGCCCGACTTGGTCACGAGGTTGACGACTCCGCCCAACGTGAAGCCGTATTCCGCCGACATCGTGTTCGTTTGCACTTTGAACTCCTGCACAGAGTCTACGTTGGGGTTGATGTTCGCGTCGGGCAAATAAGCGTTGACGCTGCTCAGGCCGTCTACGACCAGATTGTTCGTGGCGAATGGACTGCCGTTGATGCGTATGAACGACACCTGCGTGCCGCGATCGGCAAAGCCCGAAGCCGTCGGGCCAACGCCGGATTGCACGGCAGGCGCAAGCAAAACCAGCGAGAGCGCGTTGCGGCCATTGACGGGCAACTCCTGCACGCGGCGATTTTCAATCACTTTGCCAAACGTCGCCGTCGTGGTGTCAACGAGCGCCGCCTGGCTGGTGACTTCGATGGTTTCGCTGACCGCGCCGGTTTCCAGCGTCAGGTTGATCTCGGCCTTTTGATCAACTTCCAGCGTCAGGCCGCTGCGCAATGCTTTTTTGAATCCGTCTTTGGTCGCGCTGACCGAATAAGCGCCGACCAGCAAATTCGTCACGGTGTAATAACCGTCATTGTTGGTGACCGCCGTCGAAGCAACGTTCGTAGCCAAATGAGTGACGGTCACGGTCGCATTTGGAATAACCGCGCCGCTGGCGTCGGTGACGCTGCCGAGAATTGTGCCGCGACCGCGTTGGGCAGCGGCATCAAACGTGAGCAGCATAAGGATTGACAATATTGCTGCTGCCAACTTAACTATCGAATGTGACCTGTGGATAACTTGGTGATTCATCTAGTGCCTCCATGGGGAACAACGCAGTGCAGCGGTTTCAGTCGGATTGTCACTCGCCAAAGTCGTCTTTCCGCTGAAATCGTTGCTGCGTCTTGAAAAAATAATGTTTATTGCTGCTTGATCGAACGTTCGACATCTTCCAGCAAAGAAGCGCCGCCGCGTTTGATATGTTCACGGATGGCGCGCGACGTCGCTTCCGCATCTTTCTGTTCGAGCGCGCGCACAATGGCGCGATGCTCTTTTTGTTCCTGCGCGATGCGTTCCATCCAGTTTTCAGAACGGTAATGAATGCCCGCTACCTGTATCGGCACACGCAAACGATGATAGGTTTCGCTCAATTTGCGATTGTCAGCCAGCGTCACGATTAACCCGTGAAATTTAAAATTCAGTTCAAGATGTGACGCGACTTCTTTGGATTCTTCCATCGCAGCAATCAACGCACGTAATTTCGTAAGATCAGCCTTGGTCACGCGCGCGGCTGCCAATTCGCCCGCCAGCATTTCGAGCGCGCGCCGCACTTCAAAGGTTTCGGCCAATTCGCGCGGTTCAACGCGGCTGACAAACGTCCCGCGCTGGGCTTGCACGTCCAACAAACCCTCTGTCGCCAGCCGTCCGATGGCTTCTTTGACCGGCATCTTCGATACCTTGAGCCGCTCGACCAATTTGATCAAATCCAATCTTTCGCCCGGCGCCAACTGTCCAGTGAGAATCTCACCGCGCAGATACTCATAAATCTGATCGCTCAACGTCGCCCGATTGATCGTAAAATTGCTGACCGCCATCATCCGCTTCTTTCTTCGTTAGCAATAAAGATGAATGTCGCTTATGTAATAGCAACTGATATGTTAGCTGGTGAGAAGCTAATCGGCTCGGCTGTTTTTGTCAAGTGAGGCCAGTTGGCGGTTGATTATGGTTAGCCGGGGAACGCCACCCAATCGCCTGCTGATGCCGACTGGTTGGCCATCAAAATCGTAGCGCAATCCGTCAGACCTACTTGCACATCGCAAATCGTTTTCACGTCCTGCCGACGCACGTGGTCAATGAAAGAGACGAGTTCATCGCGCGTGTCGTTGCCTTCTGCAATATCAATTTCAATGGGCGCGCCGCGATGCGCCCATGGATCATTCGAGAGCTTCAAAGTCTTGCCTGCCGTCACGACGGCGGCGTTGGCATCGGCTGCGTTTTTGCCGCCGCCTTCCCACGCGACGACATCGGTCCCCTTTTCCTGAAATAGCAAGCCTTTGGCGCTGGTGAGATAGAGGCTCCCTTTCGTGCCCATAATCAATTCCGCTGCGCCTTCGTAAGCGTTGTTGCAAAGCGAGGTGTAATTCGCCCGTACGATGTATGGCTGACCTTTCGCGTCCTTCAACTCGTATTCATACAAACACGAAATGTTGTCGTAGACTTCGCGGCCATCGCGGAAGTATTCGATGCCGCCCGAAGCCATCACTCGTTTCGGATGCGCGTTGAGAAACCAGTTGGCCACGTCCATTTGATGGCTGCCGAGTTCGGCCATCAATCCGGCGGAATAGGCTTTATACAAACGCCAGTTAAGTTTGCGTTCGAGCGTCAACCAGTTGGTGTCGCCTCTGGGAACCGGAATCGGGCGACGCCACGAATTATTGCGATGCCATTGAGCTTTGAACGAAACGACCTGTCCGATCATTCCCGCCGCGATCATTGCTTGCGCCTGTTTATAAATCGCATTGGCGCGGCGTTGCAGCCCGACTTGAAAGACGCGCTTTGACGTTTTGACTTGCGCGGCGAGCTTCTTCGCTTCGCCGACGGTGTAACACATCGTCTTTTCAAGAAAGACATCGCAACCCGCGTTCAAACAATCCGCCGCGACTTGATAGTGCAAGTACAAAGGCACGGCGATGACAACGGCTTGCGGTTTTAGTTCGTCGAGCAGTTTGCGATAGTCGCTGAAAGTTTTTGCCTGAGGCCCGGCGTACTTCGCGCCTTGTTCCAGATGCGGCGGGTAATCATCGCATACGCCAGTAATCGCTGCGTCATCAATCGTCGAAAGCGCGCGCAGCAAATCAGAGCCGCGCCCGCCCGTGCCGATGACGGCAACGCGAATCGGCGCTTCATTGGCGCGCAGAGTTGTACTGGCCGCCAGCGTTGCTCCGGCGCTTTCCAGAAATGTTCTGCGAGTAATCGTCATGCGTCAATCCAATTAAATTCAAACGGGTCGAGTTCAAACCCGCCAAGTTCAAAATCGTTTTGCTGAAGATATGCCAGCGCGTTGGCTTTGCCCATCGCCAGCAGCGCCGTCGAAAGAATTTCCGCTTCGGTCGCGCACGACGCCACCACATAACAAGCATCGCCGCCCGCCAGCGGTTCGCGCGTATGAGGATTCAAAACATCCGATTGCGTTTGCGCTGCGTGGCGCACGGCGGAACAAGAAAAGCCGCGATTCGCTAAGTCGAATTGCGTCACGATGCATTCCGGTTGCAATGGATGGCGCACCGCTATCTGCCACGCTGGTTCGCCGAAGGCTAAAATCGAACTCGTGCCGCCCTGCAACAATCCGCTCTTGACGCCGTAACGCAACGCAATCTCTCGCCCACAATCCAGCGCGTAACCTTTCCCCACCGCGCCCAAATCAATCGCGGCGTCTGAACGAGCCAGGCGCACCGCGCAAGATTCAGCATCCAATTGCAACGCTGCGCTTTGAGTCACGTCAAAGTAACCATTAGTCATTGCCCGCGCTTGCTCACACCGTTGCAGCAAAGCGAATAGCTCACGATCTAAGCGCACGAACCGCTCCACCGCAGAACGATTGACGCGCGCGACCTCGCTACGCTGATCGAAACGAGACAACACGGCATCAAGGCGCTGAACCTCTTCGCATATCGCTTCGGCGACGGCTGCCAGGTGCAGTTGGTCGTCACCGCGCAAAAACACTTCAAAGCGCGTCCCCATCGCCTGGCAATCACGTTGATGATCAAACATCTTCATCGCTTTATCAGGGAGAGACAGCCAAACCGCGCAATCGTTTCGTTGAGAGGTTTGTTCCGGCTTCGATTGGTTAAATCATCGCCCAGAGGGTTTTGATAACCGAATAACCCATCAGCCAGATGATGACGATGGACGCGACCCACAATCCGGCGGTTTGCCAATTGGCCGGCAGAATCTGTTTCGGCAAACGGCGATGGCGCAGGTAAAGCGCGCCGATGGCGATCACCGGAAGCATCATGGCCTGAGCGATGCCGCCGATTCTGACCATCTGCACAGGGTCTTTGAAGATGGAAACCAGAATAATGGGAACCAGGCTCAGAGTCAGCAGAAAGCCTTTGCGATAACGCACGCGGGCTTCGCCGTCGTCGGCACGAAAGAAACCCATCAATCGCGCTACGTCGGCGAAGATTCTGGTGTTGGCCGCCAACGACGCGAAGATTGTTCCGTACAGCGTGACGATTGCGCCGACGTAGAAAATCCACTTCGACCAACCGCCCAAAGTTTGAGTGTAGATGTTCGATAGCGTGGAAATCATCTCGGCGTCTTTCGGAACCAAACCCATTCCGTGCAGCACGCCGGCGCCGAGCATGTAAAAAGCAATCGTCGCGACGGTGTAAATGACCATTGAACTGAGTATGTCCAGATGCATAACGCGAATCCATCCGCGAGCGCGTGCGTTCCATTCAGGCGTTTCTTCGCGTTTGCCCGTAAATCGCGCATAGCCTTTTTCGACGCACCAATACGGATACATAAACAACTCGCTGGCCCCGACTCCGGTGATTCCGAACACGGCAACGGCATCGGCGAAACCAGCGCCGGGCAATTTGAACTTGAAACCATCCAGAAAAGCATCCCACGAAAAGAACTGCGGCATGCGAATCAACAACACTGCTGCCATAAATGTCAGCACGGTGAACAACCCGACTTTGATCATCGCAATGCCTTCGATGCGGTCGTACCCTCCGCCCAGCAACAAGGCCAGAGTGATGGCCAGAAACAGCAGAATCCAGTATTTGACGGCGATGCCGGTCAGCAGAAACATCACCTGCGAAACGCCCGCGAACATCGCGCCGACCTGAAACATGGTCATCAACGTCATGACGATCCACATCCAAACGATCCAGTTTACTTTCAGGCGAGGGCCGGGAACGTGGTTGAAACTTTCCAAACCGGTTTCGCCGGTGGCGATGATGTAACGACCCATTTCGGCTTGCACGGCGGGTTTGATGAAACAGCTCAGCAGAATGATCCACAGCGCGGCGTAACCGACTTTTGCGCCGAGCGTTGTCGTGGCGATCAATTCGCCTGAGCCGACTATTGACGCGGCCAGAATCATTCCGGGACCGATGCGTTTGAAGGATTCGAGTAAGGTTGACGGTGGTTCAGCTACGTCTTCGGGGCGGAGTTGATAAGGATCGTTGTTGTTTGTCATTGGGTTTGGTTGGCAGAAAACATCCATCCCACAAAGGCACACGAAGAATCACATAGAGGAAACCAGAAACCTTTAGACAGGATTTACAGGATTCGACAGGATGAAGAGACGATTGATCAAACCGAAACCAATCCTGTTCAATCTTGTAAATCCTGTCTACCTTCTTCTTCCTTTCTTCGTGTTCCCTTCGTGCGCCTTCGCGGGAGAAAACTTCTTGTTTGTCAGATTCGGATGAACAGTTTTTTCTTGTACATCCAATAAAGCATCAGCCAGAAAACGATGATTACTGCCCAGCCGCTCAGCAGCCAGGAATAACCTTCACCGAAAACGTTGAACACGTTCTGGCCGAAATGAATGCGGAACGTAGCGATGATGAATCGGTCAATCAGATGCGCCATGACGTAAATCGCTATCGAATTCATGCCGATGACGACCAGCGGAAACGACCAGCGTTTGTAACCCATCACGTCAACCAATCCGTAAAATCCGGCCAGCATCAGGAAACACCATCCACCGCTGTAAATCGTCCAGCTTGGAGTCCAGATGCGTTTGACCGACGGGCAAATGCCGGAATAGTGCAAAATCAATCCGATGATCAAACAGGCGACGCCTGCGATTGCCAGTTTCCGCATCTTCGTTTTTTCAGTTGATTCTTCGCGCAGCCAGCGTCCGGCAACCAGTCCCAGAATCATTGTCCCAAGCGTGGGTATGAAACTCAGCGTGGCGTATCCGCCGCCGTTGTGAGTGAACTCTTTGGCCTGGCGGAACAGGTTCAAAAACCAGGTGTCGAAAGCCCATGCCAGATTGCTGTTTTTGTTGAAGTGCGCGGCGATTCCCGTTGCGTGATAAGGCCAATCGGCGGGGACTCCGACCGCCGCGTAATCGAAACCGGCGGGCGGCAACGGATACAACACAAACGCCAGCCAGTAACCGAACAAAATCAGCGCCAGCGAAATCCAGATCGTCCGCGTTGATCGAAACCCCAGCGCGAACAGAAACAGATAACCCAATCCGATTTGCGACAGCGTGTCTTCAAACGTCCAGTAAGTTTGCAGTTTGCCGACCGAGCGCAGAAAAACTCCCAGCAGAATCAATATCAGCGCGCGCCATGCCGCGTGAGCGTACATCTTGCCGGTTGATTGCCCTTTGGCCACACGACTGGCAATCGAATAGGGAAGCGCAACGCCGACCAGAAAGGAAAACGACGGCTGAATCAGGTCGTGAAGCGTCGCGCCGTACCATTCGACGTGGGTTTGATGTCGAGCCAGAAAATTCCAAAACCAGTTTGGATGAGCGGCTGCGACGCGAGCGAGATGCAAAACCTCCGCGACCATCAAAAACATCACCAGACCGCGATAGGCATCCATCGAAGTTAATCTTGTTTGTGGAGTTGTGGTGGCGGAAGTCATTTTGTTTATCCGAAGATTTTTTTGACAGGATTTACATGATGATTCGGGGTGAAAAGAAAATCCTGAAAAATCCTGTCAGAAGTCATTTGCTGAAAAGACGGGCGATGGGTTTGCCCGCCTGCGGATTGTTTTCGCTGTAATCAATGTTCAGCCAGCGGCACAGCGTCGCCGCCGCCTGGTTCTGGTAAATCGTGTCGGTGTTTTTCCATTCGCCGCGAAGCTGAGAATCAGGGCTGATGAAAGCCATCCAGATGTATTGCGCTTCGGGAACTTTTTCTCCGTGGTCAGTCCAGTCTTTGATCGTGTTTCCGCGTCCGTGATCAACGGTGATGATGATCGAAGTTTTGCCTTTGTAACGCGGCGAGTTTTGCAGGTAATCCCAAAGCTGTTTGAACTGCTGGTCGTTGTAATGCAGCGATTCGACCGTCCGCGTGTAATTGCCGCCATGCGCCCAGTCGTCGGTTTCGCCCAGCGCGATATGCATAACTCGCGGCTGGTAGGATTTCAGATGCTCCATCGCAAACCGCATGGTGAAGTAATCGAATCGCACAGAGTCCCACGGGCTGAGTTTTTCGTTTTGCAGTTTGCTGAAGGCTTTGGTTTCGGCATCGGCTGCCAGTTCGTAAGGTTCGTGACCCGCGTTGATCGTGATTGCGCCTTCTTCGTGTTCGCCGATCCAGTTGAAAACGTCCCACGAACCGAACAGCGCCACCTGGTTTTTGTTGAGCTTCAATTTGCGTTTCAGGAATTCCAGCACGCTGGTGTAAGGATTGCGATTGCGGTCGTTGCTGTTGATGACGTCGTCGTGAGCCTGTCCGGTCAGAATTTCGGAATAACCCGGATATGAAAACCACATCTTGTTGGTTGTCATCACGGCGCTGCCGAACGAGCGGTTGCCGGCAATCGAACCGTGGTCTTTCATCAGCGTGCCCCAGAAAAAAGGCATCAGCTTCATTCGGCGTTCTTCGGCGGTCGCCGCCCAGAATTTTTTGTAAAGCTCAGTGTCTTCGACTTTGCCGCGACGCGTTTTGTCTTTGAGGATGTCCAGATCGAGTCCGCCGAAAACTTCCTGAGTCCGCGCCCCGTCCAGCGTAATCAAGATGACGTTTTCAGTTTTGCTTTGAGCGAGCGCCGAAATGGTGAAGGCGAGTAGAAGGACTAAGACGAAAAGCGCTTGTTTTGAAGTCATCTGGTCAATCCTTTGTTGAAAAGGAAAGAGAGAATACGGAACAGACGGAAATAACGGAAAAGACTGAATTCGGTTGGAACAGGTATTTTCCGTTTGTTTAGTTATTTCCGTTTGTTCCGCACTCTCTTGAGGTTTGTGGTTTAGAACAACAGCTTCAGCGCGAACTGAATCTGTCGTGCGGGGAAGGTGCTGCGGATGGTTCCGTAGCTGCCGCCCGCAATCGCATTGCCCGACGAATCGCGGCGAATGTTATTCGCGTTGGTGTCAGGCACCTGGAAATTGCTGCGGTTGAAAAGATTGAACGCTTCCATGCGGAATTCCAGTTTGGTGCTTTCGCGCCAGACCGGGAAAGCTTTGTGCAATCCCAGATCCGCCTGGTAGAAGTTCGGGCCGCGAACCGTATTGCGTCCCGCCGTGCCGAAAGGCTGGCTGCGATCAGTCGGAACCGCGACGGCATTGATGTTCAGGAAGTTATTCACGTCGAATGAGCCTGACGTGTACAAATCGGACGACAACTGGTTCGGACGATAAGTCAGCGATGAACCAACCTGGAAAGCCGCCGCCGGGCCATAAGTCAAATTAGCCGGAAGCCCGCTGTTCAAGGTGTTGATCAATGTCATGCGCCAACCGCCGATGATGTAATCCGCTGCCGTTGGAATGGCTGACGCGAACCTGCGGCCTTTGCCAAACGGAAGGTCGTAAACAACGCTGGTCGTGTTGTTGAACGGCTGATCGTAATTCGACAGCCCCTTGTCGTTGGCCAGATTGCGAATGTTGCCGCGCGAATTGTCGCCGAAACTCGCTTCCAAATGTCCCGCAGCGTTATCAATCGCCTTCGACCAGGTGAATGAATTCAGCAAATACAAACCATCGGCGAACCGTCTTTCAAGTTTAATCTGCAACGCGCTGTAAGTGGCGAAACCGCCGTTGAACGACGCTTGAATGAAAGAATAGGCGGAGAAAGGACGACGCTGTTGCAATGGCGTCCCCGCCGCCGGATCGCTGGCATTGTTCGGACGAGCCTGGTTGTAATCACCCAGAATGATCAGCTTGTTGCTGCGATTGCCGACGTAACCGACATCCAGCAAAAGTTTCCACGGCAATTCGCGTTGAACGGTCAAATGCCAGCTTTGCACGTAAGCCGTGCGAGTGTCGCGCGGGGTGAAATTCACGCGAGCCGTCAAAGGATTGTAACGATCCGAAGAGACGAAACCGTTCGGATAACCTTGTTCGGTTTTTCTGAAACAGTTCAGGAAATTGTCGCCGGTGCAGAGCGGTTGCGAAACCTGTTGCGTAATGCTGTTGCCGACGATGTTCGGGCCGTTGAAGGCCAACAGATTTTCTCCGCCCAGGCGGTTGAAGTGAATGTAGCTGATTCCGTAACCGCCACGGACAACTGTTTTGTCGAACGCCTGATAGGCGAAACCGATTCGCGGCGCCCAGTTGTTTCGATCAGGATCAACCAATGCGCGGTCATACAGCGAACCATTCGTCGCGCGGATCAAAGACAAAGTCTGCGGATCGAAGTTGGCCAGCAGATTGTCCTTCTCCCATTGCGGAGTGGCGAACTCATACCGCAAGCCCAGATTGAGGGTCAGCTTCTGATTCAGTTTGAAATCGTCCTGCAAATAAGCGAAATGCATTCGCTGGCGATAATTGACGATGACGCTGTTGTTCAGCGAATAGCTGTTGCGAGCGCCAAAGAGGAAATCAGCCAGGTTGTACAGGTTGTTGCTGGCAGCTCCCGATGGACGGGTGAACTGACCTGAATATGAATCAGTTCCGTATTTCGGATTGAAGTCGTCAATTTCCGTGTTTATTGATTGATATTCGTATCCGCTCTTCAGGCTGTGGCGGCCAAGCAGGAAGGTGTAATTGACTCGCGGGTTGACGACAAACGGGTCCTGGAATTGAGGGTTGCTGTTTTGACGGCCAAGCCCTGTGTAACCGCCGATGTTCTGAGTGCTCAAACCTCCGGCAATTCGAGGATCGGTCGGCAATCCCGGCAGCGTGTAGCTGGGATCGCCAATGCCCGTCGGAGTTTTGCCAGCCTGAGTCCGCGAAATGCCCAGACGAAATTCCAGCAGCGAATTGTCGCTCAGGTTGTGAGTGACGCCGGTGGCAAGCTGTTGATTCAGCACGCGGACGAAGGCGTTGGCCGAACTGTAAATCGGGGCGGGAATCGTCGGCGCTTCGAAGTTGTTCATTTTACGATGGCTGACGCGAACGAAGGCCGTGGTTTTGTCGCTGAAGTTGTGGTCAATCTTGACGTCGCCTTTGTCGTTGTAAAACTTGCTGCGCGGCAGGTCTTCAAAGTTGTTTGAGACAAAGCCCGAAGCCGTGGCGTTGGTCGTCGGCAAAGCCAGATCGTTCAAAACCCTTCGCGCGAATGGCGTGATCTCGCTGGCCGGAATATTTCCGTCTTGATAAACGACTCCGGTGAAAGGATTGCGAACGGGAATTCCCAGTTGACCGTTTCGCTGAGCGGCGGTCGGAACCGTCGCAAATGCCAGCGAACGCGTGATGCGTCGGAAGCCTTCGTAATCGGCGAAGTAAAAGGTTCTGTCTTTGACGATTGGGCCGCCGATGGTTCCGCCGAACTGATTTTGAATCAGCACCGGTTTTTCACCGCGTGTCGGTTTGAAAAATCCTGTCGCGTTCAGCGATGTGTTGCGCAGGAAATTGTAAATCGAACCATGAATTTCATTCGTGCCGCTGCGCAAACTGGCGTTGATCACTGCGCCGCCTGCGCGTCCGAATTCGGCGCTGAAATTGTTTGTTTGAACCTGGAATTCCTGCACGGCGTCGGGCGAAGCCTGCACCACCTGATTTGAAAAGCCTTGATTGCTGGTTCCGTATGAATTGTTGTCAACGCCGTCCAGCACGAAGTTGTTCAGCGACGAACGCAATCCGTTGACGTTGAATGAGGCGTCGCGTCCGCCGGAATCCTGATTGTTCAAAACAGATTTGCGAACGCCGGGCGATAGCAGCGCCAGATCGGCGTAAGCGCGACCATTCAAAGGCAGGTTGACGATTTGTTGCCGGTTGATGATCTGGCCGCGAACGCTGGTTTCTGTTTCCAGCAATTGCACTGCGTCTGCCGAAATAGTGATGGTTTCGGTCAAGGCTCCGGCTTTCAGAGAAAGGTCTATGCGTTGTCTGGCGTTGACCGTGACCTGAATATTTTCAGCCGCAGCTTTGGAAAAGCCCGAAGCTTCAGCGGTGACAGTGTAAGTGCCGATCTTGACGTTGAAGAATTGATAATTGCCGTTTTCGTCAGTACGGGCGATGGCGGTGATACCGGTCGCGGTGTTACGCAGAGTCACTGTTGCGCCGGCAACCGCCGCGCCGTTCGAATCAGCGACTGTGCCCAGCACTGTCGCCGTATCGAATTGCGCAAAGGCCACAGGGGCAAGCAGGAAAACTGCCAGCAGGGAAAACGCCAGCCTTAGATGAAAAAGGCTGGTGAAAGACATCGAATTTCTCATAACTCCTCCATGAGTTCAGATTGATAATGTGGTTGAGTTGAATTGAACGACTAAGTTATCAACCACAGTAACAACTGCGCATCAAGCGCGCGCAAAGCCTTTGTTAATTCTTTGATCAGAACGCGTGCGCTGATGTCGCGAGTTGGGCGTTTCTGCAATCGTCCTTCATTCCCAGCAAGCCTCCTTGCGATCCCCAGCCCGTCTCGGACAAGCGGGAAAAGCCTTCCATATTTATCCTTGGAATTGTGTCTAGAATGTGTGTTGATTAAACGGCGTGGATTCTACAGGAATGAAGCGATTTTGAAAATTGCCAGGCCGATCAACCAGCCAGCAGAATTCTCAAATCGCGGACGTTGTTTCCAGTCGGTCCGGTGACGATCGCGTCGCCAATCTGCCTGAAGAAATTATACGAGTCGCTGTTGATGAGATGCTTTTCGGCGGAAATACTTTTTTCCTCGGCGTGCCTGACAGAATGTTCGTCGGCGATTGCTCCGGCGGCGGGGCTGTGACCGTCAATGCCGTCGGTTCCGGCGCTCAGCACGACCACGTTTTCCAGTTCGAGTTGATCCAGGTGAATGGCCGAGCGCAGAACGAATTCCTGATTGCGTCCTCCTTGTCCGTCGCCGCGAACTGGGCAGATAGCTTCGCCGCCGGAAATTAAACAGACGGTTTTGCCAGAGTGTTTCGCGCGCAAAGCGGTGACGCGTTCAATGTGAGCCAGCATCATGCTTTCGACATGATCTTCAACCAGGTCTTCGGAAATTTCGACCGTCAGACCGAAATCGCGCTCGGCGATTTGTTTGGCTTCGAGCATTGCCCGGCGATTGTCCATCAACAGGTGATGAGAGTTCGTAGTACCGCCTTCAGGCGGCTTAATTGCAGCAGACTGGCTGAAAGCGGAACTACGAACGACGTTTGCCGGAAACTGTTTGAGCAGGTCGTAACGTTCGATGATTCGATGGAAGTCTTCTTTGGTTGATTGATCCGCCAGCGTCGGCCCCGAAGCTACCGTAGTCAGATCGTCGCTGTTGACATCGGAAATATAAAGCGAAATCTGACGCGAGCGCGGAGCCGCCGCAGCCAGCTTTCCGCCCTTCACCGCCGAAAGATTGCGGCGAACGATGTTCATTTCGTTGATGACCGCTCCGCAATTGACCAACGCTCGATTGACGGTTTGCAGATCGTCCAGTGTGATGCGCGGATCAATCGGCAATTCAAACATCGCCGAACCTCCGCCGGAAATCAGAAACAAAGCCAGCGTGTTTTCGGCGTCGTGCTGACGCAACAAAGACAATGCGCGCGCGGCGGCTTCCAGGCTGGCGGCGTTTGGAACCGGATGACCGCCGATCAAAACCGGCAGAGTTTGCGGCAAGCTGCCGATCACCGCATTGGTGACAACCACGCCATCGGAAATTTTATCGCCCAAAATCTTTTCAACCGCGCGAACCATCGGCACGCTGGCTTTGCCGATGGCGATGACCAGAACTTTGCTGAAAGATTTCAGATCAACGGTTTCATCTCCAACCGAAAGCAGGTCGCCGTTTCTCTGCAAGCGAGAAAGAACTACGGTTTCCACGTCAATGGCTTTCAATGTTCGCTGAAAAATTTCAGTCGCGGTTGTCTTCAGGTCAATCATCCTTTTCCTCTTTCCAGTTTATTTTTCCGACTCGTTTGGCCAGATAAATATCCGGTTTTCCGAAACCGTTGGCATCAGGCACGACCCCGGCAATGACAAAGCCCATCTTTTGGTAAAACTCGAATGGATGGCCGCGCAGATTTTTGATTTTGGCCAGATGCTCCAGCGGATTCGGGTAAAGATCAATTCCGCCAATCGAAGTCATAGCGTCTTCGTCATCGCTGCCCAACCACAAAGTCAAACCTCCGCGCGCGGCAACCTCATTTTCCAAATCTTCGATCAACGCCCGGCCAATGCCTCGCCCTTGAGCGCGAGGGCTGACCGCCAGCGGATGCAATTCCCAGACTTTGCCTTCGTACATTTTGATTCCGCCAATCCATCCCAACACCGAACCGTCGTCGTCAATGGCGATGCGGCTGATGCGGTCTTCGGCAAATGAGGCTAAAACTTCTTCTAGCGCCGATTCAATCGTCGGCCAGGCGTCAGGCCAATGCTCTCTGAAAGTTTCTACGAGCAGGCGCGCAGTTTGTTCGATAAGCTGCTGGTCGTCACTTGGGAAATCTATGATACGCATATTGAGAAAACTCACTTTGTGGCTATGAATATGCTGTGCTATAGAATTCAAGAAAATGTTTTTCCCCGCGGATGACGCGAATGAGCGCAGATACTTTGGAAAAAGCTATTCAATAGCTTCAACCTGACCAACAAGATAGCGGGTTCTCAAACCGGTAAAAAATCCTTTTCATTCGCGTAATCGGCGTGATTCGCGGGAAGTTATTTTCTTAAAAGCTATAGTTTACGAAAGCCGTCTTTCAATTCAACTTTAACACCCGGTAGAAAGAACAGACAAAACTCTCTGCATGACTCGAACTATGATTTTTGCCGTTGGTTCTGAAAATCCCGTCAAAATCAATTGCGTTGCCGAAGCCGTCAAGGCTTTTTGGTCGGAAGCTTGCGCAATTGGCGTCAAAACCGAATCCGGCGTCAGCGCTCAACCGGATTCCGACAATGAAATGTTGCTCGGGGCGCTCAATCGCGCGCGTCAGGCTTTGGCGGAAACGCCCGAAGCAAATTACGGCGTCGGGCTGGAAGGCGGAACTCTGGATACAGAAGAAGGAATGTGGGCTTACGCCTGGATAGCGGTCGTTGACAGGGAAGGTCGAATCGGCAAGGGGCAATCGGGGCGATTTATGTTGCCAGAACCGGTCGCGCAGATGGTTCGCGATGGAATCGAATTGGGTGAAGCCGATGACAGATTCTTTGGCAGGTCGAATTCAAAACAGAAAGATGGCGCGATTGGAATTTTGTCGGACGGGGTTGTCAGTCGGCTGGATTTATACAAACCTGCGGTTATCTTTGCCTTGTTGCCGTTTGTTCATCCGGAATTTTACGAAACGGAAAACAGGCAGGGCTGAAAAGCGCGGCAGATTGGGATGCAGGCTCTGCCAGAACTTGTCAGCACTGCCTGAACTTGTTTGCCTGCCTGATTGTTAGCCTACACGACCGACACCACTTTCGCCGTCCCTAAAAGTGAATTGACCGTATCCATCAAGCTGTGACTGTCGAAAACCGATTTGTCCACAAAGCGATCAATTCCGGCATTCATTTTCTCAGGCAGATTGAACTCCGCCAGATTTGCGCTGAGAGCGATGATCGGAACTCCGCTCAGCCTGCCTCTTTCGCGACGGATCAGTCTGGCCAGTTCGATTCCATCCAAAATCGGCATCTGCAAATCGGTGATGATCAGATCAGGTTGATGCGCAAGCGCCTGCAGGTAACCTTCGTCGCCATCGCGAGCGGTGACAACGGCAAAACCTTGTAAGCGCAATAATTCTGTCAGGGTGAGTCGCAGATTCAGATCGTCTTCCACGACCATTATTTTATGTCTACGGTTCGACATTAGTTTGTCCTCCCGTTTTTAGTCCTGGCCTTTTGAGTATTGACCGCTAAATTGATGAAAATTGGTTGGCAAAGACTGTGCCAGCACTCAAACGAACATTTTTCGTGCTGACAACATTTAACTTAGCTCTGATTTGTCCTGAAACAATGCGAGTAAAGATTGCACGGTCGCGTGTAACTTTTTAGATCGAAATATTTTAGAAGTGTTTTGTCTTGGGTCAGTGGCAATGAGGATGGATTCAAGGGGAGCGCAGTTAATGAATGAGATGGGAGACAGGGAATTTAACAACCTGGCTCCCATTTCCTGTTTCTGTTTATTCCTGTTCGATACTCAGCAAACCGTCCCTTTCTTTGAACCGCTTCAATTTCATGTTCAACGTTTGAACTCGAAGCCCGAGCAGCGCAGAGGCTTTCGTTTGGTTGTTGCCGGTTTGATTCAGGGCGGTTTCAATCAGGCTGCGCTCGAAATCATCAACCATCTGGGGCAGGTCAATGCCTGTTGATGGAATGGCTTTGAGCGCCGCGTAACGAACACGCGATGGCAGCAATGATTCGTCTATCTGCTGCGGTTTGGTGTTGGCGACGGCGCTTTCAAGCGCCGATTCAAGCTCGTCAATATTTCCTTCCCATGAATAATCAGCCAGCATCTTCATTGCGCCGGTTGTGATTTCCTGTTGGCCTTTTCCTAATCGTTTGATGATTCGATTAAGCAGGTGATTGGCCAGGTAAGGAATGTCTTCGCTGCGTTCGCGCAACGGTTTGATCGTGAAACCTGTTGGTTTAAGAAGTTCAACCAAACCGTAGGCGATTCTGTTTTCCGTTTTGATATCGGCGGGATTCCATTCCGTGGCGAAGATCAGACGCGGACCGTTTTGTTTGCCGGAATGCGCTCGCCAGCGCTGCTCTTCGATGTAGGCGGCGAAGCGTTGTTGCAACAGAGCGGGCAATCGCGTCAGTTCGTTTATGTAGATCGTTCCGTTTTCGCAGGTTTCGATCATCCCGCGATGGCCGAACAGCAATGAGTGCAAGGCATCGCTGTCCAGGCTGTGAGCGTTGACGGCGAAAAACGGCTGCGCCCAATTCTCACTGGCTTGATGCAGCACGCGGGCAACCTGTTCCTGTCGCAAACCCCGCTCGCTGATCAACAAAGTAGGCTGCTTTTGCGCCGCCTGAACGCTGATGAATTGTTTCAATCCGGTGACCGTCGTGCTGACGCCGATGAAGCATTCATATTGATCCAACGGCAATACACGCGGAGCGCCGACAATTGTTAATGCCGGGCGCGGTTTCAAAGCCAACGCGCCATTTCCTTTTTCCATTACTTCGGAAATCATTTTTTACAACCTCCCTCGACTTCTGCCTGATTGATGGTGATTCTTGATTGAACTCAGGTTTCTGGAACTACCAAAAATTTAGTACTTTGAGTTCAAGCGAAGCATTGAAGTGTTTCTTGTATGTCAGAACACGATTCAAACTTTGTGCCGTGGTAACTCATTCGGCTAAATGCTGTGCAATAGTGGATTTGATCATGAACCGCTGATCAGGAAGCGGCTATCAAGTGTTCAGTTTCGGACTATTTGAGTTTCAATTACGGACTCTGAAGACAGGTGAGTCATTTGCACACCGATTATCTATTCACCTTACTGCTGGAATCCGACACAACTTAGTTACGAGAAGATGAACGGAAAGTTCCCCTGTCAATTTCAAGTCAGGGTAAAAAGTTTCAGCCACAGGACGTCCGTAAAGCAATCATCTTCAGGACGTTCTGTGGCTGAAAGCGCTTCCAATAAGGTGAAAAGAAAGCTGCTTGTTTTCAATTTTTGCGCAGTGTCACTCCACCATTGACGCTGGTGATTTTGATAGGAACACCGCCGCCACCAAGTTTGCCGACCAATTGTCCGCGACGCATCTCGCCGATGACGGAAATTGGCAAATCGGTGTCAATGCCGCCATTCACGCCTTTCACTTCAACATCGGCGTTCGTTTCGGCTGGCAATCCGATTTCCACTCCGCCATTGATGCTGCTGACGCGCAAACCCTGATCGCCGATTTGCATGATGGAAACAGAAGTCCGTCCGTTGATGCTGCTAAGTTCGGTCAATGCTCCGGCCTGAGCGATTTCCACTTTTCCATTCACGCTGCTGACGCCGACCTCGCCGGAAACCTGCCCGACGTTGACCGCTCCGTTGATCGAAGCAACTTTCAGGTTGATGGTTCGCGGCAATCGCAATCGCACATCGTGACGAACCCAACTGCGATCCCATTTCCATTTACCGCCCTCGCGATCATTTTCGGTGCGAATAACCAGCGTGTTGCCGGTGTGATCAATGATGACCGGGCGGCGATCAATCGCTTCGCGATCAGAGGCTTTGATCTGAATATTGATCTCGGCCTTGTCGCTGTCCCAGGTTTCTACCCGCACGCTTCCATTGAAACTGCTGACGCGAACATTCGATTCCGGCGCCAGCGTCAGCGTCTTGTTGATTTGATCCGTTACGTCGGCTGACGCCAGAAAACCAGAGCTATTGCTGTCGGAACTTTTGCTGCCCGAACTTTTGCTGTTGGTCGGAGATTCCAGAAAGGTTAATCCGACAGCCAAAACAATTAAACAAGCAAATACAATCTTCATCTCGCTCTCCTTTTGATTTTTGAAATTTGATGGTCGTTTCGATCATTTGATCATTGCGGGCTTTTTCTGATTCGCACAGTGCCGCTGAAACTGCCGGCACGAACGTCGGCTCCGCCCTTGCCGATTGTGCCAGACATAATGCTAGCGCCGGTCGTTCTGGTTATCTGCAACGGGAATTCGGTGTTGACCGAACCGTTATGAGTCTTGGCGTATAAATTGAAATTGCTGTCAGGCGGCAAGACAAGCAAGACTTCGCCGTTGAAGCTTTCGAATTCGTAATGACCATCGTCGTGAATCCTGCCGGTGAAGTGAACGTTTCCCGAAGTGCTTTTCGCCGTCACGTCGCGGCTGTCCAGATTGGTCAGGATGATTTCGTCGCTGGTCGTGGTCGCTTCGATTCGTCCCTTCGAATCTTTGACGTTGATCGAACCGCTGACGGCGTTCGCCCTGACGCCTTCGCCAATGTTGCTTAAAATGACGTTGCCACTGATGGCGCTGACGCTGACCCGGCCACGAACATTCGACACAGTCACGTCATCGGTCAAACTCGTCGCCTGAACATCTCCGCCGACATCGTTGACGACAATCAACCCGCTGTTGGAACGCGCAGTCGCTCGCCCGCCGATTTTTTCCAATTTGACATCGCCGCTGGAAACTATCGCCGTGGCGTCGTCGCGAATCTGTGTTGCGCGAATCGAACCGCTGGAAGCGTTGGCGAAAAGCTTTGAGTTGATTTCGCTGATTGTCAGGTCGCCGCTGGATGTATTGGCGCGCAATTCTCCGCCGATTCTGGCGGCTACGATGTTGCCGCTGGACGCCGCCAGGCTGGCGGTGTCCGTCACATCGCGCGCGGTGATGTGACCGCTGGTTGTGCGAGCAATCAGCCGTTCAATCGGCCCTGTCACATCAACGTTTCCACTGGTCGAATTCGCAGGACTGACGGTTGCCGAGCGCGGAACTTTGATGTCGAAATCCACGGACACGCCGCCGCCTCTCCAATTGAAACCGCCTGGATAAATGACTCGAATATCAACGCGATCAGGATTCGCCGTCACTTGAATTTCGACGCGAGCGAAATCTTCTGCGCGGCGTCCGTTTTTGACTGCGTCAACTTTGACGCGGTTTTCGTTCCAGGACGTAATGCGTATCGCGCCGCTGGTGTTGTAAACGCCGACCGTGCCGTTTGGCGATATGTCGTAAGTCTGGTGAAATTCGCGGTCTTGTCCGCCGGTTTGAGCCAGCGCCAAATTCCCGCCAATCGCCAACAACGCCGAAATCAGCCACCCAATTTTCATCACCTCTCGAATCTTCATTTCACTTTTCACTCACTCCAAATTTGAACTTTCACTGCATTGCGATTTCCTGCATCAATTCAACTTTCCTGGCGTAAGCCGCCAGCAGAAACTGTCCTGCCGCCAGATCGTTCGGTTGTTCGCGCAGCGCGCGCTTGCTTTGCAAAATGGAACTGTCAATCAAGGCCAGACTGCTTTCGTATTTTCTGAATGATTCCGGCTCCAGTGTTTCTCGCCGTTTGGCAATCGCCCTGTCCAGCAGTTTGATCGCGGATTGATATTCGCGTTCGGCTCGCGCTAATTGCCGCGCGAGCAATTCCTGATCGCTGAGCGGTTTTGCCTGCGCCTGACGCTGATTGGAAGAAGGCGGCGCTGACGGTTTCTCGACGTGAGCGTCGGCTGGTTCCGTGTTTGGTGACGGGGTCGGCGTCACTGTGAATTTCGGAGACGGCGATTCAACAGGATTATGCTGAGCCAGTTTCTGGCCGTCATTGTTTCGCCGCATCAGCAACATCGTCGCCGCCACCGAAACCGCAATCAGCAACAAAGCAAGCGCGGCCTGCCTGATCATTGCCGGAGCCAGCAACCAGCCAGTCAGCGATTGCCACCAAACCGGTTTTCCTTCGATCGAAACTTCTGACGAATGTTCGCGCGCGGGGACGGTTTCGATGCGCGAGCGAATTGCCTGCCACATCTCAGCCGATGGATCAATCGCCGTCTGTTCGTAAAACTGCGCGAATAGATCGCCTTCGCACTCAAGCTCCGAACGGAACGCCACGCATTCGGCGCATTCGGCCAAATGGTCGCGCACTTGATCGGCGAGCCGTTCGCTCAATTCGCCGTACAGAAAATCCTCAAGTTCAATCTGGCAAAGTTCGCAATTCATAATTCAAACTCACAACTGACCGGCCAAATATGGTTCAATCCTTTTTCTCATCTCTGCCCGCGCTCTGTGCAGATCGGTTTTCAATTTGCCAATCGAATGGCCTGTGATCGAGCTGATTTCTTCGTAGCTCTTTTCGTGAAAAATTTTCAGGCTGAAAACTATTCTTTTGTCGTCGTCCAGTTCAGCCAAAGCCTTGTGAATTGTTGCAGTCAACTCCTTGTCCAGCATCGAGCCTTCCGGCAAGACTGTTCCCGATTGCAACTTCAGGCTCTCCGGTTCGTCCAAACCGACTTTTCGTTCGTCTTTGCGCGTTTGCCTGAACGATTCGCGGACGACGTTGCGGGCAATGCCAAAAAGCCAGGTTGACAATCTCATCTCGTCTCTCAAACCGTTCAAATTCCGATAGGCGCGAACGAATGTTTCCTGAGCAAGCTCTTCGGCCAATTCTCTGTTTTGAACATGATTGTTGATGAAGCTGAGAACCGGGCGGCCAAAACGGTTGAAGATCAGATGAAATGCCTCTTCGTCGCCGCATTTGGCGCGCGCCACCACGCCCGGAGATATTTCCGTCAACGTCATCTTCTCCCTTTGATCTCTTCTCTCTGCCGCAGCAAAAAAGCTCACATCCAAACCACTCATTTCTTTCAGCGTCACCGGTCATCGTCGGTTTTCGTTGAGTAAGTGCTGCAAACGACCTGAAGGTTTCAGATTTGGAATAAAAACTTTGAGTGACTGTCGGCAGCATTATGCAAGATTGTGTGTTATAAGTCCGCCGTTATGAGCAAGAAACGATTTTTGGTAACCGGCGGCGCTGGTTTCATTGGCTCTCATCTGGTTGATCGGTTGCTTACTCAAAACCCGGCCAGAGTCACGGTGGTTGATAACTTCGATGAGTTTTACGATCAACACACCAAACGATCGAACATCGAAAATCACCTGCGCCATCCGGCTTACCGCCTGATCGAAGCGGACATTCGCAATTACAATTCGATACGGCAGCTTTTTTCCGAAGAAGTTTTCGACGTCATCATTCATCTGGCTGCCAAGGCCGGTGTTCGTCCGTCTGTCGCCGATCCGCGCGGTTATCAGGAAGTGAACATTGCCGGAACGCTGAACCTGCTGGAACTGGCCGAACGCAACGGCATCAAGAAGTTCGTTTTCGGCTCGTCAAGTTCGGTTTACGGACCGGCAGCGATTCCGCCTTTCAAGGAAGACGCGCCGCTTTCGCCAATTTCGCCTTATGCCGCGACCAAAGCGGCTGGCGAATTGATAGCCCACACTTACAGTCATTTGCACGGAATGAACATCACTTGCCTGCGATTTTTCACCGTTTACGGTCCCAGGCAAAGGCCTGATCTGGCAATTCATAAATTCGCCCGGCTGATAGCCAGCGGACGCCCGATCCCTGTTTTCGGGGATGGTTTGGCCGAACGCGATTTCACCTACATTGACGACATTCTACAGGGCGTGTTGGCGGCGATTGATTACGATGCGACGCCGTTTGAGGTCATCAATCTGGGCGAATCGCAGACGATCACCGTCAATCGAATGATCGAATTGCTGGAAGACGCGTTGGGTCAGAAAGCAGTCATAGATCGTCAGCCGCCGCAACCCGGCGATATGCCACGCACGCACGCCGACATCAGCAAGGCGGCCAGATTGCTCAATTACAAACCGACCACGCCGGTCGAAGTTGGATTGAAGAAATTTGTGGAATGGTTCAGGCGTGGATCGAGAGCTTAGCACGCTGTATACTTGTGGCCGGTCGGTTGACAAACAACCGACCGAAACTATAATTACGCGCTTCGTCGCCGACTGAAAAATCATGATCATCTCGCTATCGCGAATGCCTGCCGACGGACTGGTTTTCAAGCATCAGTACGCGGCAGATGAACTCGACATCAGCGAACACGAATTCGAGTTGCAAACGCCTCCGCTGGTTAACGGGCGTGTGAATCGCATCGGAATGGATATGCGGGTTCACGGCGAGATCAGTTCGACGCTGATTACTCTTTGCGACCGCTGTCTGGCCGATGTCGCGATTGAGCTGCAAGCTCCGTTCGATTTGATTTATTTGCCGGAAGACACCGGCACAGGCCACGCAGGCGAGACCGAATTGCATAACCGCGACCTGGGTCTGGCGTTTTACGATAACGATCAGATCAATCTGGACGATCTGGTTCTTGAACAATTGGAATTGAGTTTGCCAAGCCGGGTTCTGTGCCGCGAAGATTGTCGCGGGTTGTGTTCGGAATGCGGCGCGGATTTGAATTTTGAACAGTGCCGCTGCGAAAAACCGATTGATCCCAGGTGGCAGGCGCTGGCTGATCTGAAAAACAGACCGGAACAAGATAACTAAACGGATTTTTTTCTATTGTAATTTTGGAGAATTGATATGCCGAATCCTAAACGACGTCACTCGAAATCACGTAGCCGCAAACGGCGCACACACGACGCGCTGAGCCGCGTCAATTTGTCAACCTGCCCGAATTGCAGCAACAAAAAACTTCCTCATCGCGTTTGCTCACGCTGCGGTTTTTACGGCGGTCGGGTCGTGATGGAAGTTAAAGAACAAGTCTAATCGAAGCTGAAGGTGAATGATGGCAACCGAGCGGTTCGATCATTCACCTTTCGTTTATCTGCGGCCTTTGTCCACTTAATTTTTAAGAATTCCGCTTGGCCTCAATGCTCACCACTATCGCCGTTGACGCAATGGGCGGAGACAATGCTCCCGCCATAGAGGTTGAAGGCGCTCTTCAGGCTGCCCGTGACCTACGCGTTCGCATTTTGCTGGTTGGGCGCGAAGAATTGATTCGCGCAGAACTGGAACGGCAAGGTGTGCCCAACCCGCGCAAACAAAGACTTCACATAGAAATCGTCAATGCCACCGAAGTCATCACCATGGAAGACTCCGTCGCCAAGGCCGTCAGGCGCAAACGGGATTCTTCCATTCGCGTCGCCGCGCGGCTGATTCGCGAAGGCAAAGCGAATGGATTGGTCAGCGCCGGAAACACAGGCGCGGTCATGGCGACATCGGTGTTGATGTTGGGGACACTGCCGTCTGTTGATCGCCCGGCTCTGGCAGGCATCTTTCCAACATTGAAAGGCAACGGCACGGTTCTGTTGGACGTTGGCGCGAATGCCGAATGCAAGCCGGAGCATTTGCAGCAATTCGCCATTATGGGCGCGATTTATTCGCGTTCGATTCTGGGCGTTCGCAGCCCTAAAGTCGGATTGATGAGCATCGGAGAAGAAGACATCAAAGGCAACGATCTGACCAAAGAAACGCTGCATCTGATGAAGGAGGCTCCGATCAATTTCATAGGCAATGTTGAAGGCCGAGACATTTTCACAGGCGATGTTGACGTCATCGTCAGCGACGGTTTCACCGGCAACGTGATTCTGAAAACCAGCGAAGGTTTGGTCGAAGCCATTATGGGTCTGCTGAAAACCGAGTTGGGGCAGACGATCATGACGCAAACCGGCGCGATTCTGTCCAGACAGGCTTTTCGCAGCGTCAAAAAGCGTCTGGATTATTCCGAATTCGGAGGAGCGCCGCTTCTGGGTTGCAAACAAATTTCCGTGATCTGCCATGGCAGTTCGACGCCGAAAGCCATTCGCAACGCCATCCGCGTTGCCAAAGAATATTACAAGGCAAATCTGAGCGAGCGCATTGAGAGTGAAATCAGTGAGATGACTTTGATTCAGTAATCGCTGACCGTTTAACCATGAGCAAACTTGCATTCATTTTTCCGGGGCAGGGTTCGCAGCACGCCGGAATGGGACGCGACCTGGCAGAAAATTTTCCAGTCGCAAAAGCTGTCTTCGATGAAGCCGACCAGGCGCTGGCTTTCGCTTTGAGCAAGCTCTGCTTCGACGGTCCCGAAGAGGATTTGCAGCTTACGGCCAACACTCAACCGGCAATTCTGACTGCATCGGTTGCGGCTTTTCGTGTTCTTTCAGAAAAAGGAATCAGGCCGGATTTTGTCGCCGGTCACAGTTTGGGCGAATACTCTGCGCTTGTTGCGGCAAATGCCTTGAGCCTGAGTGATGCGGTCAGGCTTGTTCGCCGCCGTGGTCAATTCATGCAGGAAGCCGTCCCGGTCGGAGTTGGAGCGATGGCGGCGATTCTGGGAATTGACGGCGAGAAAGTCGCTGAAGCCTGCTCTGCCGCCGCTCAGGGGCAAGTTTGCGCTCCGGCAAATTTCAATTCGCCGACGCAAATCGTCATTGCCGGTCACAAGGAAGCCGTCGAACGTGCCGTCGAAGAATGCAAAGCTCGCGGAGCGAAACGAGCGATGATGTTGAAAGTCAGCGCTCCGTTTCATTCGGCATTAATGATGCCCGCGCAGGAGCAAATGGCCGAACCGCTGGCCGCCACGACCTTCAACGATCTGGCGGTTCCGATCATCAACAACGTTGACGCGGCGATTGTCACCAGCGGCCAGGATTCGCGCGACGCTTTGATTCGCCAAATTTCGTCGCCGGTTCGATGGACGGACATCGTGACAAGGCTGTTGGCTGAAGGGGTCGAAAGCTTCGTCGAAGTCGGCCCGGGCAAAGTTTTGTGCGGATTGATCAAAGCGATTGCCAAAGACGCCGGCAAAGAAGTAAAACTGCTCAACGTTGAAGACAAGCAAAGCCTTGAAGATTGCGGATTGCGGATTGCGGATTGCGGAAATTGAAGCTCGCAATCCACTTTTCGCTTACGTGTTCTCAATGGCTAAAAAAACGGAATCGGAAGTTGCGTTTAGCAAAAGCGAATCCGCAATCCGAATTCCGCCATCCGCGATCAGATTATGTTCAATCTTTCAGGACAAATTGCGTTGGTGACTGGCGGTTCGCAGGGCATTGGCAGAGCCGTTGCTCTGATATTGGCCGAACTTGGGGCTGATGTGGCTGTGATGGCGCGAACGCTGGAAAAATGCGAAGCCGTCGCCGAAGAAATTCGCGCTAAAGGACGCCGAGCCATCGCCGTGCGCGGCGATATGGCCAACGCCGACGAGATCAAAGCCGCAGTCGCCAAAGTCGCCGAAGAGCTTGGCGCGATTTCGATTTTGGTCAACAACGCCGCCATCACTCGCGACGGTTTGATGATCAGAATGAAGCAAACAGATTGGGACGCGGTCATCAACACGAATTTGACGGGCGTTTTTCTGACGACTCAGGCCGTTTTGCCGATGATGACCAAAGCGCGCAAGGGGCGAATCATCAATCTGACTTCGGTTGTGGCTCAGATGGGCAACGTCGGTCAGGTTAATTACATTTCGGCCAAATCGGGATTGATCGGTTTCACCAAAGCCGTCGCTCGCGAATACGCTTCGCGCAACGTCACGGTCAATGCCATTGCGCCCGGTTTTATCGAAACGCCGATGACGGCGGAACTGAATGAAGCGGCGCGAAATGCGATGCTGGATCAGATTCCGCTGAAACGTCCGGGAACTGACCTGGATGTGGCTTATGCTGTTGCGTTTTTGGCCTCAGATGAGGCAGGCTATATTA
>CAYRQB010000022.1:0-35176 GCA_964426025.1 uncultured Heliomicrobium sp.
GAATCAAATCTGCATACTTGCGCGGGTCTTTGATGTTACTCATCAGTATTTTACCTTCAACTGCCGCACTGTCAATCACGACATCTCCGATGCCTATCAGGCGTTCTTTGAACGTCTCGCTTACGGTTACGTCTTGAACATGGCGCAACGGAATATTGCGCGATGTTTTTGAGAAAATACCTGTTCTGATTTCGATTTTAACCGTCGTAAGTGTGTAGACGGTGTAATAATGAAGGATATGACGATACATTGGCCTGATGAAACACAACACGACGAAAGAAAATGCAATCCACAACGGAAGCTGTAGATACGCAATCAAAGCCGTCACTGCCAAAGAAAGTATAACTGCCAGAACATACAAAATTCCGACTTCGTAAAAAGCAGGGTAAATTACAAAGATATTTTCTTCCTCTTCCTCATCTTCGTAATCATCCTCTAAATCCTCGAACTCTTCTTCCTCTTCGATGTAAGGCTCATCCTGATAATCGTCATACCCATCCTCGAAGGTCAACCTTCTACGCGCGGGACGAGCCATCGGCGGGGGGATGATTCGTGCAGTCCTGGATCGGCGATCATTCAAGACTTGATTTCCGCACCGATTACAGAACCGGCTACCAGGTGGCAATTTGTTTCCACAGTGATTGCAGTACATACCAATTCATCTTTGAGGCAAATAAATTTACGTTGGAAACTCAGTTATACATGACGCAGAAAATCGCCAACGATTTGATTGAAAATACCTGTTTGCTCCATGTTCGGCAGATGGCCTGCATTCGAGACCACTTCAAACTTCGATAAATCAATTGCCTTGCTCATTGTCTCCACTTCGTCTGGCGGAGTCAGTTTGTCTTCGTTGCCAACCACGATCAGCACGGGGCAATCTATCCGCCCCAGCAAATCTGTTGAGTCATTCCTTTCAGCCATAGCGATCAGAGCCTGAGCGACGCCTTCTGGCTGAGCCATCTCGATCATTGCGCGAACATCTGCGGCAATTTGCGGTAATGACTGCAAGGTTGTTTCTCCCAACAATCGCGGAACCATGGTTTCAATCAATGCAGAAGTCCCTTTGCTGCGAACCGAGTCTGCCAGTTCATATCTACCGCGCCTGGCTTCGTCGGTGTCGGCTGTTGCTCTTGTATCGCACAAAATCAATGCGCTAACTCTACCGACATATTTGCGAAAAAAAGAAAAAGCTGCATAACCGCCCATAGAAAGTCCGCAGATAGTCGCGCGTTCAATTTTCAAATGATCGAGCAATCCCGCTAGGTCATCAGCGAACATAGGCAGTGTGGATTTAGCCTTAGCTGAACTGCTGTTCCCAAAGCCTCTAAAATCGAAAGTGATGACTCTATTGTTCGAGGAAAACTCAGTAACTTGTTTATCCCACATCATCTGATTTAACGGAAAAGCATGAAGAAAAACGATCGGCTGGCCAGAGCCTTCGTCACGGTATGCAAGTTCGATGTCGTTGATTTTGACCTTTTTCATTGAGCGATTACCTCAGCAAGAACTCTACCGCGAACTATTTTCATTTCCAAACCAAGCAGTTGAGCGATGGTCGGCGCAATATCCGTCAACCGCGCATATTCTACTCTTTGATTGGTTTTTATGCCTCGTCCTGAAAGTATCAACGAAGCGCGCATCTCGGCTCTTGAAGGCAGGTAACCGTGGGCGGAGCGGTCGTCAGTTCTCGCAATCATCGAACCGATTCCGCGCGCGGAAATGCGGTAAGGCGGAGCGGCATCCAGAAAAAATAACGCTCGCGGATCTGCGCCCAACTTGGCGGCGTCGCGCTGAGAGGTGATTCTCCATAACGGATTATCCGAATCTTGCTCAAGCTCGCTGAAAATCTTCCTTACTTCCTGAACCGCTTTTTCGTCCTTAGGGTTTTTGAGAAATATAGCGGCTGAGCCTCCAAAGGATTGAGCGACGGCCTGCCAGGCCTTCACCTCTCCCTGATCGTCAACAGTCAACAATCCTCTTTTTGCCAATAAGACATTGGGTCTGAATTCTCGTTCGACTTTACTGGCGCCGTGATCTGAAACGATCAGAAATGTAGTTTCTCCCGCCAGTTTGGCGACTTCTGTGGCGGCGACGATTTTTCCGACCAAATCGTCAATCAACGTCAATGCAACTATGGCTTCTTTCGATGACAGTCCGTAACGATTCTGAGCCAGGTCGAATGACTTGAGATTGATCAACAGTAGGTTCGGGCGGTGTTTTTCAATTAGGTAAGCGGCAGCCTCCGCATTGAAAATATCCGAAGCTTGATAAGCCGCTACATCGGATTTGGTATCGAGCGTGCGAGCTTCAGATTTTAACTTCAGCGCAGAAGTAACTTCGTCATAAAGACCGGGAGGGTTTGAATATGTTCTGAGTTCCGTCGAGTTCTTAATGCCATCTTTTTTCTCCGTAATTTCCGGCAGGTTGAAATTGATCGTCGAATGAGCGGTCACCGGATAACCAATAGCAGCCGTCGTCAAATCTTCGCGTTTGGCTGCCGCCCATAATGTGTCGGCTTTGATTTCTTCGGCCATCCAATGCGGCGTCGCCGATTGCCTGCCCGTTTGTTCGTCGAAAGCGTAATCGGACGTGATGCCGTGATCTGCTGGCAATACTCCGGTTGAAATAGTGACGTGAGCGGGCTTGCTTTGTGACGGATAAACGCTCTCGACTCCAAATGCGTGTGAGCCTTTTGAGCGCAACGATTGAATGTGAGGTATCTTCAGCCGATGCGCCTCAGGGTCGTTTGCGTAATCCGCACGCAATCCGCTGATCGAAATAAGAATGACGTGCGAAGTAATCCTTGGCGGCTTCGGCTTGCTTTGTTCAGTAGTTGGCTTCGGGTTTTGTTGCTGAGAATTTGGATAAGTTTTGAAGAGACCGTTAAGCAAGGTTAGACCTGCAATCACAAACATTGCTAATTGCCGGAACAATCTGTTTTGCATAACTGTCGAAGACCCTGTTTATCAATTCACAAACATTACTTCCCTCGCGCTTCGCGAATCGCGGCGATCATTTCACGCACCGCGCGGTCCAATCCAACCAATGCTGCTCGCGCGATGATATTGTGACCGATGTTGAACTCTTCAATTTCCGAGATAAGCGCGATCGGCCCAACGTTGCGGTAGGTCAAACCATGTCCCGCCGCAACTTTCAATCCTTCACGAACGGCGACTTTTGACGCTGAGCGAATGCGAGCGATTTCTTTTTCTATCTCATCAGTCCGACGAACGGTTTTATCCCCGGGATGTTCGTTCAAATGCGCGTATTGAGCAGTGCAGATTTCAATTTGAAACGCGCCGAGTTTGCCGGCGGCTTTGATCTGCTTGATGTCAGGGTCTATGAAAAGGCCGACGAAAATTCCCTGTTGATTCAGTTTGGCGATGGCGGATTTGATGGTTCTTTGATGCGCGATTACGTCCAGACCGCCTTCGGTTGTAATTTCCTGCGGGCGTTCCGGCACCAATGTAACGACATCCGGTTTGACGCGCGAAGCGATTTCAACCATTTCATCCGTCGCGGCCATTTCGACGTTCAGATGAGTTATGACCGCTTGTTTCAGCGCAATCAAATCGTAGTCCTGTATGTGACGCCGGTCGCTGCGCAGATGAGTCGTGATGCCATCAGCGCCAGCCAGTTCACAAATGACTGCCGCTGAAACGGGATTGGGTTCGTTCGTGCGACGGGCCTGGCGGATCGTTGCAATGTGATCAATGTTGACGTTGAGTCTGCTCATTTCGGTCTTCGACAAGTCAGTTTATTTTGGCCGGGCTTTTGATAATTGCGCGGCCCGGCGCATATTTCCCGGTCAGATCGTTCCAGCGAATAGTCGCCACTTCAAAAAGCACTTTGATGGGCGTGGCAATCGGATTCACCTTCGATCCTTCTACGTGATTCCATTTGACTGGAGTTTCCAGCAATCGCCATCCCTGCTTTTTAGCTATGAAAAGGATTTCCGGATCGAAACCGAAACCGTCAATCTGTTGCAGCAGAAAAACGGTTTGCGCGGCTTCGCGCCGGAACGCCTTGAATCCGCATTGCGTGTCCTTGAAATTCAGACCTGTTAGCAGGTACTGAATCCAATTCCCTGCTCGTCCGATGTTTTCACGTATCACGGATTGATGTGTGCCGATCAAACTGCGGTCAATCGCGCGTGACCCGAATACAACGTCATACCGATCCTCTTTAATCGGTGTAACGACTTTGGCAATTTCACTGGTTGGTGTTGCCAGGTCGGCGTCATAGAAAAGAACGATCTCGCCGCAAGCCTGAAGCATTCCGTTTCTGACAGCGTAGCCTTTCCCCTTGTTGCCGGGGTTTTCTATCAATCGCAGACGCCCCGAAGTTCGACTTGCGAACTCGCGAACTGCGTCGGCGGTGCGGTCGCTTGAACCATCGTTGACCACGATCACTTCGCTATCGTAACTCTGCGAATCAAGGTATTCGAAGGTTCCTTCCAGCGTTCTGACGATCCTGTCTTCTTCGTTGTAAGCGGGAATGACTATTGATAAAAACGGCATTTGTGCAAGTCCTTTGGGTGACGCCTAAATATAACATGCAGAGGTTGGCTGTGAAATTGATCGGACTTGTCAGCCGCTTCTTTATCGCCGAACGCGTTGCTTGAAGGGGTTATGGCGCGATGCTAAGATTCGCCAACTCAAACGACCGACTTTCAATCTACCATTTGCTATGAACGACGCCTCCTCCAAATTGATCGCTGCGCTCTTTGCCGAGCAGCAGGTTTTCACCGTTGGAGAATTGACCGAGAGAATCAAAGACTCTTTGGAAAGCGAGTTCTTTGCTTTGCAGGTGTTAGGAGAAGTTTCCAATTACAAACATCATTCGTCCGGTCATTGGTATTTCACTTTGAAAGATTCCGAAGCGCAGCTTCGCGCGGTTTTCTTCAAACAATGGAACCGGCTGATGCGTTTCGAGCCTGAGAACGGATTGGAGGTCAAGGTTCGAGGAAGGTTGAGCGTTTACCAACCGCGAGGCGAATACCAGATAGTCGTTGAAACGATGGAACCGGTCGGCGTTGGCGCTTTGCAACTGGCTTTCGAACAGCAGGTAAAGAAGCTGGCGGCGGAAGGTTTATTTGATGAAGCCAGAAAACGCGCTTTGCCGATGTTGCCTCGTCGCATAGGAATTGTGACCTCACCGGTTGGCGCGGCAATTTGCGACATGCTGCAAATCCTTGAACGACGAAACCCCTACATTGATGTTGTCATTACGCCGGTGAAGGTTCAGGGAACAGGAGCGGCGCGGGAAATCGCGGATGCCATACGCTTGCTTAACCTGCATTCCAAAAAGTCTGACAACCGGATTGATGTAATAATCGTTGGTCGCGGAGGCGGTTCGATGGAAGACCTTTGGGCTTTCAATGAAGAACAGGTGGCGCGAGCAATTTACGATTCGGAAATACCTATTGTCTCTGCCGTTGGCCACGAATCGGATTTTACCATTGCTGACTTTGTAGCGGATGTTCGCGCGGCGACACCGTCGGCGGCTGTAGAAATTGTCGCGCGCGAATCAAGCGAGTTGCGAGAGCGAATTGAAAGTCTGAAGGCAAATCTGAAACGAGCGATGAATTACTATTTGTTGACTCGTCGCTCTGATTTGCGTGACCTGATCGAAAGTCGCGGCTTTGCTCAAACGGTCGACTCAATTAATTCAGCTTCGGCAAAGTGTCGCGATCTTCGGATTCGAGTAATAGATTCCTTCAGACTTGGTTTGAGCGGGACAAAACACAGGCTTCAGGAAGCGCAGAGTAGATTGGCTGCGACGGATATCAGATTGCCATTGGTCATAAGAACGGCTCAGACTGGGAATTTGGAACAGCGAGCTGTTCTGGCCATCCAACGAATGATGGAACAGGATCGGAATAGCCTGGCTGTGGTTGCGAGCAAGCTGGACATGCTGTCTCCGCTATCAGTGCTTGGTCGTGGTTATGCATTGGTCAAAGATGACACCGGACTGTTGGTCGCGCGAGCAACCGGATTGAGAGTGGGGCAAAACCTGAGTGTGCGATTTGAAGATGGCGAAGTAGGTTGTCGTGTGACTCAAAGCAAACCCCCGACAGACACTTGAAAGATTTGAGCATTATGGCGAAATCAAAAGAGAAAGAACAAAATTTTGAGGATTCACTTTCCGCGCTTGAGAAAGTCGTTTCGCAACTGGAATCCGGCGAACTTCCGCTTGAACAGGCGCTGGAGCTTTTTGAACAAGGCATTGGATTGGCCAGACACTGCCAATCTCAATTACAGGAAGCCGAGCGTAAAGTCGAATTGCTGTTACGCGAGCGCGGCGAGATTAAGGTTGTGCCATTTGAAAGCGCGAAAGACGGCCAACCGAATGTAACGGAAAATCTTCAACAGCAATCATCCGCCAGCGCAAATCAAACCAAAATTTCAAACAAGGAAGAAGCGAAAGAAGATGAAGACAATCTTGATGACGCTATTCCCTTCTAAAGCCAATGGTATTGAGCATCCACGATTATTTTAAGCAGAAAGCCGCGCAAATAGATTACTGGCTTGACCGGTTGTTGCCTGGTGAAGACGAGACTCCGGCAATCATCCATCAGGCAATGCGTTACAGCGTATTTGCGGGCGGTAAACGGCTGAGGCCGATTCTGGCTGTCACTGCCGGAGAAATTTTCGGAGCGAACGAGAATGAACTGCTGCCTGCTGCCTGTTCGCTGGAAATGATTCACACATATTCGCTGATTCATGACGATCTGCCAGCGATGGACAATGACAATCTCCGCCGAGGTATGCCGACCTGCCATGTGAAATTTGGTGAAGCAATAGCCATCCTGGCAGGCGATGCGCTGTTGACACAGGCCTTTCTTACTTTGGCGAATTACGAGACGGCAAACACCGATAGGAAAATTCGTGTAATTTCTGACATCGCGCGTGCTGCCGCTACCACAAAAGCCCTGATCGGCGGTCAGGTTCTGGATATTTTATCGGAGGGAAAAACAATCAGCAGTCAGCGGTTGGAAGAGATTCATCGTGCGAAGACGGGCGCGCTGATTCGATGTGCTGTTCGCGTGGGAGCCATTATCGGAGGCGCCAACGAAAATGAATTGAGCGCGCTGACGGAATATGGAGAGAAAGCCGGATTGGCGTTCCAGGTCGCTGATGACCTTTTGGACGAAACCGCAACCAGCGAAGAATTGGGGAAGACGGCGGGCAAAGATGCGGCCAGCCATAAAGCCACCTACACGTCCATATACGGTAAAGATAAGGCGCGCGAAATGGCTGACCGGCTTTGCCGCGAAGCGATCTCCGCAGCCAGAAGCACAGACCGTGATTCCGAAGTTCTGGAATCAATAGCTCGGTTTATTGTTGAACGAAGATCGTAAGATGTCCTTCCACCTGCCATTCGACCAACTGAGAGCCAGAATGAAAGGCTGTTAGAGAGTGCAGTTGAACATAACAAGATCAATCTTGCGCAACTTCATTAATTCCTGCGCCAATTGAGCGTTCCTTGACATCACTTCTGGCGATTGTTAGTCTCCGCATTTTCTAAATCAACACTTTAAGCAAGTAGATATAACTAGGAGACAGATTATGAAGCGAACTTTTCAACCTAATAATCGTCGTCGCGCGAAAACTCACGGCTTTCGTGTTCGAATGAGCACCAAGGCTGGGAGACTGGTTATCAAGCGTCGTCGCGCGAAAGGCCGTAAAAGGCTGACTCCGCACCATTACTAAACAGATTTGCTCCTGCCGCACAGTTGGAGCGCCGACTGTGTAATGAATGTTGTGAAGAAGCTGAAGCCGCTAAGCAATAGCAAGCAATTTCGCGAGGTTTACAATCAGGGACAAAGGTTTCACACCTCTCTGTTCTCAGCATTCATTCTGAGGAACGATATTGGGAATCTGCGTATCGGCATCACGGTCACAAAGAAGATTGGCAATGCCGTTGTTCGTAATCGTTGCAAGCGTAGACTGAGAGAAGCTCTCAGAAGGCAAGGCGATAACTTAATGGATTTGGCAGGAACTGATTTAGTAATTAACGCAAAATCAAATCTGGTCAATGCGGACTTCGCGCAGATAACTGATGCGCTGGCAAAAGCAATAATATATTTCCGTGAAAAGCTGACGGAATTACGCGTGTGAGGCCATCATGAAACAAGCGGCAATTCTTATACTTCGTTTTTACAAGTATGCAATATCGCCACTGTTGCCACCGGCCTGCCGCTTTACTCCCACTTGCTCGGAATACGCCATTGAAGCAATCGCCAAATATGGTTTTTGGAAAGGCTCGTTGCTTGGACTGAAGCGTTTGGTTCGCTGTCATCCTTTCAGCGATGGCGGATATGATCCCGTGCATTAACCTGGGAGCGTGATTGCCCATGTTCTGAAAGCCTGGCTTGATTATGTTGTCGTTGCCTTTGAGTTTATAAATGGAAAAAAGACTCGTTTTATTTTTACTTCTTTCAGCCGTTGTTTTTTTCGGTTGGTCATATTTTTACACTAAGTTCTATCCCCCCACACAACCGGCTTCGACCGATCAATCAGCTACTGCTACCGGTAATCAGTCACCTGCGACCATTAACAAGTCTTCCGGTTCACCGTCACCAGTGGCCACAGCAAAGCAGACAACACAAGAAAAACCTGCGTCCTCTTTATCTGCCACTCCTGTTACTCAGGCTGAATTGAGGCAATTCAAGATCAGGACTGATCATTGGGTAGCAACTCTTTCAAATCAGGGGGGCGTGATAACCGAATGGACGATGACCAATTTCCCTGATGGCAAACCAATAGACCCGCCAGCTGGAGTCAATCTTGTTTCATCACAGCTAAGTAAGGAAATAGGCGCGCCTTTTCGATTTCACATTCCGTCGGATAATGTGCTTGAGAACACTCTGAATTCGGCGATCTTTGAGATCAGGAATGTTAATGAGCAGGAGATATTCCTTGCCAAAAATGCCAGCAGAGAAATCACGTTTCTTTACTCCGGCAATGGCGTCGAGGCCAGCAAGACACTGGTTTTCAAAGGAATCGGTAATAACGGAGCTTCCGGGTTTGATTTCGATTTTCAGGCGACTGTTAAGCGTAACGGTTCACCGGTTGACGCTTATGTCGTCATCGGCCCGAATTTTGGCGATCAATCCGTTTCTGAAATAAGCACCTACAAACATGCGCCACAATTGACTTATGCAACAGGCAGTGACGTTGAGAGGGAAACGGCTGATAGTCTCGACCAACCAGTCATGCCAATCGGATTGCCCGTTGAATGGGCTGCCGTGGATGATAACTATTTTGCGATGGCGATCGTGCCTTCCAAGCCATCTCGGGCGAATAGTCTGGTTAATGACAAAAAGGTTTCAATTGCGATTCAGGTCAATCAGGGCGAATCAAACCACATTTATGCCGGACCGAAAGACCTGAAGCTTTTAAGAGAGGTCAGTTCGAAATTCGGACTTGATAATGGCGGAAGTCAGCTAGAAGACATAGTCAGTTATGGATGGCTGAACTTCATGAGATTCATGCTCAAGCCGATTGCCCAGTTTATGCTCAAGGCGTTGCGCGCGATCAATAACTTCACGCACAATTATGGTTGGTCTATAGTCGTCTTGACGATTTTGCTGAACATGCTCTTCTTCCCTTTGCGCTGGAAGAGTTCAGTGACAATGAAGCGAGCCGCGGCAATGCAGCCGAAGATGAAAGAGCTGCAGGAGAAGATGAAGAAGTATGATAAGAACGACCCGCGAATGCTTGAGCTTCAAAAAGAGCAAATTGCCTTGATGAAGGAAGGCAATCCATTGATGGGTTGTTTGCCATTGTTGTTGCAGATGCCTTTCTTTATGGCGGTGTTTGCAATTTTGACGGTTTCAATTGAAGTTCGTCACGCTCCATTTTTCGGTTGGCTGAAAGACTTGTCTTCGCCTGATCCGTACTGGATTTTGCCCATCATTATGTGTATTACGATGATTGCGCAAACTGCGTTGACGCCGACAACTGCTGATCCGATGCAAAAACGGATTCAGTATTTGATGCCGCCCATTTTGACGGGTGTGTTTTTCGTTTCGGCTCCGGCAGGATTGGTGCTGTACTGGATGGTCAGCAACCTTGTCGGTGTGGTTCAGCAATTCATCATCAATCGTTTGAACCGCACAAATCCGCCAGCGGCGGAAGACACAACGAAAAACGGTAAAGCATCGCCACCGCCTCCGAAAGGGAAAAAAGCCCGACAGGCGATGGCGAATTCTTAAAGATACTTTTTGTACTTGGGGCTAGTTATGACGCAAGAAAACTTTGAAGGCCTTCGTGAACAGGTTGAACACTTTGTCAAAGAACTGGTTGATAAATCTTCGCTCGACCTGAAAGTTGAAGTCGCAGAGCCTGAACCCGACAATATTGAAGTTTCATTTCAGGGCTTTGATCTGCCGTTGTTGTTGGGGCATCACGCTGAGTTGCTGGACGCATTGCAATACATTGCGCGTCGTGCTTTTGCCGGATCGGTGGCGTCGGGCGTTCAGATTGATTTCGATGCCAATGGTTATCGCGAAGCTCGGAAAGAGGAATTACAGTTGATGGCTCAAAAAGCCGCTGAAAGAGTCAGGACGACGAAAGTGCCATTTGTTTTTGACCCAATGAGCGCCCAGGACCGCAGAGTAATTCATACGGCGCTGGTTGATATTGAAGGAATCAAGACGGAGAGCGAAGGTGAAGGGCAAATGCGCAGGGTGAAGGTTCTGGCTGAATAGAGTTTCCGCTTCCTCTCGAAAAAATCTCCCGCCACTTCTCGCCTTCCGTCAGGCCTCTTTCGGCAATGAATTTATCAGACTTAAAAACAATAGTAGCCATTGCTACGCCTCCGGGTTATGGCGGGATAGGTGTGATCAGGTTGAGCGGGAGTCAATCTCTGACTTTCGCGCGCAAACTGTTTCCAACAAACAAATCAGTTGACTTGATTCCCCAGCGAGCCACTTTGCAGCAAATCGTAAATCCGGATTCTGAAATACTGATTGACGAATCGGTCGTCACATACTTCAAAGCTCCAAATTCTTTCACGGGCGAAGATGTCGTAGAAATTTCCTGTCACGGAAGTCCGGTCGTCTTGAACGAAATTCTGAGGTTGTTGGTGACATTTGGCGCTGCACTGGCTGAGCCAGGTGAATTCAGTTTGCGAGCATTTCTGAATCACAAACTGGACCTGACTCAAGCCGAAGCCATCAAAGATTTGATTCATGCGCAGACGGCTTATCAGGCAAGGATTGCTGCCCGTCAACTTCGCGGAGAACTTTCCCGTCAACTGAAACCCATCAAAGAAGGGCTGGTCGAATTGATCGTTCATCTGGAATCAGCGGTGGAGTTTGTCGAAGATGACCTGGACCCGATCAACCTCAAACTTTTCCTCAGTAGAATTGATGAATTCATCAAACAGCTAACCGCGCTTGCATCAAGTTACAGAGTCGGCAGGCTCATTCGCTCAGGTATAAAACTCGCCTTGATTGGACGCCCTAACGTTGGAAAATCTTCTCTCTTTAACAGCCTGTTGGGGAGAGACAGAGCTATCGTCACTCACTTGCCGGGAACGACGCGCGATACTTTGAATGAAACTTTTTCGATCAATGGAATACCGATTGACCTGATTGACACCGCCGGTATCAGAGAGACCGAAGACCTGGTTGAAAAGCTTGGCGTTGAGAAAACGAGGTCGGCCATCAGTGAAGCCGATTTTGTTATCGCTGTTCTTGAGATAAACACTTCCCTGTCGCCTGAAGAGAGAGAATTGCTGGATCAGTTCCCGGTTAACATTTTCGCTGTTAACAAATCTGATCTTGGCGGAGATGTGAGCGAAGAGCTGATTAGTTATTTGGCCGAACGCGCAACGACACTGCGCGTGTCAGCGCTAACCGGTGAAGGTGTTGAAGAGTTGAAGCAGTTTATACATCAGCAACTCATCACAGGAGCCGAGCGGGTGGACGAAAGTGCTATAATCACGAACGAGCGACATTATCAGGCATTGGAAGGAGCATTGACTGCTTTGCGTCAGGCAAAGCAGGATTTGACGTCCGGGTTTACTGAAGAAGTCGTATTGGCCAACTTACATCGCGCACTGCACGATCTGGGCGTGATAACTGGCGAGACGTTGATTGCCGACATTATCAATCAGATTTTTTCGACTTTTTGTATCGGAAAGTGAGTAGTGACAGAAATCGGTCAGAGGTTATATGCCGCAGTTTGATGAAACTTTTGATGTAGTTGTTATAGGCGCTGGTCACGCCGGATGCGAAGCTGCCCATGCCGCGTCGCTGCTAGGCGCGAAAACTGCGATTGTCACATTCAACCTTGACTTGGTGGCGCAAATGTCCTGCAACCCAGCGATTGGAGGAATTGCCAAAGGCCATCTGGTTCGGGAAATGGATGCATTGGGCGGCCTGATGGGTCGCGTCATTGACAAGACCGGCATACAGTTCCGATTGCTGAATAGAAGTCGAGGGCCTGCCGTTCAGGCGCCCAGGGCGCAGGCTGATCGCGCGCTTTATCGCAAACAGATGAAGCGTGAGCTTGAATCAATTTCAAATCTCTTTCTTCGTCAAGGCGAAGTCACTGAACTTCTGGTGGATGATGGAAGAGTGATTGGGGTAGAGTTGATGGACGGTCGAAGGCTCCGCGCTGAGGCGGTTGTCATCACGACCGGAACCTTTCTGAACGGACTGATTCACATAGGCGAAAAAAGATTTTCGTCGGGACGATCCGGCGAACTTCCCTCAATCAAGCTGGCTGAAAATTTGCGCCAGCTTGGTTTCCGAATTGCCAGAATGAAAACTGGCACCCCACCTCGTTTGGACAGCCGCACAATTGACTTCAATCAGTTTGAGGAACAGCCGGGCGACGAAAGGCCAACGCCATTCTCATTTTCGACCAGAGAGATCGCGCAGAGGCAAATCTCCTGCTACATCGGTTACACGACGGGCAAAGTCCATCACCTGATTCGAGAGAACATCGGCAGGTCACCGCTTTACAGCGGTCAAATTACTGGTATCGGCCCGCGCTATTGTCCATCAATCGAAGATAAGGTTGTTAAATTCCCTGACAAAGAGCGTCACCAGCTATTCCTTGAGCCTGAAGGGTATGACACCTATGAAACCTATCTGAATGGATTTTCCACAAGCCTCCCTGCCGATTTACAAAGAGAATTGGTTCGCCAAATCCCCGGCTTGGAGAATGTCGCCATACTCCGACCAGGTTATGCAATCGAGTACGACATGGTTGATCCGACTGAATTATGGCCGTCATTAGAGACGAAACGCATTGGTGGATTGTTTAACGCCGGACAGATAAATGGAACCACTGGCTATGAAGAAGCTGGGGCACAAGGCATTGTCGCGGGCATTAATGCCGCTCGCTATGTTCACAAGCAGGAACCCGTAGTGATTAAAAGAGACGAGGCATACATCGGAATATTGATTGATGACCTGGTTACTCAAGGTGTTGATGAACCATATCGAATGTTCACTTCTCGCGCTGAGCAACGTCTCAGATTGAGGATTGATAATGCCGATGAACGGCTGACTGAGTTGGGGGCCGAATTAGGAATGTTGAGCCATGATGTGTACAAGAGCTATCTGGCCAAAAAGAACCATAAGGACGATCTTCGAGCTTTTTTCCAACGAACGGTCATCTCAACAAAGACAGAAGGTTATTGGCCATTTTCACAGGAATCAGGCGTGAGCTTATCGGAGGCTGTGAATTTGGCACATTTGGCGAAACGTCCCGAAGTTTTGCCGGAGCATCTGGCTCATTTTATTCCGAGTGAGTTGAGAGATGAGATTGGTTTGGCGGAGATAAGTACCGTCGTGACTGATTTCAAATACGAGGGTTATCTTACCTCTCATGAAAGCATGGCTGCACGTTTGGCTAAGGCTGCTGATAAAACCATTCCACAGGAACTCGTTTACTCCAAATTGCCTGGGCTTTCAAATGAGATGATAGAGCGGCTCAACCGAGTCAGACCTCGTACAATTGGACAGGCCATGAGGATACCCGGTGTCACACCGGCTGCGTTATCTTTGCTCACAATCCATGTTGAATTGATGTCTCGTCAGCGATAAAAGTGATTCAAGCCAAGACAAGTGAATTGGAAGCCTTGCTACAGACCAACCACCGATACGGTGGAGCCTTTTTTTCCAAACAAGAGATTGAACTTTTCCTCGCCTATTACGAACTCGTACTAAAATGGAATGCTCGCCTGCACCTCACCACGCTGATTGATCCTGCTGCATTTTTTCATCGCCACATTTTGGAATCTGATTTTGCGGCAAGTTATATTTTGCCTACGGTCAGGTACGTTTGGGATTTGGGCTCCGGATTGGGAGTGCCAGGCATACCAATCTCTGTTTTGAGACCTGATTTGAACGTAAATCTAGTTGAGGCAAAGAGTTCAAAAAAGATTTTTCTCGAAGAGGTGATTGCATCTCTTCAATTGACGAACGTGACCGCTATAGGGCTAAGAATTGAATCTCTCAGCGATTTGCCGGAAGAATCCTGTTTGATAGCCCGAGCTGTCGAACAAATGGAAAGTCTGACGCCGAAAATAATCGCCATCGGTGCAAATTGCCAACAGATCATTTTTTTGGGATCGAATGACCTGGGAAAAGCCATAAAAGCTTCGATGTCTGCGGAAAAGCAGATGAAAGAGGTTTTTATTCCGGGAAAGGGCTATGGATCGCTTATCAACCTTATAAGTTCCACGTGAAACGCTTTTTCAAGGACTCGATTCGCTCTTCTCACAGTTCCACGTGAAACACTCCCAAGCTTCTACTCATTTCTCACTTGTGGTAATGTGCAGTTTCCAATACCCGAGTCGTAGTTATTTTCCTCAGGCAGGTGAAAATGGGAAAAGTCATCGCAATTTCAAATCAAAAAGGCGGCGTTGGGAAAACAACTACCGCAATAAACCTGGCGGCATCATTGGCCGTTGCTGAGATACCTACCTTGCTGATTGATCTCGATCCGCAGGCTAATGCGACAAGTGGCGTGGGAATAAAGAAAGGCTCCTTCAAGCGTGGCGTCTATCATTCCCTTGTTTTGCAGGAGCCGATAGGGAGAACGCTCCTCAACACCGAGTTGGAGTATATGAAGATTGCGCCATCTGACAGAAATTTAGCAGGCGCAGAAGTGGAGCTAATTGATAGCGAGGGACGAGAGTTTTTTCTGCGAAATGTAATTGGCGCTGAACGCGATAATTTTGAGTACATAATTCTGGATTGCCCGCCAAGCCTGGGCTTGCTCAATTTGAATGCTTTAGCTGCGGCTGATTCAGTGATAGTTCCTATTCAATGCGAGTATTTTGCCCTTGAGGGAGTAACTGATCTTTGGGATACGCTGGTAAGAATACGACGTAGCCTGAATCAGAGTCTTGCAGTGGAGGGCTTTCTTCTCACGATGTATGACGAAAGAACCAATCTTGCTAATCAGGTTGTGGCGGATTTAAGGGATTTCCTAGGAAGCCAGGTTTTTGAAACAGTTATTCCCAGAAACATAAGATTGGCAGAGGCTCCGAGTCACGGGAAGCCGATTATCTTGTACGACATTAAGTCTCGTGGCGCTGAAAGTTATATGAACCTTGCCAAAGAGGTAATGGAAAATGACAAGACGAGCGTTAGGGAGAGGGCTTAGCGCCCTCCTGGCCGATTCCCTGGCCCAGGGAGACGAGCTATTAGAAGTGGACATTGACCTGATTGAGCCAAATCCCGATCAACCACGCTTACATTTCAATGAAGCCAAGCTGGAGGAGTTGGCCCAATCAATCAGATCAAATGGGTTGGTACAACCAATACTTCTTCGCCGCGTCGCCAGCGGGCGTTATCAGATAGTGGCAGGTGAAAGGCGATGGAGAGCGGCGCAAAGAGCAGGTCTGCACAAAGTAAATGCCGTCATCAGAAGTATTCCTGACGCCAAACTTCTGGAATTGGCGTTAATCGAAAACATTCAGCGTCAGGAGTTGAACCCGATTGAAGAGGCTCAAGCATATCAACGATTGATCCAGAATCTTGGTTTGACGCAGGATGAAGTGGCAAAGAGAGTGGGCAAAGACAGGTCGTCAATTGCAAATTATCTGCGGTTGCTGAAGCTGCCAGCGAAGATTCAAAAGATGCTGGAAGAAGACCTGCTGAGCATGGGACATGCGCGAGCGATTCTGGGATTGACCTCTGAAGAAGACCAGTTGAAGCTGGCCGAAGAGATAGTTTCGCGTAAGTTGTCTGTCAGAGAAACAGAGCAAGCTGTTAAACGCGCAATGTCAAATTCTTCAATTAGACAAAGCTCGACACCTAATCAGAATGATGCTAACATCCGTGCCGCCGAGTTAAAGATGAAGAGATTGCTTGGCACACAAGTAAAGATTCATCTTAATCAGAACGGAGGAATGATCGAAATTGATTTCAGTTCGATGAGTGAATTGGACAGAATCTACTCGGTCATTATGCGAAAGTCAGAATCTTAGCCCTCCCCCGCATTTGGCGCTCTGAGTTTCCAACCGAAATTTTCAATCATCGGTAATGCCCCTCTCTCATCATCAATTTCAAAAATACATTTCAGCTTAGGAGGCGTTTTATCATGAAGTTTGGCAACAGATCAGTGAGTAGCGATGGTCCAACCGATCTTCGTAGCTTTTTAGGAGAAGGCACAGACATCGTAGGTGAAATCAAATTTACAGAAATCATGAGAATTGATGCCACTGTTTCAGGCACAATAACTTCCGATTCGGGCAGTCTCTTGATCATGGAAAGAGGGCGTGTCAAAGCTACTGTGACGGCAGGTATGGTGGAAGTCAGCGGAACAGTTGAAGGAACTATCACTGCTAAAACGAGCGTTAAAATTCATCCGACAGGCCGAGTTTATGGAGATATTTATACGCCAGCTTTGATCATTGAACACGGAGCTGTTTTTGATGGCAAATGCCATATGATCGACAACAAAGACGCCAAAGGATTGAACAAGAGCGATCAAAAACCTATGGTTGAGGCCAAGAATTTGAAAATTGCCGACGCTGTTTGACGATTTGGTTTCAGCATGAGTAAAGACACGAAAGCCGACAAGGGCGAATTTTATTAACGACCTGTCGGCTTTTACTTTCGATCTATTGCCGATATTGAGCAGACCTGATCATCAATTCTTTGGACTCTTTAGTAGCTTCAGCCAATATCTGATCTTCATCAAGCGTAAGTAGTATCTCTTCGAGCATGACAATTCGACCGTTAATCAAGACGGTTTCTACATTACTTGTTTGAGCCGCATAAACTACTGTGGAAACCAAATCCGGTTGCGGGATTGTATTCAATGACTGCAAATTCAGTAATACAAGATCGGCGAGTTTCCCGATTTCGATGCTTCCGATTTCGTGATCGAGGCCCAACGCTCTTGCTCCACTGATCGTCGCCATTTTCAGAACAGCCATCGCCGATAAGAACTGTGTTCCGTGAAGAACTTTTTGCAGTAAAGCCGCAGTCCTCATTTCAGTGAAAATATCCAGGCGATTGTTGCATGGCGCGCCATCAGCGCCGAGTGAAACCGAGATGTCGCGATCCTGCATATCCTTGATTCGAGCTATGCCGGAAGCCAGTTTTAGATTTGATGATGGACAATGCGAGACATGAGTTCCGGTTGTTCGCAGAATCTCCATTTCAGTTTCGTCAAGATGTATGCAGTGAGCCAGCACAGTGCGATGAGCCAGCAAGCCAACATCGTGCAGGTAATTTATGTTCCGCTTTCCGGTCAATCGTTCGACCAAGGCGATTTCATCAGTGTTTTCGGACGCGTGCGTATGAATCATCACGTTGCGTTCACGAGAAAGTCGAGCGACTTTCTCCAAAAGTTCACGCGTGCAACTGACGGCAAATCGCGGGGCGAAGCAATAGCGAATGCGTCCGTTATCCTGTCCGTGCCAGCGTTCCAGCAATTCCAGCGATTGAACAATCGAAGCTTCAGTTTCTTCGCGCAAAGGAACTGGAACATCATCGCCGAAATCCATCATGCATTTGCCGACAGTGGCGCGAAAACCTGATTCTTCGACAGCCTGAAAAACCGCATCAGTGTGATTCACCGTTTCCATGGTCAAAGCACAGGTAGTGCCGCCTTTTATCAACTCGGCAATTCCCAACCGAGCCGATGCACGTAAAGATTCGGGTGTGTGAGCCGCTTCCATAGGCCAGACGCGTTGTTTCAGCCAATCAATCAATGCCAGATCATCAGCCGCTCCGCGAAAAAGTGTTTGGCAAAGATGAATGTGTGTCTGGATAAAGCCTGGCAGAAGCACGCGGTCGCGTCCATCAATTACTTTGTCGTAGCCTGAGTCGGATCGCGACGCAGACGATTCGATTGCGGCGATGCGCCCATCTTCAATGACGACGCTTCCCTGCAATATTCTGTTTGCCGGATCAAGCGTGATGATGGTTGTGTCTTTGATAAGCAGTCTGTCGGCCATAACGGTTTAATTCTTTAACTTGCCCGCCGCTCTTACCTCGCCCGTCAGTTTGTAAATCGGATAAGTCTTCCCTTTTTCCAAATACACATCCAGAAAATTCCATCGCACAAATCCGTCGTCGCTTTCAGCTTCCAGCAGGTAAAAAATCAGCGAAGCCAGAGGCTGATTTGTGCGAATCAAAATCGAACCAACAGGAAAGCTGATAGTTTCTTTTTGAGTGTGACCTTTCAATTTGACTTCGGCGTGGCCCTGAAAAGCGCGAGCGGCTTTGTTTACCGAATCAATGACAAAGCTTTCTACTTCTGTGTTCAGCGGTTCGGTCAATTCTTCGATGGCTATGCCGTGAGCTTGCAGCTTTTCAATCACAGTTTTTAGCCCAGCCTCGCTTTTGAAAATATAAGCGCGCGGAACGGCGTTGCTTTTCGTTGCGGCGAACAAACCGTAATCGGGCATCAGCGTCGGCGTGACTTTGTCCTCGACCATCGCGGTCATGTCTTTTCCGTTGCGAGCGTTTTTGACCTTCTTCACTTCGCCGACCAATATGCTGACAGGTTTGTCCAGTGGTTTGAGTTCAAACGCCACTCCTTTTGCCGGAAGCTTGCCGCGAACGGCGTCTTCGTCAACTCGTTTTATCAGTGCAGTGATTTCGGCGGCGTGCAGTGCTGAGTATTTGAAAATTTCTTCGACGAACGCTTCCGTGACGGCGATGCGACCTTTGAAATCCAGATAGCTGTAAGCTTCGGAAAGAATTGTCAGTCGGTTTCGCAGGCCAACATAGTTGTTGCCGAACATAGGGCGATGATCGAAGGTACGCCAGATTTTGGTTTCGGGTTTATCTGCCAGACTTTCTGGGGGCATGGCGGCGCGGCCTTCGCGTTGCATTTCGAAGGTGTTCACTTCGCGGTTAATGCGTTCTTTGGTGGCGAAGTTGCCATAAAAGTAAGTTCGGAATTTGTGTTGGCGTAACAGCGTGCGAGTGATGGCCGGAAGCATTTTGTTTCGACTGAAAGCAATCAGTCGCGGGTCGGCGTTAGGGTTCAGCGTCGGCGCGTAGGTTAGGTGATAGCCGTGATACGAACCATTGGTCGTGTGCAGGTCAACTGTCAGATGCGGATCCCAGCGATTCATCAACCCGACCAGCGCGTTGGCTTCGGGCGATTCCAGTTTCATGTAATCGCGGTTCAAATCCATGCCGTTGGCATTTTCGCGCGTGCCGACTCCGCCGATGGGGCCGTACTGAGCCGTGCGGTTGGCGACGTTGATTCGTTCGTTGCCGTCGGCGTTGTAAATCGGCGCGATCAGAATGACCAGTTTGTCCAGCAATGTTTGCAAATCACCGGCGACGATGCGTCGTGACAAATGCAACATCGCTTCCTTCCCTTCCACTTCTCCGGCGTGAATATTGGCTTGAACGAAAACGATTGGTTTGCCCGAAGCGCGCGCTTCTCGCGGTTGTGAAATCGGCGGATTCGAGAAAATCATCAACGGCAGATCGCGACCCTCAACGGTTTTGCCGAACGATTCAACTCGCAGTTTGTCGGTCATCTTTTGCAATTCAGCGATGAATTGCAGGACGTCTTCATAACGGCTCGTCTCTTCGTAATTGCTCAACTCGGCTCGTGATTTTGGCAGTTTGTCTTGTGTGCGTGGCATAACGGTGACAGGTGTTGATAGCAACAGATAGCAAAACAGCAAAGCAGCCGTTTTCATCGTAATATTCTCCGGGTCAATTTGATATTTGATTCAGCGGTGGAGGATTGTAGAAGAAGGCGGAGAAACTTACTAGCCAGGTTGCCGAACACCATTCGGCGTCATCTCATCACCACAATTTTGTATACCCAACTGCCCAGATAAGCAGCAATCAACAGATAAAGCAGAACATCAGTTCCGCGCGCGCGAATGGCACTAAACCAGGCAACGCGTTTGCGAATGAGAATAAGAAGCAGAGGTATGCTCAAAACTGTCAGGAAGAAGGCAATGAGGCCGAACGGTTGCGCGACGAAGGCCAGGTGAAAATCAAATCGCGCAGCGTGAGCAAAGCTCGTAGTCAATCCGCAACCAGGACAGGGAAATCCGGTCAGGTGCAGGAAAGCGCAAGGCGGCAATCCCAATTGTTCATGAGTTCCGAACCCTTTCGGCGATGGTTGCAATATTCTGGCAATGACAAGCGTGAAGCTGGCGATGGCAATCAGGATCAAGTAAATGATCTGATCGTTTCCGGAATAAGCCAACTCGGACTCGTGACGCGTTGGTTCTGCACTCTTGTAATTTTGGAAGTCCGAGTTGGCGGTCATATTGGTTATTGAATTGAATTGGCTGCGGCTCCAACGAAAGCCAGAACAGCCCAAATGATGCCGAGCAGACAGGAAAGAACAGTCCCGGCTATGCCCAGGTAAAAACCTACCTTTGCCAATACTTCTCCTGCCTTTGGAGCTTGGCCAGCGCTGATCGCATTCATTTCCATCTTGCCCAAAATCATTCCCGGAACACTGGTCAAAAAGCCGCAGCCGACAATTCCCAATATGCTGAGAACCATAGCCGCGATTGACCGTCCGCTAGCGCCTCCTTGCTGGGCGACCTGCTGATTGGCATAACCGCTTTGATAAATCGGATAGCCTTGATAACCGGGATAAGGTGTTTGACCGGGTTGTTGTGACTGGCCACCGCCGGCAGAACCAGACGACGATGGGTTGGAATAAGGGGCGCTTGGCTGTTGAGCGCCGCCGGGTTTGACAAGCGGGCTGGAACAATTACGGCAAAAGCCTGCATCGTCCGGATTCTGAGTGCCGCAACGGGTGCAATACATTAACGGTGTCCTCCTGAATTTATGCTCTGATGTTTGTACTGCATGGTCAATTCGTGTCGCGAGAAGAAGCGCTGGAAATCGGTTCGCGCAATTTGGTTGTTGTGGGTTCGGTGATGCTGTAATCGGCGATAGTGGATTGAGACCCTTCGCTCAATTGTTGAACCGGCGCGGTGGCCGGAACAGGTGAAAACAAGGGTTGCGGAGCGTTGGCCGCATTTTGCTTTTTCAATTCGATGAGGCGTTTGCTGACAACAAGGCCGTTGAAAATGATTCCCAGTCCGACCAGAAACGGAACCAGGCCTATTGCCCACAAGCTACGCAGAATATTGGACTCCGACCCTCCGACGGTGTTGGCTATGGCATCGAATAGAAGATTGAAGAAGATCATCAAGCCCAGACCGACGCTGGTGGTGATTACACCGCTTTTTATTTCTTCGAGTCGTTTTTCTTCCAGGGGCTTCTTTTTCTTGCGTTCACGCTCTTCCCAGTATTCCTCAAGCGCCATTTCATCCCAGTTGAGGGATGAGTTGATGATCACACCGGCGCGCGCTTTTCCCATTACCCCTTGAACACGCTTCAAATTAGTCCCGCACTGTTTGCAAAACTTCAGCGCTTCCTGGGTCTCTGTTCCACAATTTGGGCAAAACATAATTCCTTACTCTCCATAAATCCGACAACTGCGATTTACCTTGAAAGATGCCTTGTGTCGTCTTCAGTAACACTTGTCGTCGGTCGTGGCAATGGTTCAAGCTCGCTTGTTTGCGGCGCTGATTTTTCGTTGGTTGAAGCCGCTGAAAAGACAGGTTGCGGAAAAGCCATCTGCGCCTGTTTGTGTGAAAAGCCGGATGATTGATTGGCGGTTGAACTGGAAAACGACTTGCCATCGCGATTGTTCATGGACGGCGATTCGGCATTGCTTGTTTTGGAACTAACGATCTTGGCTATACCGATTGCAAAGATGACGAAAGCGATGAAACCGAGCATCCCGAAAGGCGAGCGCCAGCCGGTGAACGGCATCGAAAAAATAGAACTGATAATTTTGTAGAGCAGATAACCGCCGCCAAGAACAGCCATCGTAATTCCCTTTCTCAATTGCTGATGACGTTCAATCTCGAGGCTGGTCAATGACGGAGCCTGATAGACAACTTGTGGCTGATGGATTTGTCCGGTCAGGGCCTGCGAAACGACGGTCAGATTTGTTCCACACACAGTGCAAAATTTTTTTCCTTCGCCCTGATTCGATCCGCATTTCGGGCAGAACATAATCGCTCCTTGAACTTGCTTGAAAATGATTGGCTTGCGCTTGTCACCTTTGCTTTGCCGTGATGCTTGTGACTCAGTATATCACGCTGGCCAAAAGCCCAAACAGAGTGAGAGAGGGTGACGACAAACCGTTTTTGATAACGCTGATAAAGAATCAAATGTTGCACGGCGAAATAAGCAAAGGCGCAGAGAACTTACTCTGCGCCTTGATCCTGCACGATAAGATTTAACTGTCGCGTTTATCCGCGCCTGAAAGTATTGAGCAGTTTTCTGACTCGACCCTGGAACAAGGACATCGAAGCCATGTATCCATATCCGAGCAGGAACAGCAGCAAGAAAGGAATGGTCGCGTAAATGTTGCTGCGAATTGCGTACAAAACCGCAACGACAAAATAAAGCGCGAAAGCCAGTTCGATGAACGGCAGCCATCCGCCTTTGCGTTTGTATTTTGTGGCGACCTGCAGCCAGTTATCCTTCTTCGATTCGACGTTGTATTTCGGAGTTCGGACAAAACTTGATTCGACTCTGAACAAGGCTTCAAGCACTGCCCTGGCGTTTGAAAACACAAGTCCGATGCCCATTGCCATTGCCAACGGAATCAACCACAGCCGCCATTTTTCATTCGGATAACGATAACGGATTGCCGAACCGTAAAAGCTGACGACTGAAAACGTCGCGAAGATCATCAACGGAGTGTCGAGCAACAACAGATGAAACATGCCCTGATTGAAGCGAACGATCAAAACCGGAATATGCAGAATGCTCAGCACGATCATCAGCATCGCCGCGCAATTGCCGAACAAACGGAAGAATAGTTCGACCTTTTGCTGACGAGTCAGTTTCGGATGATGCCAGATTCTCGGCATCAGTTTCAGCCCGACCTGAACCAATCCCTTAGCCCAACGACGCTGTTGAGCTTTGAAGGCGTTCATCTCAACGGGCAACTCAGCCGGAACATCTTCGTCGAGCAGGTAGACAAACCTCCATCCCATCAACTGAGCGCGAAAGCTGAGATCGGTGTCTTCGGTCAGTGTGTCGTGCTGCCAACCGCCGCTCCATTCAATTGCTTCGCGTCGCCACATTCCGGCAGTGCCGTTGAAATTGAAGAAAGCTCCGGTGCGATTGCGCGAAGTCTGTTCGACGACGAAATGTCCATCCAACAAGACTTCCTGAATTCGCGTCAACAGAGAGTAATTCGCGTTGATGTGTCCCCACCGCATTTGCACCATGCCGATTCTTTCGTCGGTGAAGTAATCAACCATCTTGCGCAGGCAATCGGGTTTGGGAGTGAAGTCTGCGTCGAAGATGGCAAGCAATTGCCCCTTCGCCATCTTCATTCCGTTTTCCAACGCGCCGGCTTTGAAGCCGGTCCGGTCTTTGCGATGCACGTAGCTGATGTCGTAGCCCTGCTGTTTGAACCGCTCAACCACTGCTGCCGCAATGTTGACGGTTTCGTCGGTCGAATCATCAAGAACCTGGATTTCCAGCAGATGGCGCGGGTAATCCAATTTGACTACGGATTCAACCAGGCGTTCGACTACGTAAAGCTCGTTGAACAGCGGCAACTGAACAGTGATGCGCGGCAATTCGTTTTCGGCAAAACGGCCTTTGGGTTGAGGTTTGATGTCGCGATAGCGCCGGAACTGCCAGACCATGCGAACTCGGTAAATGCCAAGAATGGCCAGAAGAGCCAGAATGGAGAAATAAAGCGCGACGATCGTCAAATCGAATCCATCCATCGAACTGATGTAACTGATATTGTCGCGCCCGTGCCGCATGATCGGATCGAGCAATATTCTTGTCTGCTCCGGTGGAGGAGGCTGGAATAACAGAAGTGAAAGTAAGTGCATAAATGAACCTATGAAAGCAAAGTTATAAAAGAGATGATTCTATTTCCGCGTTGTAACAAACAACGGAAAGATATTTTGAAACAGGTAATCCTTGATTTCGCGATCCAGGCGACGCGTGTCCTGATTGGAATCTTTCTCGGTCGCCGTCGCATGAGTATTGAAAGCGATAATGTATGCCGTGCGCGTGTCCGGTCGAAAATAAAAATGTGAGATGAAGCCGTTCTGCCCGCCACTGTGGCCAATGAAATGTTGGCCGAAGTTGTCTTCGATAAAGAATATCAGCCCCATTGCATCTTTGCGGTTTTGACCTTCCGGATTTTGGATCGCTTCGGGCGCGGCGGAAATTTGCGGTTGAAACATTTCTTCCAGCGTTGATCGTTTCAGAATCTGATCGTAAATCGCCTGTCGGCGCACATCTCCCATCAGGAAGTTCAGGTATTTGACCATGTCCGGCAGCGTAGCGTTCAGCCCGCCGTTTGAAACCGTGATGCCCGTATCAACGTCAAATCGCGCCGGAGTCAGTTTGCCTTCCTTCAGCCAGTAACTTGCCGAACGGTTTTTCACCAAATGATAAGGTGTGGCGTCGAAATAACTGCGATACATTTCCAGCGGCTTGAAGATGTTCTTGTCAACGTAAACTTCGTAATCATCGCCCGACAGTTGTTCGATCACGCGGCCAAGAAAGATGATGCCCGGATTCGAATAGCTGAACTTGCTGCCCGGCTTAAACTGGATTTCCGTGTAAGGCATCATCGCCACCAATTGCGACCATTGCGTCGGTTCGTGCGGTTGCCAATCCTTGTCGCCTCCCCACGGCCAGGTTGCGCCGCGAAATCCGGCGGAATGCGTCATCAGATGTTTGATCGTGATTTCGCTCATATCTCCAAACGGATTGTGCACGGCTTTCAGTTCGGGCAGGTATTTGATGATCGGGTCATCCAGTTTCAACAGGCCGCGATCTCGCAATTGCATGATGGCGACGCCGGTGAAGGTCTTCGTGATCGAAGCCCAATGGTAAATCGTGTTTTCGTCAACCGGCTGTTGTTTTTCCTGATTGGCAAGGCCGAAAAATTCCTGCGCGATGACTGAACCATCCTGAATCAGCATGAAGCTGCTGCCGACGATTCCATTCTTTCGCATTCCCTGCTCGTAGAAAGTTTTGAACTCGCGGCGCGCTTGCGCAAAGTTCTTCGGCGATTGGCTAAAAGCAATTGTTGATGGCATCAATAAAATTACGCAAAACATCAAAGCCACGCGCGCCATTGCGCTCGGCATCTTTTTCATCTGCAAAACCTCGTATGAATTGGAATGAATGCTTGCTCCGGCTTAATGCGCGGAAACTGACGGTTATTTTCACATCGCAGAGGCTGGCTGACAACCGTTGGAGAAGCTTCCTGACATTCGATATTACCGGCTGGATTTGCCGCCAAGGCGAAAGCCGATCTTGCGTTTTACTGAAGCGCTCATCTGATCAAGCTCTGTGACGCGGAAAATACGCGCCGAAATATAGAAAATCAGAATGCCAACCGAGATTGAAACGCCGACGTTGATCAATCGAGCCGAAAGGCTGGTCGTGCCCAGAGCGGATTCCAACTTATGGCTGACCAGCCAGCAGGCCAATCCCATCACAGCCGCAGCCAGCGTCACTTTTACGAACGTCGAAATCAAACCGCGTCCTTCGATTCGTCCGGTTCGCCTGCGCATAAAGAAAATGAGAATCGCGAAGTTGACTATCGAAACTACCGAGATAGAAAGCGCCAGCCCTCGATGCCCCATGCCAAGATAATCAATCGTGGTCTTGGCTACGGCGTAATTGGTGATGATCGAAAACAGACTGGCGATCATTGGAATGCGAGTGTCTTTCAGAGCGAAAAACGCCGGTGCCAAAACGCGCACGCCTGAATAAGCAGTCAAGCCAATGGCGTTATACGCCAGCGCGATGCCTGTCATTTCCGTGTCGTAAGAAGTGAACCGTCCACCGTGTTGATAAATCAACGCGATGATTTCTTTATTCAAAACGATCAAGCCGACGGCAGAAGGAATAGTCAGCAGGAAAGTCAGCCGCAATGCCTGAGCAATCGTGCGGCGGAATTCGTCAAGATTGTCGAGCGCCGCTGCTCGCGAAGCCACTGGCAATGTCGCGGTCGAAATCGCCACGCCGAACAATCCGATAGGCAAATAAATCAGCCTGAAAGCGAATTGCAGCCATGAGACGCGGCCTTCGCCCAGGCTGGTGGCAAAGGTTGTATTGACGACCAGATTCACCTGCAAAGCAGCAGAGCCGATGATGGCCGGAGCCATCAATCGCATCACCTGTCGGACGCCTTCATCGCGGAAGCTGAGGATAGGTTGCCAGCGATAACCGACCGCTCGCAGACTCGGAACCTGGATCAGCCATTGCATCATTCCGCCGATCAACGTGCCGATTGCCATGCCGATGATTGCCGACGCCGCGCCAGCATCATCGCGCGGCAGTGTTTGTTGATTGATTAACGCCTCGGCGCCGTTGGCAATGTAATCGGGCGCAAACATATAAGCGCAAAACAATCCGCCGATAATCGAACCGGCATTGAACATTGTCGAAGCCGAAGCCGGGACGCCGAAACGGTCTTTCGTGTTCAGAATTCCCATGGCCACCGCTGCCAACGAAACCATCAACAGAAACGGAAAAAGAATCCGCGTCATTCTGATGGTCAGTTGGCGCGAAAATTCGGCTTGAGCAGGATTGGCCAGTTCGCGGCTGGGTTCAACCAGCAGATCAACTATTTGCGGGGAAAAAATAATTCCGCCAATCACGACCAGCGACAGGATCAGAATCAATCCGTTGTTTACCAGATTGGCCAAACGCCAGGCTTCGCGCTCGCCTTTTTGAGTCAGCGTCCGCGAAAAGGTTGAAACGAACGCCGCTGATAGCGCGCCTTCGGCAAACAAATCGCGCAACAGATTGGGAACGCGAAAGGCGATGTTGAATGCGTCGTTGGCAATGCCGGGGCCGAAGAAAGCGGCAAAAGCCTGTTCGCGAACCAGACCGAGAATTCGACTGCCCATCACTGCCAGACTGACTATGCCGGCGGAACGGGCGATGCTTTTCGGTTGCGGATTTTGGCCAGATTGTTTAGGCGCAGATTGCGGATTATTTGGCGTGGAAGATTCGTCAGACGCAGATTGGTTCATTGTTCGGCTTGACCACTTTCATTTGGCAGCAGTGGCAAATCGCAAGTGAAGTGTGTTTAACAAGGAATTCAGATTTGGCAAATTTGGAGATTGCGATGATTTGGAGTTTCCCGGTTCATCAGCGTCAAAAGGCAATCCATTGGCTTGGGCAACATTGCTGAGAGCCAATCTAAAAATCTTTTCGTCCCTTTCTTCCAGCGCCGCATTCAGATATTCAGCGGCTTCTTCAGGGTTGCGCAAAGACGCCAGCAATGATTCCTGATAACTCTTAGTTGCATTCATCTTCGTATTCCTCTGGCTGCCTGTTTTTGTAATCTTCCCAAAACTTGACTGCGTTTTTGATGTCTTTGGACTGCGAACTTTTGTCGCCTCCACACAACAAGATCACTATCGCGTCGCCGACCTTTCCATATTAAACCCTGTAACCAGGTCCGAAATCTATCCGTAGCTCAAAAACGCCGGAGCCAACAGATTTGCAATCGCCGAAATTACCTAGCCGCAACCGATCAAGTCGAACTCTGATTTTTGCGCGTGCTTTTGTATCTTTCAACCCTGTTAGCCAATCTTCAAATGGCGATTCACCTTCGCTCGTAACGTACAGTTCAATTTGTCTGGGACGAACTTCAGCCACGAGAGGATTTTAGGTGACCAGCCGCTTCCGCGACAAATGAAAAATAATTCAACGATTGACTTGGACGAGCAATAGCATGATTGCTTTTTGTGTGTGCAGCCGGTTTTCGGCTTCGTCGTAAACAATCGAACATTTGCTATCAATCACATCTGCGTCAACTTCGTCGCCGCGATGCGCCGGCAAACAGTGCATGAAAAAAGCTCCTTTGGCGGCGGCATTCATCAACTTTCTGGTGACGCGGAAAGAAGAGAATATCTCACGTCTTCGCTCGGTTTCGGCTTCAAATCCCATCGAAGCCCAAACGTCTGTGTAAACCGCCTGAGCGCCACTGACGGCTTCAAATGGGTCATTGAAGATTTCCACCTTCGCGCCGGTCTTTCGGGCGTCCTTGCGCGCCTGCTTTAACACTCCCGCATCGGGTTCATAACCTTCAGGACAGCCGACGCTGATGTGCGCTCCAATTTTTGCCGCGCCGAAAATCAGTGAATGGCAAGTGTTGTTGCCGTCGCCGACATAGGCGATGCGGAATCCGCTCAAATCCTGTCCGACCTTTTCTGTTAAGGTGAAGTAATCCGTCAACCCCTGGCAGGGGTGAGTATATTCAGACAGTCCGTTGATAACCGGCACAGATGAATGCTCCGCCAGTTCGATGACGGTTTCGTGGCTGTAAGTCCGCGCAACAATCACGTCAACCCAGCGTTCCAGATTCAATGCCATGTCCTTGACCGATTCGCGTTCGCCCAAACGCACGCCCTGATGATCCAGATAAACACACGAAGCCCCCATCTGTGTCGCTCCCAGATCAAAAGTCACTCGCGTACGCAAACTGGGCTTTTCAAAAATCAGCGCAACGCTGCATCCGGCCAATGCTTCGCTGTAATTGCGCGGATTGGTTTTCAGATCTGCTGTGGTGGTGAATATCTTTTTGACTTCCTTCGTCGTCAGGTCGTTGATCGTAATCAGGTCTTTTAGTGCCAACTGTTGCTCCTTGCTGATGTTGAATTCATGCTGACCAATCTTTTTGACCAGAGAATCAAAGCTTTTCCAGTCCGGCAAACTTTTCCATCATCTTTTTCTGACCGTAGCCTGGAAAGTTGATCGTCAGTTTGACGTTGTCGTCTTCGCCTTCGCGGCGGACGATCATGCCAACGCCGAATTTGGCGTGGCGGACGCGTGTGCCGACTTTGAATCCGCCGGAAGCTTTGGAGCTTTTGGAACTGCCGGCGCTATCGTTGCGGCTTTCGGATTTGCGCTCTTTCGGCTCGAAAGCTTCGGGATCAACCTTTACTCCTTTGCGGGCGAAAAAATCACGGACGCTGTCCTTATTGTTGTAAGTCTGGCCCTGAAACGTCGTGGTGCGCTTGATCGGCGGCGGAGTTTGTCTGCCGGTCAGGGCGTTGATCGCATCGCGATTTTCTTTGGTCGAGGTTTTGTTGGCGAACCGCAGCCAGCTTGAGCCTTTCGATTGATCTTCAATCAGTTCGAATGGAAATTCCCTCAGGAAGCGCGAAGGTTCAGATGGCAATTCTTCGCCGTAAACGCGGCGCTTCATGGCGTGAGTCAGGTAAAGATATTTTTCCGCTCGCGTGATGGCGACGTAACACAGGCGTCGTTCTTCTTCCAATTCAGCCTGGTTATCGCTGGCGCGCGAATGCGGAAACAGGTTTTCTTCCAACCCGGCGATGAACACCAGCGGGAATTCCAAACCTTTGGCTGCGTGCATTGTCATCAAAGTCACTTGAGCTTCGGCCTTGTATTGATCGGTGTCGGAAACCAGCGCGGCGTGATCCAGAAAATCTCTCAAAGTTTCTCCGCGAGTTTCGGATTCTGCAGCGGCGTTGACCAGTTCTTCCAGATTCAGCAAACGGCCTTCGGCTTCTTCTGTGCGTTCGTCTTTCAGCATTTGTTCGTAACCGCTGTCCAACACTGCCGCTTTGACGATTTCCGAAATCGGTAATGAAACTTTGGCGATCAAACCATTGACCACTTCCTGAAATGATTTCAGCGCATTGATTGCACGGGCTTGCAGAGAGTTTTGTTCGATGACCGCGGCAATCGCCTGCCAATGCGGCAAACCCATTGATTTCACCTGACGCTCAACTTCATCCAGAGTCGTTTTGCCAATGCCGCGCGTCGGAGTGTTAATGACGCGCAACAGAGCGATGGAATCATTCGGGTTCAACGCCAGCTTCAGGTAAGCGATGATGTCTTTGACTTCGGCGCGTTCGTAAAAACTGAAACCTCCGACCAGATTGTAACGAAATCCGGCGCGGCGACAGGCTTCCTCAAACGAACGCGATTGAGCGTTGGTGCGGTACAAAACTGCTGCGCGCAAATCCGGTTCGCGACGCAGATGTTCTTCGATCTTGCCGACAATCCAGCGTGCTTCGGCTTCGCCGTCGTAAACCTGCGCGTAGCGAATCTTTTCGCCTTCCTTGGTATTGGCGCGCAAAATTTTGTCGAAGCGTTGCGAGTTGTTGGCAATGACTTTGTTGGCCGCGGCCAGTATTCGCGCCGTCGAGCGGTAATTGTCTTCCAGCTTGATCGTACGCGTGCCGGGAAAATCGCGCTCGAAATTCAGGATGATGTTGAAATCAGAGCCGCGAAATTTGTAGATGGATTGGTTTTCATCGCCGACTACGCACAGGCTGCGGTTCGTCCAGAAATCCGCCGAACGCGAGGCCAGATTCAATGCCACATCGCCTTCGACCAGCAAACGGCAAAGGTTGTACTGAATGCCGTTGGTGTCCTGAAATTCGTCAACCATCAAGTGGCGAAAACGATTTTGATAATAGCGCCGCGCTTCTTCGGAAATCCTCAGCAATTGCACAGTGCGAATCAGTAGATCGTCAAAATCCAGCGCGTTCGATGATTGCAGGCGTTGTTCATACAAGGCGTAAATTCGGGCGACGGCTGCGCGTTTCGGATCGGCTTCGGATTTCAGCGCGAAGGTTTCCGGGTCTTCGCCGCGATTTTTGGCCGCACTGATCGAAGTCTGCGCATAACGCGCCGTCAGTTGTTTGTCGTCGAAACCGCAATCCCTGATGCAGGCGCGCAGCAGTTTCTGTTGATCGTCGGAATCGTAAATCGTGAACGATCGTGTGTAACCGCGTTCCAGCTTTTCAATGTCGCGCCTCAGCACCCGGACGCACAGCGAATGGAAAGTTGAAATCAGCGGCGAACTGACGCGTTCTGTCCCGGCCAGCAGTTTTTCAACGCGCTCTTTCATTTCACCCGCGGCTTTGTTGGTGAAGGTGACGGCCAGAATGTTATCCGGCCTGACGCCCGACGCTATCAGATGCGCGATGCGAAAAGTGATGACGCGAGTTTTACCGCTTCCGGCTCCCGCCAGAATCAGAACCGGTCCTTCGGTTGTGGCGACGGCTTCGCGCTGCTGTGCGTTGAGGCCGGAAAGATGATCTGCGATTGCTGATTGCATTGAATGATTCCTGTCACGACCAAATCTAACCACAAAACTTTTGGACAGGATGAACAAGATTCGTTCAGGATTTACGGGATAAGAAATGAAGCGGACAAAATCGCTATCAGAACATCGTCTGTTAATCCTGAAAAATCCTGTCAACCCTGTCTCAACAAATTGTCTCTGCGTTTATCCGCATTGATTAAATGCGGTTGAAAACTTCAATCGCTTTCTGAAGCGATTTATATTTCTTGATGAACGGATACATTTTGATTTCGCGTTCGTCAATCTCCTGGCATTTTTTCAGCACGGCTTCGGCGTGTTCCTGCGGAACGACGACGACGCCGTCTTCGTTGGCGACGATGATGTCGCCCGGGCGAACCGTCACTCCGGCGCATTGAACCGGAATGTTTCGATCAACGGTCGCGTAACGACCAACCGCCGTCGCAGGAGAAATCGAGCGCGCGTAAACGGTCAATCCCATCTTGCGCAAATCCGGCACGTCGCGCGCCGCTCCATCCAAAACCATTCCGGCCATTCCGCGCACGACCGCCGCCGTCGCCATCAGATTTCCCATCGCGGCAATGTCCAACGTGCCTTCCATGACGATGATGCCGACTTCGCCCGGTTTGGCGTTGTCAATCATTTCGACCGAATGTTTGGTCGAAAGCGCTGGCGTGGCTTTTTCAGGCGGAGCAGGCCGCACCAGCGAAGTCACCGCGCGGCCAACCATATTGCCGCCGCTGACGACTTTCATGTCGTGGGACATAAAACCGCGTTTGCCCGTGACCAGTTCGACGGCATCGGCCACTGAAGCGGCGTAGGTTTTTTTGAATCCGGCGATGATCGGATCGTCCGGCGGAACGCCTTTCCTGCGGGCGACCTGCGCAAAGACAACCGACAGCGCAGCCATCGTGATAATCAATATTGTTGCAGACATCAGGTAACGGCGATTGCTCAAAATCTTTTTCATCGTTGATCCTTTCAATTGAGTTGATAACTGCTCCAGTTATGAAATTCGTTTATTCGGTGATTCAATTCTTTGTCATCGGCCAGAAAAGCTTCATCGCGCCAGAGCCTTTGAATCAATTCTGTAATCACAACCCCAATTCCTTTCTGACCTGCTTCACCCCGGCGACCATGTTTTGCAACTTCTGCCGCGCAGCCCATCGCGCGGTCTGGCTCAAACCGCAATCCGGCGCGAACGACAACCGTTCGGCTGGCGCGAATTGCAAACATCGGCGAACGCGGTCGGCTATATTGGCGACAGATTCAATGTAATAACTTTTTACGTCAACAATGCCAACCGCCACATCTTTTTGCTGGGCGATCTCGGCGATGATTTCCAGTTCGGCAAATTCGCGACTGGCCATTTCCAGATGGAATTCATCTACCAGCATGTCCAAAAACGCCGGAAACATAGGCTCGTAGCTCCGCAAACCGACTGCACGGCCTTTGTAATTGCCAAAGCACAAATGCGTGGACAACCGACAGCGACCAACCACCGAAGCCACCGTGCGATTGAAAATGTCTACCAGGCGGCGCGTGTCTTCGCGGTGTGCGTAACAGCTCATCGAAGGTTCATCCACAGTGATTTCGCGGCAACCGGCGGCCACCAGCGCTTCGAGTTCAGCGCGCACGATGGGAACCAACGCTTCGGTGACGGCGAAACGGTCGGGATAGTTTTTATTTGCAATCAATCTGCCGCTGAGCGTGTACGGACCGGGCACGCTGGCCTTTAACTCAATTGCGGATTGCGGATTGCGGATTGCGGATTTTGCCAGCCGTTGAAGTCGTAGCCATTCATCAACGACTCCCAGCCCATTAGGCGCGGCGAGTTCGCCGATGATTTTGTGTTTGCCTCGTTGGTCGTGGGCAGGCGGGCCGAACCGTCTGGGCTGCGCGGATTCCAGTTCAATGCCCGACAGAAAGCCATAAAACGACAAATTGAAATCCAGCCGCGTCTGTTCGCCGTCGGTGATGACATCCAAACCGGCGGTCAGTTGATCGTGAATGGCAACGACGACGGCGTCTTCCTGCAATTCGGTGCGGTCGGCTTCGCCAAACTGATCCAGATGCCAGCAGGCAAATTCCAGCCAGCCCGGAAAAGGATAACTGCCGACGACTGTTGTTCTGAGAGGTTGTTCTTTCATCTTCTTGGTAACGCACGCGCCCTCGCGTGCGTGATTGCGGATTTCGCGCCTACATTGCAACTCGTCTTTTCACCAAGCCTGCACGCGAGGGCGCGTGCGTTCCCGCTTCAACTGACGCACCAGCCGCCATCAATCGTCAAAACTTCGCCAGTAATATTTCGCGCCTTGTCGCCAAGCAAAAACAGCGCGGCCTGGGCTACGTCTTCAGCCGCAATCAAATTCTCGCTGAGCGGTTGTTTGGTTTTCATCAGTTCCAGAATCGCCGGATCGTTCTGCGCGCGTTCGCTCATCGGAGTTCGCACCAATCCGGGAGCGACGGCATTGACTCGAATTTTGTGCGGCGCGTAATAAGCCGCCATTGCACGCGTCAAACTGATGACCGCGCCTTTGCTCGCCGCGTAAGCGTGCGTGGCGAAATGCTCGGCTTCGGGCGCAAACGCCAACACGCTGGCCATGTTCACAATCGAACCTCGCAGGCCGTTTTCGCTGATTGTTTGATTCAGCATTTGGTTCACAACTTCGCGGCACATCAAAAACGTAGTCTTTGCGTTATTGTCGAATGTCGTTTGCCAGCCTTCGACCGAGCATTCGTGAATCGGTCCATCTCCAAAACGGCGTCCGCTGATTCCGGCTACGTTGAACAAAGCGTCAATCCGTCCGAACTGAGCAACGCAAGCGGCGACGGCTTCGGCGACAGCTTCGGGTTCGGTCAGATCGGCGACGTGAAAGCCGCAGGGTTTGTTTTCCACCTGAAGCTCTGCCGCCAAATCGTGGCAATTGTCTTTATCTCGACTGACGAAGAACACTGCATGGCCTTCGCGCGCAGCCAGTCGAATTGTTGCTGCCGCGATGCCGGTTGAACCTGTGATGACTAAAACCTTCATGAACTTTTGGAGTGCTGCGGCTAGACGCAGCTTTGGCTTTCTCAACGAATCCCTGCTGTTCCTGAAATCACCCAGTGGCGAACGCAAAGCGGTGTCGAGCCACCGCACTCCAAGTTTATTGGTAAAGATGCGCCAAGCTGCGGCGATAGGCTTCGTAAAACCGTTCAAGCTGCTCAGCCGCGTTGGTGTTCCCTACGAATTGGTGGCTCGGCAACAGTTCGGGTTTGACGCCACGTTCCAGCAATTTTTCAGCTACGCGTGATCGAAGCATGTTGATGATCATCGCTCCGGTCACGGTCGAAGTCGGCCCGGTTCGCCATTCCAACCCGTCCAGTTCTACGACGCAATCGCCCGGCGGGCATCCGTTGTCAATCACCACGTCGGCGCAATCAATCAGCTTTTTGCCTGACGAATGCGCCGCGACGGATTGTTCGCAATGCTGCCGCGAGCAAATGCCAATGACCGGCAAGCCGCGTTTCTGCGCTCCGGCGGCCATTTCGACAATCACAGGGCGAATGCCGCTGGTCGAAATGACTATGAAAGCGTC
>CAYRQB010000023.1:0-34984 GCA_964426025.1 uncultured Heliomicrobium sp.
AACAATCCGCTGGACACCAACCATCCGTTTGCCAACGCGCTGATCGGCACGGTCAACGCCTACACCGAAGCGAACAACAAACTCGACGGGCACGCGCGGTATCGCAATATTGAGTGGTTCGTGCAGGACAACTGGAAAGTGGCGAAACGATTCACAGTGGATGCAGGCATTCGCTTCTATTACATCGAACCAACTTATAGCGAATCCGATTCGCTCGTATATTTCGACCGTTCACTCTACGACCCATCGAAACAACCGGCGTTGATGACGCCATTCTGTATTACGGCGAACCCCTGTTCCGGCACCAATCGCGTTGCGCGTAATCCGGTGACGGGTGCCATCCAGCCCTCAGTCAAAATCAATACTTTTGCTGATGGGACGGGAACACAATTCCAGGGCATGCGACAGGTAAGCGAGCGTGTCTTCAATACACCGCCTATCCAGGTAGCGCCCCGCATCGGCTTCGCCCTTGACGTGTTTGGTGACGGCAAGACTTCGGTGCGCGGTGGCATTGGCGTTTTTTATGACCGCTTCAACGACGATCAGGTGTTGCAGCAACGCGAGCAGCCCCCGAACGTCATTACACGCACGGCCAATTTCACGACTATCAGAGACCTGTTGGCCACTCCGCTGAGCACCAGCCCGGCAAACGTCAATTCCATTGACCCGAACTTTGATCCGACGGCTGTTTATAACTATAGCCTCGGTGTACAACGCGACATCGGATACAACACCGTACTGGATGTGGCCTATGTCGGTTCATTGGGGCGGCACCTGCTGCAACGGCTGAGCCTGAATGCTGTGCCATATGGCGCACGTTTTCTGCCATCGAGCATTGACCCAACGGTGTCCGGCGGAGCCACACCTTTGCCTGACAACTTCCTGCGACCGATCAAAGGCTATGGCGATATTCAGTTGATCGAAACTGGTGGCAACTCGAATTACCACGCCATGCAGTTACAGGTGAATCGTCGTATGTCGAGCAGCCTGTCATATGGCGTGAGCTACACGTGGTCGAAGGCAATGAATCTGGTGAATGGCAACAACGACGCGATCAATCCGTTCATTGACCGCAAGGTTCGCAACTACGGCAGAGGCAATTTCGACCGTACGCACAACTTTGTCGTCAATTACGTGTACCGCATTCCGAGTCTGAGCAAGTATTGGGACAACGGCGTGACGCGTCAGGTTTTTGAGGGCTGGGAATTGTCCGGCGTCACGTCCTTCATCAGCGGCGCGCCGTCTGGCGTCGGTTACGCGCTGGTGCAAGCGCGCGATCTGGTCGGTGGCGGTGGCGCAGGCGTGGACAGCCGCATCGTGATGATTGCCAATCCTGTGCTGGCACGTGATCAGCGCAATGGAGTCTGTGCGCATGCCTTTGCGGCAACGGCAACCGCAGCTCAAACCACCGCCGTGGGAGGCTGTCACCTGAACGTTAATGCGTTCCTTCCGCCCACAGCGGCAGGCGATTTTGGCCGTGGCAACGCGCCCAAAGACGTGTTCCGTTTGCCGGGCACGAACAACTGGGACATCTCGTTGTTCAAGACCTTCAACCTGGCGCCGGAAGGCAAAGTGCGGTTGCAGTATCGGTTGGAAATGTACAACGCTTTCAACCATACGCAATTCACCGGCGTGGACACGACTGCTCGCTTCGACGCCAACAACAATCAAGTCAACGCGCTGTTTGGTTCATACACCGCAGCAGCCAACGCGCGACGCATTGTCATGGGCTTGAAACTGAACTTCTAAACAGCTTCAACCCGGTCAAAGCGTTCTGCTGAAAAAAACCGGCGGAACGAAGAGTGATCTTCGTTCCGCCGGTTTTTCGTTTCAATGCCGGTCTGATTGCGGAAAACCCGCTTCGTCAAAAAGCGATCAGCGAACCTTCTCTGTCGAACAGATTGATCGGCTCGCTGATGATTTCGACTTTGTTTTTGACTTCCTCCAATGCGGGTTGTGACACGTACATTTCTCCCAGATGCAATGTGTCTTTGATCCGCACGATCTTTTTCGGTTTGTGCGGATCGTGACTGGCGCGGACTCCCCATTCCAGAGCTTGCGCATCGGTGGCGGCGACAATTGGCAGCATGAAATGTTCGTAAAATCCGCTGGTCACGCCGTTCATATAAGTCGCCTGCCAATCCACCTTGTCCGCCAAACGACGCGTCGTCACATCAGCCAGACCGATGCCGCAGGCGTTGCCGTGCGAAGCTTCGGTCAGATCGGTTATCACAATGCTTTTAATGGAGGGCGATTCAGGTTCGGGTTCGCCGCGAATCCGCATCCGCCCGATGATGTTCGGATCCATGCCTGAACCGCTGATGTTCTTGCCGATTTGATCCACGACCAGCACGTCAATCTCGTTGACAGGAAAACTGGGCAATAACCCCTTGGCGATGTCTAACAACTCCGGTTCTCGACGCAGAATTTCATCCGGCGTCATGGCTTCGATGATTGCGGTTTCGTCGTAAGCGTTTTCAACTATTCCGACTCCAAGCAGAATTTTGCCTGTCGCCATGATCTGCCGTCCGGCTTTTGGCATCAGTGTTTTCAATCCGTAAATGCCAAAGCTGTGAAGCGCCGAAGCCAGGCGTTCTTTGCCCAAACCGATTACGCTCATTTTCACCAGACCGCTTTCGTAATCACCGTGAAAAGCCGTGTGCGGCTTGATGCGATTGATCAGAATGACGCCGTCCGATTCATGCGCGTGTTTATCCATAAACAGCGGCATTTCCAATCCGCCGTTGTCCAATTCAACCACTTCCATCGAAGAGCGAACCGGACAACCCATCGTTTCTTCGCAGATGTCGTAAGAAGCCAGAATTTCGCGCTGGCCTTCAGCCGTCGCGCCTCCGTGACTGCCCATCGCCGGAATGATGAATGGATTGCCGCCTTTGGCTTTGACGGCATCAACCACTGCTTTGGTGATGCGGGCGATGTTTGCGACGCCGCGACTGCCCGAAGTAATTGCTATGCGCGCGCCCGGAGCGAATTTCAGTTTATCCGAGTTGAGTTGTTGAGCGACCGCTTGCTCTACGTTCTCAATTGCCGTGTTGTCGAATCGTTGCCGGATTTTTGTGAATAGATAATTGTTCATATGCTTTGCTCTCTGCGTTGCACCGGATGAATGGCTACCGATTTAGAATCAGAACGCCCCACGGGCTTCCGGTCAGATTGATCTTTTTGGCAATCGTCCGGTTCGCCAAATCCACAACTGAAACATCATTGGCCGGGCCGTTTGCGGTGAAAAGCGTTTTGCCGTCAGGCGAAACTGCAATCCCCCATGGACGCAAACCGACATCAACCGAAAAGACGACCTTATCGGTGGCCGTATCAACCGCAACAACTTTATGACCGCGACCGGCGCTGACGTACAGGGTTTTCGCGTCCGGCGAAAGAGCCAATCCCATCGGTTTGATTACCGAAGCATCGCCCAACTGAATGTCTTTGATCTTCACGTTCCTGATCGGATCGAACACGGTCACGGCTCCGTCATTTTCCGCGCTAACGAATCCGCGCGATCCGTCAGGGAGAAAAAGAATATTACGCGGACGACGACCGACTTTGATGTTTTTGACCAGCTTTCGCCCGGCGACATCAATCGCCGAAATTGTGCTGTCGTTTTCAGATGTCGAATAAACCAGTTTGCCGTCGGGAGCCAATCTGACGCCTTCAGGTTCGCCGCCAACGCTGATCGTTTGCACAACCTTGCCGCTGGAAATTTCTATGAAGCTGACCTGAGAAGTATCTTCGTTGGATACGAAAATCATGCTTCCATCGCGACTGACATCGAAGTTTTCAGGATCGGAACCTCCTTCGATGACTCGCACCAATTTGTTCTGCTCGACATCGAACACGCCAATGCCGTCAGCGCTCTTGTCCGGCGGCGGAAGCGAATCTTCATCAACGCCCGGCGGGGCAATCGGCGAACCGCTGAGCGCAACGTATATCGTACGCCCATCCGGGCTGGCGTGAATTCCGCGCGGTCGTTTGCCCAGCGGAATTGTGGCAATGACTTCCAGCGTCGAACCGTCAATGATGCTCAGGTCGCCGGACCTTTCGTTGGTGACGAACACGCGGTAACCGGATTTCCATTCCGGTATTGGTTTGGTTGGAGCGGCGGCGGGAGCGCCTGCCGAATTGTTCGCAGGCTGCTGTTTGCCACAGCCCGCTGAAAACATTACCAGGCCGCACGAAAGCAACAAGCACAGGGGCTTAAACATTGGGTTTTATTCTCCTCAGACAATGATTGAATGCGCGAGAAGGATGTCAGCGCGCGATCTCATTTTCCATGCATTGCTCCGCGATAGCTAGCCGATTCGCCCCGGCCCCAAAACAATTGCGCTGTACGCGACCGCCACTTCAGCACCACGGTTGGCGTATGAGTGTTTCTGATCTCCGCGAAACACGACCACGTCTCCCGGCGAAAGTTCGTATTTTTCACCTGAAACCACCAACTCCACTCGCCCGCTTTCGCAAGCCAGATATTCTCTTGTCCCCAATCGGTGCGGAACTCCTGTCATCTGCGAACCGGGCGAAAGTTCCATCCGGTCGAGTTCCATACCATGCAAGTGATCCGGCAGAAGCTTGCGAATCAGAACGCCTCCTCGCTGTTTCTGCGGAATGGAAACGGCTTTGTAAAGTTTTGCCTGAGCCTTCGGCGGGCTGATCAATTCTTCCACCGGAACTTGCAACGCGGCGGCGACTTTGGCCAGCACGGCAACCGTCGGATTGGCCGTGCCCGATTCCATGTTCGACCAGGTTGGGCGAGGCACGCCTGACATGCGCGCAAGCTGTTCCTGAGTCAGGTTACGGCTCTGCCTCAACTGTTTTATGTTCTCGGCAATGTAACGGGCAATCGCATCTTCCATAACATCCATCCGATTATCATTCCGCTAATTTATTGTCAATTGCGACGGCATATCAGCATCCCGCACGTATGATGCTCGCGCAGGAACAAGGAGGGATTGATATGTTCGACTTCAATGAAAAAACAGTTTTGATCACCGGCGGAAGCCGTGGACTTGGTCAGGCGCTGGCATTCCAGCTTTCCGCCGCAGGCGCGAAACTGGTTCTGATTGCTCGTAATCAGGTAGAGCTGGACAAGACAGTCAGCGAGATCAGATCGAATGGCGGAATCGCCTTTGGAGTCGTTGCCGATGTCGGCGACAAGGAAAGCGTTTATCCAATTGTGGGACAGGCTGCGGCATTGGCCGGACCGGTTGACGTTCTGATCAACAACGCCAGCACTCTTGGGCCAACTCCGCTTCGTCTGCTTCCTGATACGGATTGCGAAGATTTTGAACAGACCTTGCAGATCAACACCATAGGGCCTTTCCGTCTGATCAAGGCTGTCGTCGGGTCAATGGTTCTGCGACAGACCGGAGTGATCGTCAATATTTCATCCGATGCGGCCATCGAAGCTTATCCGTCGTGGGGAATATACGGCGCTTCAAAAGCCGCTCTGGATCATCTGACACGGATCGCGGCGGCTGAATTGGCGGACACCGGCGTGCGTTTCTTCAGCGTTGACCCCGGCGAAATGAACACGCGCATGCACGCCGACGCAATGCCCGAAGCCGATCCTGCAAGTTTGCAAAGCCCCGAAACAGTCGCTGAAAAAATCGCGGCTATGATTCGACAGGCTGATTGCATCGCCAGCGGATCAAGGATTGTCGCCGCAGAATGGGAGAAAACTATATGAGACCTGCTCGCTCACCGCGCAGTGACAAAGAGAATGTCAAATTGCTGGTCGTGACGGAAAACAAAGCGCTGGACAGTCTGATGAAATATCTGCCGGATTACTTGATGGCAGGAGACCTGCTGGTTGTGAATGACGCGGCTACGTTGCCGGCTTCGCTGCAAGGCAGAGACCGGCAGAACAACCAATTGGAAATTCGCCTGACCACTCAATTGGACAAACGGGTCTGGCAAGCTGTCGTTTTCGGAAATGGAAGCTGGCTGACGCCGACAGAAAGCAGGCTGTCGCCACCGCGTTTAACTGATGGAGATGAAATCACAATCGCCGATAACTTCATCGCCAGAGTCGTCGGCGAAGATCATTTGTCCGAACGGCTGCTGAAACTCGAGTTCAATCTTTCTGGCGAAGATTTGTGGCGAAGCTTGTATCAGTTCGGCAAACCTGTGCAGTACTCTTACATGAATGATGAACTCAGATTGTGGTCGGTTCAGAATGTTTACAGCGGTCGTCCCTGGGCTGCCGAAATGCCCAGTGCGGGACACGCTTTGAACTGGCAATTGTTGCTGAGACTCATCAAAAAGGGCGTGCGGATTGCGCCGCTCACTCACGGAGCAGGGCTTTCTTCGACCGGGGACGCGAAGCTTGACGGCGCGCTTCCGCTGGCCGAAAGGTTCGACATTCCCGCCGCTACGATGGCTGAGGTCAAGCGAACAAAAGCCGATGGCGGACGAGTAATCGCAGTTGGCACATCTGTAGTTCGCGCTTTGGAAAGCGCAACATCAAGCCTGAACGGATTCACCAGTCTGAAAATCGGACCTGAATATCAGCCGAAAGTTGTGGATGGATTGCTGACCGGCACACATGACGTGTCAGAAAGCCATTACCAATTGCTGCAAGCTTTCCTGCCCGGCAATTTGCTGGAAAAGATTGGTCGGCGACTGGAAGAAAACAATTACCTGACTCACGAGTTCGGCGATTCGTGTCTGATTCTGCCCGCGCGTGCTTAAGACCGCTTGAACAATCTCTGTGCCGATTTATGTGACGAATCGCTTGTCCTGTACGTCTTGTAATCGGCGCAGGGATTTTTCGTGGATTACTTCTCTGAGAACCCTGCCTTCCAAACCCTCTCCATCGGGAGAAAACAATCAACAAGGAGAAAATTCCATGAAAACCAGAACTGTGCTTTTTTCTATCTGCATCTTGCTTGCATTTCTGACTGTGGCCTGGGCAGCGGATGTCAACGGTAAGTGGACGGCTCAAGTGCCGGGCCGTGGCGGTCAAACTCGCGAAACCACTTTCAACCTCAAGGCTGAAGGCAACAAACTGACAGGCACGGTGTCAGGCATGCAGGGCGACACGCAGATTTCCGACGGCAAGATTGAAGGCGACAACATTTCCTTCACCACCGTCCTGAGCTTCAACGGAAACGAGATCAAACTCATGTACAAAGGAGTAATCTCGGGCGACGAAATCAAATTCACGCGCACCAGAGAAGGCGCCGATCAAAGTCAGGAATTCGTCGCCAAGAGAGTCAAGTAACGATCAGAGAGGCCGGGCGGTTAACAGCTTTCCGGCCTCACCTTATTTCCAGCCTTCAATCGCAGTTTCACTCAGCGCTAAATCTCGATTCGCTGTCCCACGCTGTTGACGCCATCTCCGGGCGTGTGTTTATCTTTCACTGACGACGAAAAAACTTGCTCGATTCTTCAGGAGTTACCCATGTCATTGGCGACGCTCCGAGAGGATGAAAATAGTTTGTTGGTTCGGGCAGGATGCCCGCGACACCCGGCGAGCAGAGATGCTCGCGCTCCCACCTTTATCCCAGGAGAAATTATGCAAAAGGAAAGTTGCGACATCGGACTGATTGGTCTGGCTGTTATGGGTCAGAATCTGGTTTTGAATATGAATGATCACGGTTATCGCGTCGCAGTTTATAACCGCACTGTTTCCAAAGTGGACGAGTTCATCAAAAACGAAGCCGCAGGCACTCAAGTGGTTGGCGCACATTCGATTGAAGAACTGGCTTCAGTTCTGAAAAAACCGCGCCGCGTGATGTTGATGGTCAAGGCGGGCGATACCGTTGACAAGATGATCGAAAGCCTGCTGCCGCATCTGGAAAAAGGCGACATCATCATTGACGGCGGCAATTCGCTTTACACGGATTCCAACCGCCGCACCGCTTCGCTGGCCGAAAAAGGAATTCTGTTCATCGGTACTGGAGTTTCCGGCGGCGAAGAAGGCGCAAGGTTCGGCCCTTCGATCATGCCCGGCGGAAACAAAGCGGCATGGCCTCATGTCAAGGACATCTTTCAATCCATCGCCGCCAAGGTTGAAGACGGATCGCCCTGTTGCGATTGGGTCGGCGAAAACGGCGCTGGTCATTACGTCAAGATGATTCACAACGGCATCGAATACGGCGATATGCAGTTGATCTGCGAAGCCTATCACCTGATGAGCGAAGGCCTGAATCTGAGCGCAGACGAATTGCACGAAGTTTTCACCGAATGGAACAAGGGAGAATTGGACAGTTATCTGATAGAAATCACCAGCGAGATTTTCGCCAAGAAAGACGACGACGGCGCGCCGATGGTGGACAAGATTCTGGACACTGCCGGTCAAAAAGGAACCGGCAAATGGACTGGCATCAGTTCGCTGGAATTGGGCGTGCCGGTGACCTTGATCGGCGAAGCGGTTTACTCGCGCTGTCTTTCGGCGATGAAAGACGAACGCGTCGTCGCGTCGAAAGTTTTGAAAGGACCCAGACACGTTCCGGCGAAGGATCGCGAAGAGTTTATCGAAGACGTGCGCCGCGCGCTGTATTGCTCCAAAGTTATTTCCTATGCTCAAGGCTACATGCTGATGCGCGAAGCTGCGAAAGATCAGGGATGGGATTTGAACTTCGGCGGCATCGCCCTGATGTGGCGCGGAGGCTGCATCATCCGCAGCCGTTTTCTGGGCAAGATCAAGGAGGCTTATGACAAGAACCCGCAACTGAACAACTTGCTGCTGGACGATTTCTTCAGTCAGACCTTGAACAATTATCAGGCTTCGTGGCGGCGCGCGATTATGAAAGCGATTGAATACGGCGTGCCGACGCCGGCGATTTCAACCGCGCTGGCTTTCTTCGACGGTTATCGAACCGGACGATTGCCCGCCAACCTTCTGCAAGCTCAACGCGATTATTTCGGCGCGCATACTTACGAGCGCGTTGATAAACCGCGCGGCGAATTCTTCCATACTAACTGGACTGGACGCGGTGGCCGAGTCTCTTCCAGCACGTACAACGTCTGATCCAAATCGGAATATCAGACATTTGGACAAACCACAGATACGCACTGATTCACACGGATGAACACAGATAAATCGCAAAAAATTTGATCTCCCGTTGATCTGTGTTAATCCATGTGAATCAGTGGTTCATTCTTGTCTTATCCCATTTCCGGTTGGTTTGATTTGGGCAAAACCGATTCAGATTTGCGCTCCCAAAAACTGCGACACGCGATCACGAAAACGGCGGCTCAGTGTCAACTGGCTGCCGTCTTTCAATATGACCAGATGCTCTTCGTTGAAATGAACCTGCATCTCTTTGACGCTGTCAATGTTGACCATCGTTGACCGGTGAATGCGCAGGAACTTTCGCGGGTCCAATCGCTTTTCCAGATTGTTCATCGTCTCGCGAATCATGTGCGATGAACCGCCTGCGTGCAGCCGCAGATAATTTCCCTGAACTTCTATCCAATCAACTTCGGAAGCCGGAACCAGCAAAACGCGGCCATTGTTTTTGATGACGAACCTTTCCAGATGTTCCGATTTCGCCTGAAGCTGTTCCAGTAAATTCAGAACCTGTCCGGTGCGATCTTCGCTGTTCTTTTCGCGCAAAGAAACGCGAGCGCGCTGCAAAGCCGTTTCAAAACGTTCGTGATCGAATGGTTTGAGCAGGTAATCAACCGCAGCGACTTCAAAGGCTCTGACCGCGTATTGATCGTATGCCGTGACGAAGATGACGGCTGGCATCGCGCCGTCGCCCAAAGCTTCAAGCAGCGTGAAGCCATCCATTTCGGGCATTTGAATATCCAGAAACATCAGGTCGGGCGATTCACTGCTCAGACATTCGATGGCCTCTTCGCCGTTTTTGCATTCGCCGACGACTTCAATGTCCGCGTGCTCTTTCAGCATACGGCGAATGACTGCGCGCGCAGGCGGTTCGTCATCAACAATCAATGCTCGTATTTTTACTTCAACCATCGCTTGCTCCCATAATCAGTGGGATTTCCAGTTTGCACACCGCCCCTCCTTCTTCAAAAGTAATCAGTTCTAACTGGAATTGATGGTGATAAAGCTGTCGCAATCGTTCACGCGTGTTGGCAATGCCGACTCCCTGCCCATGCGCCGGTTCGATTGAATCTATTCCGTTGTGTTTCTGATAACCGTTGACGCTTTGGCGCGGGCCATCGTTGCTGATCTTAACTTTCAGCTTTTCGCCATCAAGCTCCGCCTTGATCTGAATCTGACCTGCCGCCGTGCGGCGAGCGATGCCGTGTTTGATCGCGTTTTCGACCAATGGTTGCAATATCAGGTTTGGAACCTGTACATCCAGCGCGTCCGGTTCAATCTCTATCTTCACTTTCAAGCGGTCGCGGAAACGAACCTGCTGAATTTCCAAATAGCATTTCAGAAATTCCAGTTCGCGCTCCAAACTGACTTCCTGCGTCCCATTGTTTTCAATCGTCAGCCGAAGAAAATCTCCCAGCCTGGCGATCATCTGCACAGCGGCTTTCGGTTCCTCCAGCGCCAGCGACGAAATCGAATTGAGCGTGTTGAAAAGAAAATGCGGTTGCAACTGCATCCTCAAAGCCTGCAACTGCGATTGCGCCAGATGAGCTTCCAGCAAAGCCGAGCGGTGTTTTTCAGCGTTGTATTTGTCGTAATAATCCAGCGCGTAATTGGTCGTGACGATGATTTTATAAATGACAATGCCCAACACGATCCGCGCCGGAGCAACGGCAATGTACAACGCCATCAGCGACGGGTAAGTGAACACTGTCCAATCCAGAAGCAGCCAGAATAGAAATCCGAAGATGGCAATCTGGATTTCGGAAAACAAAACTCCGGCCAGAATGTGGAACACAATGATCTGCCACCAGCGACGTTCGACCGCTCGAACTCGCTGATCCAGCCATATGAAAGCGGGACACATCGCCGCCCAAACCAGAAAGTGCATCAGTTGAGAAACCAAAGCCGAAAAGAAAGTGAGCGGGCGTTCGGCGGAAAGATTTGAAACATACACGGCAATGGAAAACGACAGCCCGACAAATGCCAACAGCGCAAACATCGCCAGCCAGCGCACCAACCAACGCAGCGGCATCCTCGCGACCGATTTTGGTTTTGAAGCCGATTGCATATCTGGATTATCCGCTTGATTCAGAAGCATCACAACTTTTCTTCTCCGTGCGCCTTGCTTTGAGCGAAATCCCGGCTCTGAATTGTGGGTGTTGCCTGACCGATTGCGAAAGGCTTCCGGCATTTAGCTAGCCTTTGGCAAGCCGTGGCCTTTCACTCCGCACAACCCGGAACCGGGATTTTTGCAGGATCACTGCCGCCAGCAAAGTGATCCTACTTCGATGGAAAGTTCGGATGAGATTTCACTTCGTTGATCTGCGCGATGTGGCGTTCGCTGTGAGCAGTCATAAACAACATCCACTGATAAGCGTCCAACATTCCCAACACCCAATGCTCAGCCATGTGGCCGCGCAAATCGTCAGTTGTCGTTTCAACGAATGCGATGGAACGCGACCGGGCTTTGTCGAACTGGCTGATCAGATCGGCTTTGGCTGTAAATGCGCCACGCGGTTTGACAGGTTCTGGAGCCTGGAACTTCCTGGCGGTTCGATTGGTGGTCGTCAGGATGACGGCTTGATCTTTGACCAGCAATCCGCCGCTTCCCTGTCCGTTCGCCGCGACCGGCGATTTCATCAGGCGTTGTTTGATCAGCGATTGAAGTTCAGCCGGAAGCGGCGACTTCATGACTTGTTGGGTGACGACCGAAAAGACAGCGTTTTCGGCGTTGATGATGTGTTCGGTGATTTCGGCCACTGACCATTTATCCGCCCCGGCCTTGAAGCTCATCTGCGCTTCCGACAGACCGGAGATTGCGTCCAGCAGTTGCTGCCTGGTTTCTTTCAGATAACGGACGCCGAAAGCGCGGTCGTCTTTTGTCAATGCGCTGGTCATCTTTTTCTCTCCTGAATCGTGCGCGGCGGCTTTGTGAGCTTCGTCTCCGCCTGGAACTACGATCATGTAAGCTCCGGGCTTGCCTTCATCCAATATGAAAAGATGCGAATGGCTGTTGAAATGCTCCGACTTCGCCCCTATGTCAGAGTTTTTCAGGTAAGGAGCGTAAAACATCATGTGCGGCGGAAAGAATTGTTTGCCTTCGCCGGTTTTCGGATCGTAGCGTTTGAACTCCGGCGAAAGCATATAAGCGATGCCAGGCCTGCGCGGAGCAAGTAATTTCCCCGCTCGGTATTCAGCGTCAATTATCTTCTCAACCTCTTCCCTGCTTTTCCCTTGCTCGTAAAGCTCGCGGCTGCGCATGTCTGCTTTCATGTTCGTTTCAGAACCTTCGACGTCATAACATATCGGAGCCAGAATGTTGCCACCCTGAAGCACCAGACAATTGAAACCGTTTCGGCTGTCGCGCGCTTTGGCGTAACCGCCGCGCTGCAAAACAAAAACCCCGGCTTCATTGCGCAAATGTTCGGGCGCGGCGGTTAATGCCAGAGCAATTTCGCGCTCCCGCTCCAGCTTGATCAAATCCGTTCCGGTGTTGCCGGATTGCGCCGAAGCGGTGACAGCCAGACCTGCGACCAAAGCCAGCTTCAAGACACTACGACCGAAGCAATCAATCGCTTGTTTCATATTCGCTTCCTTTCATTTCATTGGTTGGAGCTTGCGTGCTACGACTCATCATCACTATGTTGTCGCATCGAATCAGAACCGCGGCTGGTAGAGAACCGGGTCTCTACTATCAGCGAATCGCGGAAAACCCGCTTGCTACCGCGCGCGGTACTGATCTGAATGATGAGCGCAAAGTTGCCGGCTGCGTTAGCCCGCTCCTGCTACGTCGTCCCTTGCGCTCATCAAGGCCAACTGCGCCTTGTCGTCAATATAGAAGCTCTATCTTCTGCCGGAATCGCCAATGTGATGACCGGCAGTTTTCAGGGATAAACGGTTTGTCTGGCTGATAAACGGTAAACGAGCGGCGAATTCGGTAATTTATTGAGAAAACGCCAAGCATCATTGAGAAGCTCTTGAGCGCCGAAGGCGCGACGGGAATGTAGCCGGTGGTGAAGCGAAGCGTAACCACCGGAAACCTTTAACATCAGTCCGCGTCCTGGCAGGGACGCCGGATAGATTGTGCTTGTCCTGCTCTCCTGCCGGAGCGCAATCTTCGTCGCGTTCGTTCCTGCGGTTTCACCGCAGGCTAATCTCTACTGCGCTTTCAGCGCGAAATGCAGTCGGACGTTTATTTCAGCATTCAGCCGCTCATCCCAAAATCACGCCGTTTGTCACTTCACGAACCAATTCCGTGAACAGCCTGCTTAAACTCACGTCAAGCTTGCAGGGAACGGCTCTGAATAAAACAAAATCCATTTACTGAAACAGAGTCGTCAATCATCAATTCGTCATAGCTGGCTTTCCGACTGGAGGATGAAAACTTGGTTTTATGAATCGTGCGCGGCGGCTCTTCAACGACCGCGCATCAACACAAGGAGGGCTTCTATGAAGAAATCATTGATCGCTACTCTGGCTGCTTTATTGTGCAGCCTGATCATCACTGCAACGGTCTTGGCTCAGCAAACCACCGGCAACGTGCGCGGCATAGTCAAAGACCCCGCTGGCGCAGTCGTTTCCGGCGCCAAAGTCTCATTACTGGAAAAAGCCACCAACACAACTCTGACCGCCTTGAGCAACAGCTCAGGCGTGTATGAGTTCAAAAACATTCCTGTCGGCGATTACCGGTTGACGGTCGAAGCCAACGGCTTCAAAACGCTGACGCGCGATGAAGTCCGCGTGCAATTGAATTCGACAACAGACGTGGCCGCCAATCTGACCATAGGCGTGCAGGGAGAAACGATTGAAGTTTCAGCGGGCGGCATTGAACTGGTGGACACGACGACAACCAATCTGGCCAAAGGATTCAATTCACGGCAGGTGGTTGAACTGGCGCAAACGGCCACGGCAGACGGCGCAGGCATTTACAACCTGGCGCTGATTGCGCCGAATGTTTCCAGCAGCGGCGGATTGGGCGTTGGCACTGGCGGTTCGATCGGCGGCCAGCGTCCGCGCAACAACAACTTCGTGGTTGACGGCGTGGACAACAACGACAAATCCGTGACCGGGCCTCAGATTTATGTTTCGCCCGAAGTCGTTTCGGAATTTTCGCTGCTGACCAATCAATACTCCGCCGAGTTCGCGCGTTCGACGGGCGGACAGTTCATCACCGTCACCAAAAGCGGCTCGAACGAATTGCACGGAACCGCTTACGGCTTTTTCCAGAATCGGCATCTGAACGCGCTCGACACTTTGCAGAAAACCGCAGGCGTGACGCGCTGCACAACGCTTGGCAACGATCTGTGCAATCCGCGTTACGATTTTGGCCGCTTCGGAGGCAATCTGGGCGGGCCGGTTTGGATTCCGAAAATCTACAACGGAAAAAACCGTCTCTTCTTTTTCGCCAGCTACGAACGTTTGCAGGAGGGAGCGGCGGCAGGCGCAGGAGCCGTTGACGCGCCTACGGCTGAAGGCCTCGCGATGTTGAACAACATCGCCGGATTGTCGGCGACGAATCTGGCGATCTTCAAACAGTATGTGCCGGTCGCGCCCGCGCAACGCGGCAGCGACACGATCACCGTCAAAGGCGTCAACATTCCGGTCGGCAACGTCAACATCCCGTCGCCGAGCTTCTTCTATCAAAACAACGTGGTCGCCAACGTGGATTTCATTCAGAGCGACCGCACGCAACATCGCGCTCGTTTCATCTACAATCAATATCGTGAGATTGACACTACGGCAGTTCTGCCGCAGTTCTTTCTGCTGACGCCGGAAGACGGGCGGCTGTTTTCTTACACGCTGACGCATACTTTCACGCCGACGTTGAGCAATGAAACCCGTATCGCTTACCGCCGCAGCGGATCAAACACTCCGGCAGGCGAATTTCAGTTTCCGGGACTGGATCAATTTCCCAACGTCGCGCTCGGCGAATTGGGAATTGACATCGGGCCGAACGAAAACGCGCCGCAATTCGATGTCGAGAATAACTATCAACTGGTAAACAATCTGTCTTATCTGGCGGGCAGTCATTCGTTGAAGTTCGGCGCGGACGTTCGCAGGATCATCTCGCCGCAATCTTTCACACAGCGCCAGCGAGGCGATTACGATTACAACCAGGTCGAAACTTTTCTGCTCGACATCAGTCCTGAGTTCGCCGAACGTTCCGTCGGCGGAGCGGCGTATTACGGCAATCAATGGCTGCTGTTTGCGTTCGCTCAGGACGATTGGCGCATACGGCCAAATATGACGTTGAATCTGGGGCTGAATTATTCGTGGCAACAAATGCCTTTCGGCGCGAAGTCACAGAGTCTGAACGAAATCTCTTCCGTTCCCGGTTTGATCGAATTCGGCGTGCCGAAAACTCAGAAGCGAAACTTCGGGCCGCGCATAGGCTTCGCCTATTCGCCGAATTACGACAGCGGATTGCTCGGCGGTTTGTTCGGCAGCGGCGGGCGCAGTTCGATCCGGGCCAGCTTTTCGATGGCTTACGACGTGATCTTCGACAACCTGTACATCCTTTCGCTGCCTCCGCAATCGCAGCAGACGGTCAACGTCGAACCGGGCGTGCCGAACTTCCTGAAAAACGGCGGCATTCCTCCAACCCCGATTTCGGTTGACGACGATGCGGCTGCGGCGCGCTCTGCAACTTCGGCCTGGATTCCCGATCAACAGGTTCCGTATTCGATCAGTTGGGCGCTGAACTTCCAGCGCCAATTCCAGAAGAATTGGTCTGTTGAATTGCGTTATCTGGGCACGCGCGGCATTCACCTGCCGACGCAGAACCGCATCAACAACCGGACGCGGATAACGGACAGCAGCTTTCTGCCGACGTTCTTTTCGCGTCCTTCGCAATCGCAGCTTGACGGGTTGAGCCTGACGCTCAACGACTTTCAATCGCGTTCGCGTTACGTCCCGGCGTTTGAAGCCGCGGGATTCAACGGCAGCAACGTTGTCGCGTTTCTGCCAAACGGGAATTCGACCTATCACGGATTCTCGACTCAATTGATTCGGCGGTTGTCGGATGGTTGGCAGGCGTCGGCGGCTTATACCTGGAGTCATTTGATTGACGACACGACGGCGGAAGTTTTCAGCACAGTGCTTTCGCCTCGCCGAGTGCAGGATTTCCAGAACCTGAGAACCGAGCGCGCAAATTCCGCCCTGGATCGCCGCCATCGTTTCGTGCTTTCCAGCGTTTACGATCTGCCGTTCTTTACTCGCAACTCGAATCAGTTAGTCCGCTCGCTGTTTGGCGGTTTCAGTCTGGCGGGGACTCTGTCGTTTGAAACCGGGCAATGGGCGACGGTTCGCAGCGGCATTGACTCCAACTTGAACGGCGACAATGCTGGCGACCGGACGATTCTCAATCCGAGTGGCATTGCAGGCACTGCCAGCACGGTCACCGCCCTGACCAACAGCGCCGGAAGAGTTGTCGGTTATCTGGCGGACAATCCCAACGCTCAATACATACAGGCCGGTTTGGGAGCGCGCGCCACTGCCGGACGAAACACGCTGTTGTTGCCGGGGATCAAGAATCTGGACTTTTCTGTCTTCAAAAACTTCCAGATTTACGAAGACGTGAAGCTCCAGTTTCGCGTTGATTTCTTCAACCTGTTCAACAACCCGCAATACGTTCCGGGATCGGTCAACGGCGTCGAACCGGTTGATCAAACCGGACCAGCCGTCACCAGCATGCTGACGGTCGGAACGAACAACGCCTTGTTCAACCGCCCGGATTTGGTTTTCAGCAACCATCCGCGCGTAATTCAACTGGCGTTGCGCTTGAACTTCTGAAAGTAACAAGCCCGGAATGGAAAAGCTGAGGAAGCATGACAATCATGCTTCCTCAGCTTTTGTCGTTTTGGATTGCAGAGCCGCCTGGCGGCTTTTGAATTTTTTCTGCGTTCACGGCCTGCGAGCAAAGCTTCAGGTCTCCTTGCGAAGGCTCTTCACCAGCGATTGCAACCCGGCGAAACGTCCGACTTTCATATTCAGCGTTTGTATCTTCAGTCCGAGCAATTGCGCCGCCTGAGTTTGATTGCCGCCGGTTTGGCGCAGGGCCGTTTCGATCAATGACCGTTCGTAATCCTCAACGATTTGCCACAGATCAATTCCATCACAAGGGATCGTTTGCGGCGACGCATCGCGTACACGTTCAGGCAAAGCGTTCGGCTCGATGAGTTGCGGTGACAGGCTTTCGATGGCCGCTTTCAACACCGATTCCAATTCTTCTATGTTTCCCGGCCAGTCGTATTCGCAAAGCCTTTCAATTGCGTTAGCGGTGATGCGGCATTGGTCTCGATTGAGCGCACGCGTAAGCCGTTCCATCAATCGCGCAATCAGGTAAGGAATATCTTCTTTTCGATCCCGCAACGGATGAAGATGAATGCTTGATGGGCGCAGAATCTCGATTATGGAAGCGGCCAGACGATTATCCGCCCTTCGCTCGAATTTATCAGACTCAGCCGCAATCACCAGTCGCGGACGTGTTTGCGAATTTGCGCTTAGATCACCGGCAAGTTCTCCCAGATAGATTGCCAAATGCTGATGGGTCAGCGGAAGCAGATGCACAAGCCCGTTCAGAAAGACTGTGCCTTGCCATTTTGCCTTGAGAATCCCTTTTGCGCCGAATAGAAAATGGTGAAGCGATTCCAACTCCAAACCGAAGGTGTTGATGGCCACGAACGGAAGACGATGATTCTGACTGCATTGATGGATCGCCCGGGCAATCGTCTTTTTGCGTTGACCGCGTTCGCCCAGTAAAAGAACCGCTCCGCTTTTTCCTGCCTGATCAACGATAAACTCTCGCAGAGCCTGAACCTGATCGCTGACGCCAAGACAAGCTTCAAATCGCTGCGACAAATCGGCGAAGGGTTCTTCGATCGGCGAATAAGGCGGACAATCACCGCCGATCCGATAAGGAATCGGCGAAATCACTTCTGAAATTGAATATCCTGCTTCCATAAAGTTTTTCATCCAAAACTGAGATTTTGAACGAAGTATAGAAGCAATTAGATGGGAGGCGTTTCAGGATGTGACCAGCGGCAGTATTTCGTGATGAACGGTTGATGAACCGGGTTTGTAACTGCTCAGCCGGGTCAGTACCGCGCGCGATGGCTAGCGGGTTTTCAGCGATTTGCGACAGGAGCAAATGCTTTTCATCCCGTCTCTGAATTCATTGAGGCTTACTTTTTGAAACTGATTCGCTGCGCCTGCTTCTGCGCTTTCAATGCCAGTTCGGTCGCCAGAAAACAGTGAGTCTGCGTCATTGCGGTTTCGGTGCGATTGATAACGTCATCCACCAACTGTTGACCGTAAAGCAGCGGAACGCCGTCGCAATCAATTCGCTGCACGCCTTTTTTGTCCACCAGAAACAGATGATTGGCTCCGGGCTTTCCGGCGATGTCAACGTTCTTGCGGACTTCGATATAACCTTCAGTGCCCAAAACCGTCAGCCGCGTATCGCCCCAGGTCGGCAATCCATCCGGCGTGAACCAGTCAATGCGAATGTAGCCCGATCCGCCGTCTCCGCGTAGCATGGCGTCGCCGAAATCTTCCAGCCCGGGATATTGCGGATGATTCAGATTGCCGACTTGCGAAGCGACGACTTCGGCCTTGGTCGAACCGGTGAAGTACAAGAACTGGTCGAATTGATGAGAGGCAATGTCGCAGATGATGCCGCCGTATTTTTCGCGCTCGAAAAACCACGCCGGGCGCGATGCGGGATTCATGCGGTGCGGCCCCAGCCCAATGGTTTGAATGACATTGCCGATGGCTCCTGCTTTGACCATCTCAGCGGCTTTTGTCGTGGCTTTGTTCTCGAACCGCTCGCTGTACATGATCGAATAGATGCGATGAGTTTGTTCCTGCACGCGGCGAACCTGAGCGAGTTGTTCCAAAGTCGTGATGCCGGGTTTATCAACCATGAAATCTTTGCCGTGCCGCATCACCTCAATGCCAAGCGGCGCACGCTCGTTCGGTATCGAAGCCGAGACGATGAGCTGAATCGAACGATCTTCCAGAATCTCTTTCTCGCTGCGAGCGAGTTTCGCTTGAGGAAATCGTCTGGCAAACGCCGCAGCCAGATCAGGCTCTTTGGCGTAAAACGAAACCAGTTCGCCGCCGCCGCGCAACACGGCTTCAGTCTGTCCGTTGATGTGTCCGTGATTCAGCCCGATGACCGAAAATCGAATTCGAGGTTTGGTTTGATTGATCATATGCTTTCTCGATAAATGGATTCGATTGTGGAATCGGAATCTGCCATTACCGCACTGTGAAATCCATCCACTGTTCGACCTGGCCGGTTTTCTTTTTGGCCAGCGCGTCAATCACAATCACGCGCAATAAATAATCACCCGCCGGGAAATTTTTCAGTTCCAATTGCCCGACCATATCGAATCGTTTCGCGCTGGCTTTTGCCGGAAACTCAATTGGCTTGGCTGGTAATTGCCGGAACAGTTTGCCTTCGCGGTAAATTTCCGCACGAACAGTCAGTTGCGGCTGTCCGGTCTTTTTATCCGTGGCCGCGTTGTAAATGGCTGCGCCGTATTGAACCAGACCGACGCCTGGAAAACTTCTGATGTAAGGCGTAGTCCGCAAATCAATCGCTGACGAATCGTCATTGTTTTTCGGAACGGTCAGAACCAAACCCGACATCGCCAGTTTGCTTTTGCTCAGATCGGGAACTTGAATGAACTGACTGGCGGTTCCCAGACGCCCGGCTTCAGCGTCACGCAGCACGGCACGGAATTGGTAAGCGCCGGGTTTCCTGATCGGAAAATCCGCGCGATAGGTCAAGCCTTCGGCCAAAACTTTTTTGTACTGAGCTTCGTCGAAATCCAGAACGATGTGTTTTGCATTCAAGTCAATCGGCGTTCCTTTGTCGTCAAAAGCGTACGCCGCCAGATCGAGGTTGATTTGCTTTTTGCCGTCAGCGGCATCTTTGAAAGTCAGCTTTGAACTGTCGAGATGAAAGAGCGTGCGAACCAGTGAACCTTCTTTCGCGGAGTTGAAATAGTAAGGCGTCATTTTCAGCGACAATTCGCGAACGCCGAGCGGCGAAAGCAATCCGGCGAATATTTGCTGCGCGCGAGATTTCGGCGCTTCGCGGGCGTCGTCATCGCCAATGCCGTAAAAACCTGATCGAGCGCGCACGCGCAGACCCGGGCGTTTGACCGTCACTTTGATTTTGTGATGTTGGCGGTCGAAGGTTTCGTCTTCCGGATCGAAGCCAATCAGGTAATAGCTCTGCTGGTCGTAAAGGATTTCGTTGACGCCGAAGTTGAGATCGTTGTTGTTGAAAACGGCAAATCCGCCGGTTTGATTGGCCAGAAAACTTGGGCCTTCCAATGCTTCCTGATTGTCCTGCATCGCCTGTGCGTATGCGTCGCCGGATTGTCTGCCTCCGGCGTCAGCGCCGGGCGTCAATGCCATCAGGCCTCTGGCGTCAATCGAATAAACGACGACGCTGGAACGATTGGCCAATTCAACCAGTTGTTTCAAATTCCATTGAATCTGTTCGCTTTCGGCGACGGCTTGCGGATCGTTGCTGTTGCTCGGCGGATAAATTCTGAAACCGTCGGAAAGCAAAATGACGCTCTTGCGTCCGGGCAGATCGCGCAGACCGCGAACGACGAAATTGATTGCGCCAAGCGTGCCGGTGGAAAAAAGCGTGTCGCGAAAACTGCTGATGCTGTCGTCAATCGTCTGTTGCGCGCTGGCTGCTTCCTGGCTTTCTTCGGAATCACCCAGTCCGCCAGTGTCGCCGAAGCTGGCAACCATATCGCGGCTGAGCGGATTCCAGTTCAGCTTGTCAATCGCCGAATAAAGGATGCGTTTGTCGCTGGTGAATTGTTCCAGCATGCCCAACCCGTTGCCGGTGCGAATGATGGCGACCAGATCGCCTTCCTGCATTTGTTCGCGCAGAAACTTTCTCATGGTTTCGCGAACGCGCTCGGTGCTGGTGAACGACAACCCCAGATCGTCAACGATGAAAGCGATGGTGCGGCGAACTTCACGCGGTTCGATCTGGCGCGTCGGCATCGAAGGAGAAACAGTTACGGCATCGGATTTTTTAACCGGCGTAGCTTCGCGTTTGATCGGCGGCAAATTTACGTGAGAGAAATGAGTCAGAGTCTGTTTTTTGCCGTCAACCAGCAATTCAAAATCGTCCGCAGTCAACCCCTCGACGTGTTTGCCGCTTTTGTCCGTGACGACGGCGTCAACCTGCACAAGCTGAGTGCTGATGCGAACAACCAAATCCTGATTCTGTTGCTGAGCGGTTTGCGATTGTGAAGTCGGGCTTTGCCCCTGACTTGAAGGCGGTTGTATTTCGGATTGTTGCCGCGAACGTGCCGCAGTCAATCCATCGGCAAAAAATCCAAGAATGATTGCGTAGGCGATGAGACGAATGATTTTGATCATGGTTTTTTCTCCGGCACTGCTTACTGACGGAATACTTTATACATCGGTAACGATTTTCTCGACAGCCGGAGATCGAAGCTACGGTTGCGAATTGCGACCGTCATCCATTCTTCATCACTGCACGATCAAACGAATTTTGCCCAACAAACCCGACGGCAGTGGTTGCAGGTTATCCATATCCTGAGCCTGGAAGCGTTCGCCGTATTTGCGATTCAGCAAAGTGTAATCGGGTTGCGGATGACCGGCCATGTAATTGATCGCGGTGTTGGCGACCTCGATTCGCAGTTTGTTTTTACCCGCTTTCAACAATCCGGTGACGTTGATCGAAAACGGCGGAGACCAGACGGAACCGGCTCGGCGGCCATTGACGTAAACGACTGCCGCTTCGCGAACAGGCGCATCGAGCCATGCACGCATGCCGTTTTTTCTTTCCTGAATCGGAACGGCTTTGCCTTCGCCGAAATCCAGATATAGCGCTATGTGCTTGCTCACCATCCAGTCAGGAATCATCACTTCTTTTTCGTAAAACGCCACGCCTGAAAAGTAACGAGTCTTTTCGTCTTCAACCCATGATTTCAGCGCATCCATCTGCGACGCAGTCTTGCCGTCGCCGAATGAAACTCGCCAGCCGCCGCTGAAATCAATCGGTTCAGGCAATGCGGAAAGCCTGCTGGCTGCTGGCAGAGGCAGTTTACGTTTGCTGAAAACCAGCAATCGTGAAGCGTAAGGCTCAAGCACAATTCCCACTTTGACGCCATTGTTGGTCTGCTCTGAGTACGCCAGCCAGATTTTGCCCGTCAGCGGATCCCACCATTCGGCCTTCATTCCGGCGACTCGAAAAGTAGCAGTCACGGTTTGGCGAACGTTCGATGTGTTGGCCAAAAAATAAATTTCGGCGACTTCGGTTTTGCGATGAATGAAACCGATTTCGGGCGATTCGGGCGACATCGCCACGTCGGGTTGAATCAGAGAATTGAGCTTCGTCGCCAGGTCGCTTTTTTCATTTGCAACGTAATGACCGCTGGCCGATGCGCCGAACAATCGTTCGGAAATGGCGCTGATTTCCTTTTGCTCAGCTTCGGTCGCTTTGTAACCCGGCGCGACGGCAGGTTTGCGACGCGTGGCGATGACCGTGCCTCCGTTGCGGGCGAACTCTTCCAATTTGCGAAGCGTGTCGAGCGGAATGCGTTCGACGTTGGGCAGTATGACGGCTCTGTAACGATTGTCGCCGAGCAGCAACGAATCTTTTTCAATCCGACCGAGCTGACGCAGCGAATCGTCGTCGAAGAAATCGAAGTTGTATCCGGATTCCAGCGTACGCGAAATGACATCGGTTCCCAGATGATCGCGCAGAGCGTCAATCAGATAACCGCGACGATTTCCGAAATGAACCCAGGCGTCGCTGTTCGGCAAATACATCGCCACATCGTTGGCCGGTCGCCCCTGCCGCATCATAAAACTGACTCGTTGCAGGTACAGCGACAGATCGGGCATGACATTCCACCAGGGATTCTTTTCGTTGAAAACCGCCGCCGCGTAAAACCGCCATCCGGGATATTCAACGCCTTCGGGTGTGTACGGCCAACCGTGACCGATCAACTGATTGATGCCTTGCAGAAAGTGCAGGTCGGCTTCCGCTTTGACATCCAGCGGAGTCGCTCTAAACGACGGCGAATGCAGCCACGTCCAGGTTTCTGACGAAGTGATGTTTCGTCCGTAAAGATGATTGGCCGAAGAAGCCCAACGCGACGCGCGAACGACTTTCCAATGCGGCCCCTCGCCTTCGGTCAAATCAACGTGTGCATTGCTGGAAATCGTCGCCGGAGGAATTCCATAACCTTGAATGCGGAAAAGCGAGCCTTGCTTTTTCGACCACTCGCGCATCGGCATCAGAAATCGTTCGTTGAGCAATTCGGTCAGCGTTTGTCCCCAATCGTGACGAATGGCGGCTGTTTGCGAACCGACGTTGACGGCCAACGCTGGAAGCAGCGGTTTCAAATCGTATCCGCGTCGCCGTTCGAACTCTTCCAGAAAATCCACAGTCCAATCGGAATTGAAAACTTCCAGACTGTCGCAAAAAATCGAGTAAGGGCGATTCGATCCGAAAGCCTGCATCAAACGCTCGCCGACGGTCTTCAGGTAATTGTCCAGCGACGCGCGGTCGTAATGATCCATCACATAACCTTCGCTGCCGACTGCCGGACGTTTGACCATCATCTTCGTGCGGCTTGCGATAAAGAACATTACTTCGTGACCGGCTTCCGGATCGGCTGGAATGGTCACGCCGCCGTCTTTGATCTCAGTCAGTTCGCGGTAAGAATCAGCAGGGTTCGCGGCGCTGGTCTTTCGCAGGAAGACGGCCAACAACTTTTCTCCGTTCGAAATGACGGGAAGTGAAACTCTGCTTTGACCGTTGAGTTTTGTTCGTTCGACGCGCAAACGCCCTGCGGCTTGAGTGATCGGAACCTGCGGACCGCCGTATGGCCAACCGCTGCCAAGCGTCAAATCCATGCGCAAGCCCATCTCTTTGGCTTTATCGGCGGTGAAGCGCAAAGCGTCTATGAACTCATCAGACAGGAAAGGAAGATTTTTGATTCCGGCTTCGGCGTCATCCAGCGAAAGCGGGTAAACCGGCTGAACTTCAAAACCGCCTATGCCGCCTTCTTTCATCAGGCGCATTTCCCGTTCGAGTCGTTGTTTGGTCACTGAAGACCCGAACCACCACCAGCGCATCATGATTTTCGAATCGTCCGGCGGACGTTCGAAAGATCGCTGCAGGGTTTCAATATCAGAGGCTCCGCTGCCGGTAACTTTAACCGGCATAAACCCAGTCAGCCCAAACAAAGCTATAACAATCAGCAGTCCGATTCTTGTCGTGATAGTCATCGTCAGATGTGCCCTCGGAAAAAATTTGCAATCGGTTATTGAGGAACGCCCGCTCTTGATTTACCGCCTACTCGTTGCCGCAGTCGTGATCGCCGGGCGAGGCGGTTTCTTCATTCCTTCTCCCAGATAAAAACTGGTGTGCGGCGGTTGGTTGTAAGCCACGTTCTGCCAGGCGATGCTCAAACGATATTGCGGATCGTGCATCAAGGTGTAAAACCGGTAATCGGTGGGAATCGTCGTGGTGAAGATTCGCAGTTCCTTGTTGTCCGTCGTTCTGAAGATCACCTCTTCGCGCCAATCGCCGAACAGGTCGGCGCTGAGCGTCGGAGTCGCCTTGCTGCCGTTGTTCGACGCGCAGCCTTCAGCCGTGAAGATAGTTTTTAGCGTGCCGTTTTGCCAATCCCATTTCGAGATTGCGTTGCGATCCAGCAATTCGCGAAGCAAATCGCCGTCCCACCAGATGACGAAGTTTGCCGATCGCGGAGGCGCTCCGAGCGGTTCGCCCTTGCAGGTTTTCAAACCTTCCGAACCTCCCCACATTTCCGCTCCCAAATGTCTTGGGTCAATATCGGCGGCCACGCCGCGCCCCACATCCTTGTCCTGATCGGCAGTCCACAAAATTTTTCCTGTGGCGGCATCGAACAAGGCGACACCCGGACCTTTCGTCGCATCTTCGATTTCGTGGATTCCGTATACTTCTATTCCGGGACGCGCCGGGTCGAGATCGCTGACGTGCAGCGCATCTCCGTGACGCAGACCTGTGGAATACAATCCCTTGCCGTTGTCATCCACGCACATCGAACCGTAAACGATTTCATCGCGTCCGTCGGCATCAACGTCGGCGACAGTCAGGTTGTGATTGCCCTGACCGGAAAACGCCGACAGGCCGGGCTGGGCTGAATCGAAGACCCAACGGCTGGTCAGTTTACCGTTGCGCCAATCCCAGGCCGCAAGCACGCTGCGACCGTAATAACCGCGACACATAACGACGCTTGGACGCGAACCATCCAGATAAGCGACCGCCGCCAGAAAACGATCCGCGCGATTGCCTGTACTATCATTGCGCCCATTGCCTCCTACGCCGCCCCAACCGCTCAGATCGCCGCGCGGCGGCAGATAATCCGTTGTGGCCAGTTGCGCGCCGGTCAGGCCGTCGAAAATCGTGAAGTATTCCGGCCCGGTCAAAACCTTGCCTAACGTAGCGGGTTCTTTGCTGACCCAATCGGCATTCGGATCGCCGATGACTTTGCCTTTCCCGTCAATTGTTCCGTCCGCGGTTTTGCAGGCGATTTCGGCTTTGCCGTCGCCGTCCAGGTCGTAAACCATGAACTGTGTGTAATGAGCGCCTTCGCGAATGTTTTTGCCAAGATTTATTTGCCAGAGCAGATTGCCGTCCAGTTTGTAAGCCTGAAGAATCGGCGGATCGGTCAGCCCCGTGAACGAATTGTCGCGACCTCTGCCGGTCTGATGCAAAACAATGTCGTATTCGCCGTCACCGTCCAAATCGCCCACGGACGCATCGTTCGGCGTGTATCCGGCGGGAGTCTGCAAGGCAATCGAAAGGTATTGTCTGACCGGCGCATTCGCGGAAAGTTTGAATGCGGCGCTGGCTTCTCTTTCTCGACCATTGATTATCTGGCGGACGAAATAAGAATTGGATTTCGTCAAATCGGCTTTGTCGTCAACAAAGCTGGTTGTTTTCGTGATCGGTTTGTCATTCAGCCTGACCGGTTTTCCGTCATCAGCCGAACGGTACAAATTGAAAGCGATGTTGTCCGGGTCTGTTCCCAACATTCGCCATCCGACAAACACTTTCCCTTCGCCTTGATGCACGGCGATGACGCCGCGTCCCAACCGTTCCATCTGTCGCATCTCAATCGCGTTCACGACGAAAAGCGAGAAAACCGCGAAGACGCAAAACATCGCGACTGAAAATTTTATCGAATTCATGATTTCCTCTTGTTAGCGGATATGGAATTCGCCTTTGCAGATAAGCGAAAGAATTATTTGTAGAAAGCCGCCAGCTTCTTCCACGACCTCGAATGCAAAGCCTTGACGGGACAATCTGGCAGATTGTCCCACCAGAATACTGCGCCCAACTTTCACGGTAGGGCTTCGGACACAACATTCTCGTATCTTTTTACTGAAACGCGGATGAATCAGTTACGAGGGAATGGCGCTGATCAATCAGCGCCATTCCCTCCGCACCATCTCCATCCGCGTTTGGTTTTACTTGCTGTCAGGACAGCATCAGAAAACGAACTTCAGCGTCAACTGAATGCGTCGCGCGTAATTCGCCTGATTGCTGGCAATGATCTGGCCGAATGACGCCTGAGTGACGTTGGTGTTCGGCGCGGGAAGCAACACGTGATTGAAGGCGTTGATGAACTCCGCCCTGAACTCGATGTTCTTCCCTTCCAGAATCTCAGTCTTCTTGATCACTGACAGGTCAACGTTATTGATGGCATCGGTTCGGACGTTACTCAATCTCAGCGGGAAGGTGCGAATGTTACTGACAGGCTGTGCCGCAGACGCTGTCACAAAACCGGCGGCGGTGTTGAACCAGCGGTCAGTGCTTCGTTGGCTGCTCGGCAAATCAATGTCATCGAAGCTTCCGTTGAAAAAGATGTTGCCGAAGTTGATCGGCGCGCCGCTCTGGAATTGATAGACGCCCGAAACCTGCCAGCCGCTGATGAAGTACGATCCGAATTTGTTGACGTTCGACAACAGGCGTCGGCCTTTGCCAAACGGCAACTCGTAAATGCCATTGAGCGCCAGACGATGCGTGCGGTCGAAATCCGAAATCGTTTCTGTCGGCAGCGGATCGGCTGCGTTCAGATAGGAAATCGCTTCCATGAACTTCGACCAGGTGTAGCTCAGACCGAAGGTGTAACCATTGCCAAACCGTTTGTTGGCGTTGGCCTGAAGCGAGTGATACCACGAATACCCGTTATTGTTCGAAGTGGTAACGCTGCCGAACTGCGGGTAGGGCCGCAGCAATTGCTGGCGCGCGATGGTTGTTGAGCGGAAAGCCGACCCGGCGCTGGCAGGCATTTGCCCGGCGAACGGATTGGCCACCAGCGCTGTCAGATAAGAGTTGGTTGTGTTGTCACGGGTTGTGCTGGTGCTCAGATACTGATTCGGCAATGCGTTGATGTCGCGAGAAATTTCCGCGTGAGTTCCGCGATTGCCGACATAGGCGATTTCAACCACGTATCCGGCGGGCAATTCGCGTTGCAGGCTGAGTTCCCAGCGCTGGTTGTATGGCGAATACGGGCGTTCCAGGAAGAAAGAAATGTTCTGTCCCAGAAAAGTTCGTATTCCTTCCGACGCTCCCAACGGCGCTGGCAATCCGTTCTTATAAGTCTCGAAGGGATTGTTGAGCGTTTCAATGAAAGTCAATCCGTTGTCCAGCGAGACGTTGAGCGGAACTGTGGAACTGAACCCGATCTGGTTGACGTCACCACGACGCTGTCCCAGAAAGCCGAAGAAAATGCCGTATCCGCCGCGCACAACAGTTTTGTCCGTCATCTTGTACGCGAAGCCGAAGCGCGGCATGTAATTATTCCTCGGCGTCTTGTACAACCCGCGCGGTTCTCCGTTCACGCCTGCGAAAGTCAAACCGCCGCGAACGAAAAATTGATCCGGGTTGACTCCCTGCACGGGAATTCTCAACAGGTTCGCTCTGACTGCCGCTTCCATCGGCTGGCTGGCGAAGTAATCGAATCCGCGGACGCTCTTGTTGAAACGTTCGGTCAATGCGCCTTCGACTTCGTAACGCAATCCCAGATTCAGCGTCAGCCTGCGATTCACTTTCCAATCATCGTGAATGAACACGCCGGTAGTGGTTGACTGTTCGGCGTAATCAGCCGGGATGGAGATTGAACCGCCGGTCGGCAAACCGAGCAGGAACGAAGCGAAAGAGAAACCCAGATCGCTGGGAATGGCTGTGTTGTCCAGCGGGCCGCGCGTCCAGTTAGCGCCGAAAGTGAATTGGCCTGTCTGGTTGTTGCCGAAAAACTTATCGGTTTCGCGGTATGACCGAAACTCCATTCCGTATTTGATCGAGTGCGAACCAATAGTCTGGTTGACAGTGGAATTGAACGAATGCGTGTCCGTCGGGCGCAATTCGCCGCCAACTGCCGTTCCCTGATACTGATTGATGTCAAAGCGCGGAAAACGACGGATGTCTTCAGGAATGATGCTGTTGAAGTATGCCGGGAATCCCAGGCTGGTCAGATCGAACCCGCGATTGCCGGGGTTTGAATCTGTCCCGCGAATGAACCGGTTGTAACCGTATCGCGAATTCAAAACAATCGTCGGGGAAAGCGTCCAGACGTGATCGAAAGCTCCCTGCCGCGATTTGAACAGGAATGTGTTGCCCGTGGCGATATTGCGATAGTAGTTGTTGTAATCGCTGTCGCGGTTGTACCAACTGGCGCGACCGAAAATGCGATGCCTTTCGTTGACGACGTGGTCAATGCGGATTGTGTTCGACAGATATTTGATATTTTCGACCAGGTCAGGCTGGGCGAAATTGCCTGTTCCATCCGCAGCGCCTTTACTGGTTGGTTTTGGCAGATATGTGTCAACAAACTTTTTGGCGATCGGATTGATCAGGTTTGCCGGAATGATGTTGCCGGGGAATGGGTCTCGGCGGATGCGGCTGCCGTCGCGTCTGGCCGTAAACGGGTTGTAAATTTGATAACCGGAATTGGCTGCCAGCAATTCGGAAAAATCGCCACTGCGCATTTTTTCTGTCGGGATGTTGAACGTTCCGTTGTTGCGCGGTCGCGCTTCGGGAATGCCTTCAATGCCGTACATAAAAAATGTTCGATTGCGTCCGTCGTAAAGCTTCGGAACACGCACTGGGCCTCCAACGGTTCCACCCCAACGAGTGTAAGTGAAATCAGGGCGCGGCTGACCTGCTTTGTTGGCAAAGAAATCATTGGCGAACAATCCTGGCGGCATTTTCGTCCAGTAAGCCGTGCCGTGCAGGCTGTTCGTTCCCGACTTGATGCTCAGGTTTGTCACGCCGCCTTCGGTGTTGCCGAATTGAGCATCGAAAGTCGCTGTTTGCACTTTGAATTCCTGCACCAAATCCTGCGGCGGCACGAACGAAGCGATGACTTCCCCGGCGTTGGCGGTCGAAGTGCTGGGCACGCCGTCAATCGTCACATCGCTGCGGTTGGCGCGAGTTCCGGCAATCGAATAACCGACGATGTGAGTCGGTTCGAACGGACGATCAAGCCGCTGGTCGCGCGAAAACGAAACGCCTGCAGCCAAACCCATCAGCTTGAAAGGATCGCCGTGCGGAATCGGCAATTCCGCTACGCGCCGAGCGTCAATCACCTGCCCCATCGAACCCGAAGTCGTTTCCAAAGCAGGCGCGTCAGCCGTGATCGTGACCGATTCGCCGACATCGCCAATTTCCATTGCGATGTCAATTTCAATGTTGTCATTCACCCGCAGGATAATGCCGTCACGGATGTACTTCTTGAAGCCTTTGATTTCGACTGTGATCTGGTAAGTGCCTGGCAGCAGGTAAGGCGCTTGGTAAAATCCGTTGTCGTTGGTAACCAGAGAGATGCTGGTTCCCATTGCGACGTTGGTGATCTTGACGGCTGCTCCCTGAATAACAGACTTGCCTTCATCCAAAACATTGCCGGAAATAGTGCCTCGCGCTTCTTGCGCATGCACTATCGCCGATGAAAATATTGCCAGAGTTACGGAAAAAGCTAAGGCAAAGACATGCATGGATCTTGTTGCCGCTGGTCTCATTGTGATTCTCCTCCGAAAAGTGGAACAGGCTTTAGCCTGTTTGGGACATGAACAGACTAAAGCCTGTTCTACTTTCATCATTTCAGGGCGTCGCAAAGCGACATGAACAACTCCTATGAATGGGAAAGCCACAGCCGCTCACCGGCAGCGATTCATACGGTCAAACCGGAAAGATTCGCCACCGGGTAAAAGCAACCATCGCTTTCGATGACATAGAAACAGATCGCTTACGGGTGTCCCACAAGAAATCGTTCCATTCTGAATGTGATGAGTGCGAACTCGATAATTTTTGTTCGGCTCGTTTAGAAGTACAGCTTCAATGCGAACTGAATAAATCGCGGCGTGTAACCTGAGCGTCCCGAAGTTATATCCAGAAAGCCCCAGCGGTCAGCCGTGTATACCTGCCGCAGCCTGTAATGCTTCAACCCATTCAGCGTGCCGATGTCGAACGAGTTGGCGTTGAGCGAAAAGAAGCGGTCAGGCAACTGCAAGCGGAAGAAATCTCGCGGCAAGACCTGCGTGCCGCTCACACGGTTGCTTGTGATCAGAGCGTTGATCTGAGCCAGTTTGGCTGCGCCTTCGGGCGTGGTTCGCGCCGGACGGTTGGCGGCGTCGAAGTTTCGCCAGGCGTCGTATTCGGCGTTGGTGATCGTCGCTTCGCTGGGCAGCGCGAAGATTTCGCCGGAATCTTCCAATCGCCCCATGCGGAAGATCGGGTGATTGAAGGCGTTGATGAAATCCACGCGGAATTCCAGTCGGCGTTTGCGCTCTTTGCCGATGCCGAAATCCTTCTTGATCGCCAGATCGAGAAATTCCTGTCGCGGGCTGCGAGCCTGATCGAAAGTGCGTGGCGCATTGCCCAGCGTTCCTTTGGCCGGACGCATAAACGCTGAAGGATTGAAGTACGGTTCGCAGGCTTGTCCGACCGGACAATCTCGACTCCAGTTGGGGTTGATCAGCGGCACGCCCGACACTACATCCGGGCGGATGGCGCGCACGTTACCTTCAACGCCGAGCCGGTTGTCGTCTCGCAACACAACCACCATCGGCAATCCGCCTTGAATTCGTCCTATGCCGCTGAAGCTCCAATTGCCGATGACGGTATTGATCCAGTTCGGCGCTGATGACAGAAAGCTTCGCCCTTTGCCTACGGGCAAATCCCAAACCCACGATGCGCTGAATGCGTGTTTGATGTCGAAGGTCGAAACCGAACGATCCAACGCTCGATCCGCGCCGAAATTGACGTGACCGGGCGAGCGCACGTTCAGATTGACGAAGCGAATATCGCCCGCGTCTGACGCCGTATCGAAGCCTTTGCCAAAAGTGTAATTGACCGTGTACGACAATCCGCGCGAATGGCGGCGGCGCAAACTGGCAGTCCCGGCGTGGCGTATGCTGTTGGCAGATGAATCGAACATGACCTGCAAGCCTTCAAAGCCAAGATACTGCGTGCCGATGTAACCTTGCGAAAATCGTCGAAGCGCGCCGGTCGGCGTGCGACGTCCAAGCGGATCGTCCACGTCGTCAAGCGGATTGCGTCCCTGAGCCAGATAGGCTTCAGTCAATTCAAACGGCACCGGATTCAGGTTGATCGGCGGCAAAAACAAATGAGTTCCCTTGCTGCCGTTGTAGCTGAGTTCCAGCACTGTTTGCATGGGCAGTTCGTAACCGAGCGTCATGCTGAAGCTCTGAACGTATGGCACGTGAGCATTCGGCGAAACGGCCAGCCCGGCGATGTTCAGGCTGTTCAGATAAACCAGACCGTCGTCGGGAATGTTCAGGAAAACGTCCGGCGCAAGCGGATTGAGAATCGGTTTGTTGCAACACAACCGCGCGGCTACGTTTGTGCCGGGAAACTGCACGCGCGTGTCGAAGGTGCCGAATGTGGTTGTGCCCGCCGCAAAATCGGGCGACGGATTTCGTCCCATTCCGGTCAACGGCGCGTGCGACATGCCGTATCCGCCGCGAATGACCAGACGGTTCGATTCATTCATGCCGAACAACTTCGGAACCCAGGCGAAGCCGAAGCGCGGTTCGAAATTCAACTTTTCGACCGGGAAGATGTAACGCGAACGTCCGCCTCGCCCCGAAAACCCGAACGGAACAACCAGCGCTGAAGTCACGGTTTTGCCGTTCGGCAAAACGCATTGCGGGCAAGTTTGAGTAATCGGAAATTCCCGAGCCAGTTCGGGCAGAAAAGCTCCCTGCCGGTCATATTTTTCAGTGCGCGGCAGTTGCAGCGAATAACGGACGCCCAGATTCAGTGTGAAGTTCGGGCGAATCTTCCAATCGTTTTGGACGAAAGCCGCCGCCGAATTCCACTGGTAATAGTAAGGAATGAAAACTTCGCGGAGCGTCGTCTGGTTGTAAACGCCAAGCAGGAATTGAGCGAACTCGCTGCCGCCGCTGGTGAAGTTGTTGCCGCCCGCAGCATTGCTGAGCGTGACGTTGCGATTGAATTCATATCTTCCGCCCGATGCGCCGAACATCGGAATCGTCTTCAATCGCTGTTGCATCAAGTCAACTCCGAACTTCCAGGACATGTTTCCCTGCACATACGAAAGATTGTTGGCAATGCCGTAGCTGTGTTCGGCGTTTTCGTTTTGCTGGGAAAGGCTCCAACCGATGGAGGCCGGGCCGGTGGTGAATTCGGGCAAACCTCCGGGAGTCAGCGAAGGCAATCCGATTTCAGTCGAAAAATTGCGTCCGGTCAGCGCGTCGAACATCGGCGGGAAGTTTTTGGTGAAGCGGCCAAATGTGTAATTGATCCTCAACTCATTAACCACGCGCGGCGAAAAAGTATGTGTGTCAGTCAGCAAGACCTGTTTCGACCAACTGTAATCGGTTCCGCCAGTGTTGATTTCGTCGCGCCCGATCTGGAAATCGCCTCGCCCACGATCGCCGCGAATCGGCACTTGCGTGTACCGCCCGCTCAACCGATTGTTGTTTGTAAATTGATGATCCAGGCGGACGGTCAAACGCTTCTCGAAATTTTTGATGAAGTTCTCGCTGGCGTAATTGCGCAGATTTCCGTCTGAGAGGAAATATTCTCCGGGCGTCGGCAAAAACTTCAGCAACCCCTGACTGACAGGGTCTAGCATATTCGCTGGAATCTTGTTGTCTGGGAAAGCCGGATGAGTTTGCCCCGCCGCCAGAATCCGCCGCGTGAACAGATTGCCGTTGAGAAGCCATTGATTGTAAATCGTCGCATCCAGAATCTGGTTCTGAATCCCGAAGCGTTCGGCGACAGAGCGCGGCGCCAGTCCGCCGTTGACGCGCACCAAACCGCTGAAATCGCCTTGCAGCATTTGCGGCGTCGGCAGCAGCGAGGTGAATTGCGATGCGTCGTAATAATAGCGAGGCTCGAATGCCGCAAAGAAGAAGCTCTTATCGTGGCCGTCGTAACCGATCGGCCCGAAGACTTTCTTCGGCAAAACAATTGGGCCGCCAAAGGTCAGACCGAACTGATGCTGACGCCGGTTCGATTGAGGACGGTTGTTGACGTTGGTGGTGAACGGGGCGGCATTCAAACCGGGATTGCGGTGATACCAGTAAGCCAGACCGTTGTAACGGTTCGTGCCGGATTTGGTCGTCATATTGACCACGCCGCCGCCGGTCATGCCGAATTCCGCCGAAAAGTTGGAGGTTTGAACGGTGAATTCCTGAATCGTATCCGGCGAGAACGTGACAACCGCGCGACCAAGACCTGTGCCGGTGTTGTTTGCGCCGTCGGCAAGAATTGCCGTGCTGCCTGCGCGTCCGCCATTGATGTTGACGTTAAAACCCGGCGCGGGAATGTCCTGCCCCAACTCTGGGTCTTCGGTTCCGGCCACGCCGCTGACGTTTCCGACAGTCAAAACCAGATCGAGCACGCTGCGATTGTTGAGCGGGAGGTCAGTGATCTGGCGTTCGGAAATTGTTTGCCCGGGCGTGCCGGATTCGGCGTTCAGCAATGGAGCGTCAGCAGTGATTGTTATTTCGGCGGTTGTCGTTCCGGTTTCCAGCGTCACATTCACGCTCGACGTTGTGGCTGTGTCCACTTTCAGATTCTCAACCACAGCTTTCTTAAATCCTGGCGCTTCCACCGTAATTCGATAAACAACGGGTTCCAACGATAGCGCGGAGTAGGCTCCGTCCGACGAGGTTTTGATCTGCTGCGAGCGATTCGTTCCGACGTTGGTTACTGTGACTATTGCGTCAGGGATGACTGCGCCTGTTTTATCGAAAACAGTGCCGCTGATGCCGCCGCGATTTGTCTGCGCCGCCATTGAAACTGAAAACACACTGAGCAGCAGCAAACTTAAAGTTATATGAAATGAGTTTTTCATGTTTGACCTCCCGGCTTGATCGAAAACAGCCGCCCCGCCTTTGGCGGATTGATGACGCTCGTAGACAACAGCGTATATGGCAATCTGTCTTTAAGCTTTAGGATGGCAATGTCAGTGGAGTTTGAATTTCTGCTTGCCCTGATTATTGGAATTTTTCGTTCCCTCTAGTTTCGCCTGTGCTCAGGCTTGCCCAGCAAAGATTTGAGGGCGTAATATCCCCCCTCTGCTTCCATCATCAATAAGTCGCACCTAAAATGTTTCCAAAAGAAACCTAAAATAACGGTCAAGTCGTTGAAACCACATAGGCTATACAAATTCGGCTCATTTTCTCTGGACGCCACGGCGAAGGTTCTGTTGAGAGACGACCAACCAGTCACTGTCACACGAAAGGCTGTCGAAACTTTATTGGTGCTGGTCGAAAACGCAGGTCAGGTCGTTCCCAAAGAGGAAATGTTCTCCGCCATCTGGCCGGATCGTGTTGTTGATGAAGCCAACCTGACTCAAAACATAGCCATGGTCAGAAGAGCATTGGGCG
>CAYRQB010000024.1:0-34740 GCA_964426025.1 uncultured Heliomicrobium sp.
AACGTCGCCTTATCCGGCGAATAATTCGCGATCCATTGCGCCGCTTCTTTCAAATCATCTTCAGCCTCTTTTTCAACAAGAACTTTGAAGCTCATTGGGCAGGTCTCTTTGCATCCGCGGGAATGCCAAGCATAGCTCTGATTTCTTCCAGCACCTCCTTCACTGAACGACCCTCGCCTCGTTTGGCGCTCTCCAGCGCTCGCAAGGTTCTGGAATCTTCAAGCTCTGCAGCTGGATCAAATACCATTGCCAATGCCTCAATGGCCATCTGTTCAAGGCCTTTGCCTTGAGCGGCGGCAATTCCTGCGATTCGCTGTTCAAGTTCGGCTGGAATTGTGATTGTTGCGCTCATAGTTTTTACCTCATCTGAAAAGCGGCGGATAAGTCCGTCTGATCGCAGCATACTGCGGACACAGCGAGCGGGCAATTTCAGACCGTCAGGTTGTTGGGCCTGGAATAAATCGCCTGAACAACTGTGATGTTGCGCGTCAAAAACGTGGCTTCGCAATTCAACAGATAATAGTTCCATTTGCGAATGAACTTTTCGTCGAAACCCAACGACAAAACCGATTCGAGTTTCTCGTTGAAATTTTTCCGCCAGTTTGCAGTCGTTCGCGCGTAATGCAATCCCATTTCTTCCAGATTATGCAAATGCATGTCGCCGGTTTCGTTGATGAATTTGTTCATGATGCCGACCGAAGGCAACAGCCCGCCGGGGAAAATGTGTTTCTGCATCCAGGTGACATTTTGCCGATGGCTGTCATAGCGCGAATCGGGGCAGGTGATCGCCTGAATCGCCAGCAAGCCTGATTTGGCGAGCAGTTCGTGGCATTTTTTGAAAAAGCTTTTGAAGTATTCGTGGCCGACGGCTTCGATCATTTCAATGGAAACGATCTTGTCGAATTTGCCCGTGACGTTGCGGTAATCGGTCAGTTGAAATTCGATCTGATTGGAAAGCCCTTCAGCGGCGACGCGCTCTTTCGCGTACTTCAACTGTTCTTCCGAGATTGTGATCGAAGTGACACGGCAACCGTAATTGCGCGCTGCGTGAACGGCAAACCCGCCCCAGCCTCCGCCGATTTCCAACACGTGATCCGACGGTTTGAGTTTCAGCTTCTGACACAGCCGGTCGTACTTTTCCGCCTGCGCTGCTTCGAGCGAGGTTTCGGGCGAACTGAAAATGCCGCAGGAATAAGTCATGCTCGGATCGAGAAAGAGTTTGTAAAAATCGTTTCCCAGATCGTAATGCTCTGAGATGTTGCGCTTGGCGTTCGATTGATTGTTGGCACGCAGTTTGTGGCGAATCTTGTTGAACACCAGCAGCAAGTCCGTCAAAGGCAATCGCCGTTTTTGCGACGAAGCGGCATGTTCCAGATTGATGATGAACCACGACAACACCGCCACGACATCATCCGAATTCCAATCTCCGTCAACATACGATTCGCCGAAACCGACTTCGCCATAAAGGATGCTCTTTTTGAAAAACGCCGGATTGACAATGTTCAGCGTCGCTTCAGGCCCGGGCGCTTTCTGGCCGTAAACAGACTCTTCGCCGTCGGGAAACACGACGCGAAGTTTTCCGGCAGGCAAGGGAGAAAGAATCTTGTCGAATAACTTTTGATAGATTCCGTAACTGTTTTCTTTAGCGGCGACAGCGGAGCTTGATTGTGCGGATCGGGTTTCCATCGGTTCTCCTTGTTGAGTGATCGTTATTCGACAGTCGCAGGACGTTCGGTCGCGACATTTCCTTTGGGCAAACTGGCCAGACGAACTTTTTCGATCAGCCCCAGCTTTTTCATCGTCCAGATTCCCCACCAATTGATGTCCAGTTCGTACCAGGCCAATCCGTGCCGAGCCGCCGCCGGATGAGCGTGATGATTGTTGTGCCAGCCTTCGCCGAAGGTCATCAACGCCACCCACCAGTTATTGCGCGAATCGTCCGGCGTATCGAATCGGCGGCGTCCCCAAACGTGAGCAGCCGAATTGACGAAACAGGTCGCGTGCCATGAAAAAACGACTCGCATGCAGATTCCCCACAAAACGAACTGCCAGCCGCCGACCCAAAACAAAATCGCGAAAAGGAAAATCTGCGGGACGTAATTCCACTTTGAGAGCCAGCGATGAAAACCGTCTTTGGCGATGTCGGGCACGGTGCGAATGTGAGCTTCGATTTCGTTGTGATCCGAAACGCCGTTGGTGATCCATCCCATATGCGACCACCAGAAACCGTGACGCGGCGAATGCGGATCGCCTTCCTTTTCAGTGTTGGCGTGATGAATGCGATGGTTGGCGCACCAGGGAATCGGTCCGCCTTCCAACGCCAACGCTCCGCACAAAGCCAGAAAGCGTTCAACCGCTTTTGAGGTTTTGAAACCGCGATGCGTCAGCAGGCGATGATAGCCGATGCCAATCCCCAAACTGCCGGTAATCCACAAAAGCAGGATTGCCACGCCCAGCGCCACCCAACTGAAATTGAAAAGCGCGATGATCGCGCCGACGTGAAACAGCGCCATAAAAAGAGTCATCGGCCAGTTGATCGGGTTTTGGCGGCGGTTGATTGTCACCTGGTTTTGCATACGGCTTCTCAACGGGTTCAGACCTGAACTTTTTAGACAGGATTGACGGGATTTTTCAGGATTTAGGGAAATTGATGTCTGTCCGTCGTCTTGTTAATCCTGTCTCGATAATTCCTCACTGGGACGCGCTCTGATTCAGGGTATAACTCTGACTTCTTCGCCATCCACGATCAGAGCCGATCCGGAAACGATGACGCGGTCGCCCAGACTGACGCCTTCGGCGACGGCGATCATATTGCCGTAAGCTTCGCCGAGTTTGACCAGTCGTTGTTTGGCGATTTGTTTGCCGCCTTGTTCCGTGACGACATTGACTGCGTAACTTTCAGGGTTTTGTTTCGGCCTGACAATCGCGTTGATGGGAATGACGGTTACCGGCGCGGCAGTCCTGTCAGTCGGCAAAGTCAGCGACGCGATCATCCCCAATCGCAACTGATTTGGCGGACGCGGAATCGTGGCTTCAACGTCGAAGACGCGGCTTTTCGGATCGGCGGCGGGCGAAATGCGCGAAACCCATCCTTTGAATTCCATGCCCGGAATTGCTTCGGTGGTGAAAGTCAGCGCTTCGCCCATGCCTATGTTTTTCAACGACAAATCCGGCAAACCGAAAGTCGCTTTGACCGAATTTCTGTCGGCAACCACGAAAACCGGACGACCTGGAACAACTAATGCGCCGGGTTCGGCCATTCGCTTCAGGACGTAACAATCAATCGGCGCAATCAGGGCGGCGTCTTTTTCAGCCAGCCTGGCTTCGCCCAGCAATGCCTGAGCGCCGCTGATTTTGGCTTGAATGACTTTGCTCTGAGAACGGACTGTTTCGACGCGGGCTTGCGCCAATTCGACTTTGGTTTTTGCGCCTTCGTATTCGGGTTTGGTTAGGCTGCGCGCTTCCAGAAGCTTGGTCGCGCGCTCAAGATCGCGTTCAGCCTGTCTGAGCGCGGCTTCTGCTTCGGCCAATTGAGCGCGATTGGTTTCGGTCGTTGATTGCGCTTCGGCCAATTGCGCTTCGGCTTGTTTTACCTTGGCGGCGAAATCGTCGCTACGCAATCTGGCCAGGACGGTTCCTTTCGCCACCTTGTCGCCTTCCTGGACAAGGCGCAATCTTCTGTCCGCGCCTCTGACCTGTAAAATTTCGCTGATGTAACCGCCGAACTTGAAAGCCAGTTCGTTCTGCGACGCGGGCAGTATGTTGGCCGAATATCGCTCGCCCTGTCCGCTGGATCCGCCCGGATAATAACTTTGCACTTCCTGCACCTGCACAGGCTTGGCGGGTTGCTGAAAACTTTCGGCGCGCCGACAACCAGCCAACAAAGCCAGACAGAAGAAAATCCCGATCACAAATCGAAGATTCATTTTCATGAGATCACTCACACTATTTTTTACGCTAAGTCCATCCACAAAACTTTGAGACAGGATGAACAAGATTTATCCGGGATTAACAGGTCAACAAACCGGGTTTGACCACAAGTAAATGCCTGTTTTGTTAATCCTGAAAAAAATCACGTCAATCCCGTCTGGTCTTCATCGTTTCAATGTTTTCGTTCTCTGTTTCAGGTTCCTAGAGTTCGCCGATAGCTTTTTCAAAATCAGCCCGAGCCGTCCAGAACGCCAGCAAAGCTTGCTGATAACGATCTTCGGCCTCCGCCAGCCCGGCCTGTGTTTGCAGCACTTCCTTGTAAAGCACGACTTCGAGCGAATACTTGCTGGTCGCGACTCTCAACTTTTCTTTCGCGGATTCCTGGTTGAGTTGGCTGACGCGCAACAGCGCTCGCGTTTCCTGCAATTTCCGAAACTTGTCGCTGACATCGCGCAGAATCAGGTTTTCGGCTTCGCGGACGCCTTCGCGCGCCTGTTCGATGGTCTTTTGCTTTTCGGCCATCTCGTGTTTTCGGCGTCCCCAATCGAACGGCTCCCAACTCAGGGTGAAACCCACGCCCGAAGCGTTTTGCGGCAGCACCGAAACTCCGAAAGCCGAAAAGTATCCGAATGTCGCGCTGATGTCGGGAATGGCTTCGGCCTTTTTCAAACGGTGATCGTATTCGGACAGCTTCACTTTCTATTGCGCTTACTTGATTTCCGGTCGTTCGGCCAACGCGCGCTTTTGAGCCGAGGAAAGTTCGACTTCATAAATCGTGTTTGCGGAAATGGCGTCTACGATGAATTCGGAGCGGATGTCGCGTCCCAGCAAATAATTCAGCAACTCTTTCGACGCCGCCAGGTTGTTGCGCATTTTCAGAACTTCGTATTCTTCCTTTGCCAGTTGAGTTTTGACATCCAGGCTGTCGGAAGTCAGCGCCACTTGCTGAGTTACGTATTCCCCGACGACACGATCCAGTTCGCGGTAAAGTTTCAAAGTTCCTTCGGATGCATCCAGCGCGCTTTGCAATTGCAGGATAGAGTAATAGCTGCGTTTGACCTGATGAGCCACTTCACGCTTTTTCGCTTCCAACTTGCTGTCGGCCACATCACGGCCAAGCTCGTTCATTTTGATGCCCAAGCCGATGCGATAAAGCTGGGTCAGCGGCTGTGTTGCACGAGCGAGTATGAAGGCAGTCGGTCCGTGAGATGACGAGATGGTTGTGTTGACCGGCGGAACTGGGCCAAGTCCGGGAAACAATCCGAAGACACCTTGGCTGAAACGGAACTCAGGCGGTTTGAACCACTGCAACTCCTGCACGGAAACCTCAAATCCCGGCAGTCGGCGAGTGGAAATCGTGGCCAGTTTGTATTCCGCCTTCTCGACTTCCAGCTTATCTATATTAACCAGGCGGTTATGCCGTAAAGCCAGGTCCACGGCCTGTTGAATGGTGAGCTTTTCGCCGGAAACATTTTCTGTAACCTGGCACCGGATTTCGATTGGCAGAAATATGATCAAACACAAGACGTATATCTTGACCACTCACGCCTCCTTCAGTCGAATTCCAAAGGCTGAAACGGAAATTAGGGTTTGAGTTTCACGAGTCCGCGCGGTCAGATTTGGCGCTTTCTTCAGCAGAAGCGGGACTGCGCAAAATAGTCGTTCGTCGAAAACCGGCGCCCGGATCAGTAATGCCGCCAGGGGTGATGGCCGGTTGTTGCACAACAGGAGTTTTGTTTCTTGAAAAACCTGTGATGGCTGACAGGATGGCCATTTTATGCATCGCGATGGCTTTTTGACCGGCTTCGACAATTGCCGGCAGTTCATGAACATCCCATGGGTTAATCGTATGGTCGAAATCCACCTCGACGATGACGATCTCGTGATGATGCATTTCAATCGAAAGAAACATCTGGCTACGCGTCAACGTGCGCATGGTGTTGTCAATATGACGGTAAAAACAACTGAAAAATCCATTCGGCTCGGTTCTGATTTTTTCCTTGAAATCCAGCGCAATGATGACGTCCATCTTTCTTTTGATGGCTTCCACCACCGGCACGGGCGCGCTGTAAATGCCGTCGCCCAGATATCGCCCGTCAATCCGAGCCGGAGGAAAGGCCGGGAAAAACGCGCACGACGCATACACGGCATCAGCCAGAGGTCCTTTGGTCAGAACGACACCTTCGCCCGTATCCACATCCGTCGTCTGAATCAGCGTTCGAGGACGCAGTTGCTCAAGTTTCGTGTCACCGAAAATTTCTACCAGCCCATCTTTATAAGCTTGAGCATTTAGAATCCCTGATTTTTTATCGAAAGTCCCCAGTCGCGAACTGAAGATTCCAAGCAATGATCGGTAATCGAGTTTTGTAAAAAGTTGCTTGTTCAGCCGCTGCATGCCCATTTGGCACGCCTCTTCCGTACTGGTTCCGATGCCCATCATGGCGCATACCAGCGCACCGCCGCTGCATCCCACCATCAAATCAACTGGCAGTTTCTGTTGCTTGAAAAATTCGAACAGCGCCAGACCTGCCATCGCTTTGATCCCGCCCGTTCCCAGAACAATGGCAATCTTGGGCAGCTCCCTAACAACTGTAGGCAATTCGGGTTTATTCATAAACCAACCGGTTTCCGCCGTTAATAAAAAGGATTTTTCAGAAGTTACCTGTCGAAGAGACGCCTGTCATCACGCGATGCAGAGAGAGTGCCGGAACCGGCAATTCCGGCAATGGCCTCTTCGCGGGTATCGTAAATGCGGGAGACCATCGAAAAGCCTGTCTGATCGAAAATATCTTTCGCTTGCTGGCTGGGCGAATGAAGCGCGAGCCTGCCTTCAAGGTCCAGGATTCGTCTGGCGATATTGAGCAGCACACGAAGCCCGGAGTTGTTGATATATTCGATCTGTGAACAATCAATGATCAATTGCCTGGCGCCATCCTCTATGACCTTCAACAAATTATCTTCCAACGACTGAGAGTTATTATTATCAATTCGTCCCTTAAGATAGAGAAACTGCATATCGGTGCGCTTCTCTTTGATGACCTCCATGGTCTTGCCTCCTTATATCGTTTATCGCCAGCAGGATCGTGATGGGATTATTGTATGCCCAATCATATTCAGAGCGCCAATTGTTTTCAAGTTTTCAGCCGGTCGGCTTGGTTGACGGTTAGTCGTTCGCTCTGTAAAGTGCCTGCCTGATTTACTGGACAGACCAAATCTTTGGCTTTTGTCCCGGACGAAATCTTGATCAACTGACGGCCTCACATTTTCCGAATTGGTTGATCGCAAATCCTGAGAATTAGAAACGGAATCACCTGTAATGAGCAATCAAAAAGATCGTGCCCTACCTGCTCGTATTGAGCGTTTGAACGAATTGGCTAACAACCTTTGGTGGAGTTGGCAGCCGGACGCAAGCTGGTTGTTTCAGCATCTGGACAAAACGCTGTGGGAATTGACCCACCACAATCCGGTCAAATTCCTGCAACAGATTTCGCCGTCGAAGCTGGAAGGGGCGGCAACCGACCCCGCTTTTTTGCGGCATTACGACGGAATAATGTTGGCGTTCGATAAATGTCTGGGAGCCAAAGGGACTTGGTTTGCTGAAAAGTATCCGCATCTGGCAGACAAAACCATCGGTTATTTTTCGGCGGAATTCGGCTTGCACGTTTCTTTGCCGATTTATTCGGGCGGGCTTGGCATTCTGGCCGGTGACCATTGCAAGGAAGCCAGCGACATCGGATTGCCCTTGGTCGGCGTCGGATTCGTTTATCAGCAGGGTTATTTCACTCAGCGTATCAACGGCGATGGCAGACAGGACCCTGTCTACGAGCCGTTTGATTACGGAACCGCTCCGCTGGAGCCTGTAATTTCGCGAGACAGTGACGGCGGATTGCTGAAAGTCGAAGTCGGCGGGCGAGTGGTTCACGCCGCAGTTTGGCGAGTGCGGCTCGGTTCGGCGTCGGTCTTTTTGATGGACACCAACGTCGAGGAAAATGAATCCTGGGATCGCGAACTGACGGCCAGGCTTTATGGCGGCGATCAGGAAATGCGCATTCGTCAGGAGATAGTTCTGGGAATCGGCGGCGTCAGAATGTTGGAGCGGCTGGGAATTCGACCTTCAGCCTTTCACGCCAACGAAGGCCACGCAGCCTTCATGCTGCTCGAACGGATTCGCGTGTTTGTCAGCAACGGGATGAGTTTCAATGACGCCGTCAATCTTGTCCGCGAGACGACGATTTTCACCACGCATACGCCTGTGCCTGCTGGACACGACGCTTTCCCGTTCCAGCTTGTCGAAAAATACTTCACCGGTTATTGGGAAACGCTTGGCATAGATCGCGAACAATTCTTCGGATTGGGCGAACATCCGGACGGCAGCGGCGGGCCGAATTTCAATATGACGGCGCTGGCTTTGCGATTGGCCGGCAAATGCAACGGCGTCAGCGAACTGCACGGACGAGTATCGCGCTCAATGTGGAATTCCATGTGGTCGGACAAAACCGAAGACGAAGTGCCAATCACTCACGTCACCAACGGAGTTCACACGCCAACCTGGATCGCGCCGGAGATGGACAAGTTGTTTTCGAAATATCTGGGCCACGATTGGTTGGCGAACCACGACAACCCTACCCTGTGGGAAAGAATTTACGACATCCCGGACAGAGAGTTGTGGCAGGTTCATCAACGGCTCAAACACAACCTCTTCAATTTCATGCGCGAACGTGTCCGGCAACGCTGGATCAATGAAACAGCAGACCCTTCTCGCCTTCTGACCGGCGGAACTCTGCTCGATCCGGATGCGCTGACTATTGGCTTCGCTCGCCGCTTTGCCACATACAAACGCGCGCTGCTTATTTTCAGAAGCCTTGAGCGTTTGAAAAGCATCTTCCACGACGAATGGCATCCGGTGCAGATTATTTTTGCGGGCAAAGCCCATCCGGCTGACGCGCCCGGGCGCAATTTCATTCATGACATTTTCCAGCTTGCGCAAAATCACAACCTCGGCGGTCGCATAGCATTCGCGGAAAATTACGACATTCACGTTGCCAAACATCTGGTGCGAGGCGTTGATGTCTGGTTGAACAATCCGCGCCCGCCGCTGGAAGCCAGCGGAACCAGCGGCCAGAAAGCGGCGCTCAATGGCGTGCCGCATTTCAGCGTGCTGGACGGTTGGTGGTACGAAGGTTATAAGGGCACAAATGGATGGGCGATTGAACCTTCCGTTCCCGAAGGCGTCAGCGACGATTACCGCGACGAAGCCGACGCAGAAGCTTTGTACAAAGTGCTGGAATCTGAAGTGGTGCCGCTTTATTACGACCGCGACAGCGACGGCATTCCGCGCCGCTGGATTCAGGTCGTCAAAGAAGCGATCCGCACCGCCGCGCCGGTTTTCAGCGCGCGCCGAATGGTCAAAGAATACGCAGAACGAATGTACGTCCCGGCGATGAATGCCGCTCAAAAGTAAGCTCGCGTTGATCGTAAACCGGCGACAATTCAATTAAGGCACTACCGTGATTTGAATGGGTCAATAGAGCATTTGCGGCTTTGCCGCCCGATGTGCGGAAGGTCTTCGACCTTCCGGTAGCCTGTGCCTCTAATTTCCTCAAGGGCTACGCCCAGACTGGTGGGCAAAGCCCCAAAATCCCTGAGCCTCTTACCGGTATGGCATAGCCATACCGCACATCGGGCGGCAAAGCCGCGAAAACTTACCCACTGAAATTCCGGTAGTGCCTCAATTAAGAACCTGCCGTAATTTGACTGGAGGCAAAATGAAAAAGAATCCGTTGAGCGAATGGCGACGGCTGTTTTACGGACTGGCAGCGCTATTAGTTTTCGCTGTCAGTCAAAATCACGGACGAACTTCGACCGCCGAAGCGCAGAACAAAGCTTCTGAGCAAAGGCCGAACATCGTCTTCATCATGTCCGACGATCACGCCGCGCATGCCATCAGCGCTTACGGCAGCAAGCTGATCAAGACGCCGAACATTGACCGGTTGGCAACGGAAGGCATGAAGTTTGAAAACTGCTTCGTGACCAATTCCATTTGCACGCCCAGCCGCGCGGCAATCCTGACCGGAAAATACTCTCACCTGAACGGCGTGCCGGTTTTCAATCACATAGACAGTTCTCAGCCGATGTTGCAGAAATATCTGCAACAAGCAGGTTATTTCACCGGTATGGTCGGCAAATGGCATCTGGGCGGACAGAATCCCTACACGCCCGAAAACGGCAAACCGACTGGTTTCGATTACTGGAACATACTGCCCGGACAGGGAGCATATTTCGATCCGTTGATGATCGAAATGGGTGAGCGCAAAAAGCTCGCCGGATACACGACCGACATCATCACCGATCTGGCGATTCAGTTCGTGCAAAAGCGCCCGGCGGACAAACCTTTCTTTCTGATGTATCACCACAAAGCGCCGCACCGTAATTGGCAACCGGACGAAAAGCATCGCAAGCAATATGAAAATTACGAACCGCCGATTCCGGCGACATTCGACGACGATTACAAAGGCAAGTCCGACGCTTCGCGCAACGCGACAATGCACATTGACGCGGATTTGAATGACACCGATTTGAAGATGAAACCGCCTGCGGGTTTGACCGGAACCGCGCTGAAGAAATGGAAATTCACGCGCTACATGCAGGATTACCTGGCTTGCGTGCAGTCTGTGGATGACAACATCGGACGTTTTCTGGATTACCTGGACAAAAACGGACTGGCCGAAAACACGATTGTCGTTTACACCTCCGATCAGGGATTTTTCCTCGGCGAGCACAACTTTTACGACAAACGGTTTATGTACGAAGAATCGTTGCGCATGCCTTTCCTGATTCGCTGGCCGAAACAGATCAAAGCAGGTTCGGTCAGCCAGGGGATGATTCTCAACGTGGATTTCGCTCCAACCTTTCTGGACGCCGCCGGTTTGAAGATTCCAGCCGATATGCAAGGCCGCAGCTTTATGCCTTTGCTGGCGGGCAAAACGCCGAAGGGCTGGCGAACTTCGATGTATTACCGCTACTACCACCCCGGCCATCACAACGTCGCAGCGCATTACGGCATTCGGACGATGCAGCACAAACTGATTTACTTCCACAAGCTGGATCAATGGGAATTTTACGACCTGCAAAAAGACCCGCTGGAAATGCGCAACGAATACGGCAATCCGGCTAACGCAAAGCTTGTCGCTAGTTTGAAGAAGGAAATGTACCGGCTGAAAAAAGACCTGAAGGATAAAGATCAGTTTCAGGACAACCTGCCGAAAGATGACGTGGACGGGATGGCTCCGCCAGCCAGAAACAATTAGCCATGTTTGCGCCTGCTTTGATTCTTTGCGACCTGGCGGTTTTGCGTGAGCCTCAGATTTCTTGAAGCCTATAGCCAAAACTCTTTGAATGATTTCCTATGTGATGCAACATGGCTTGCCGCCGCCAGGCCATTAACATTGGAGTCATTATGAGCGACAAACGCTTTCGCATCGCCTTTTCCTTTGCCGGAGAAAAACGAGACTTCGTCGCCGAAGTCGCCGCCATCCTCGCCAAACAATTCGGCGAAGAGAAAATCCTTTACGACAAATTCCACGAAGCCGAGTTCGCCATCTTCAACCTTGGCATTCGCCTGCCCAAGCTTTATCGAGAAGCGTCAGACTTGATCGTCGTCGTCCTCTCGCCTGCTTACGATCAAAAGCAATGGACGGGATGGGAATGGACTGCGATTTATTCGCACCTCACCAAAAGCGGGGGCGACAATGTCATGCTCACGCGCTTTGAGTTCGCGCAGGTTGACGGCCTCTTTGACGCCGCCGCATTTGTGGAGCTTGACCGCAAAACGCCTGAGCAGGCCGCCGATCTTATTCTGGAACGACTGGCCATTAACGAAGGTTTTCCCAAACATCATTACAAAACCAAAACCGACGATAAACGTCGAGGCGCTTCCATTCCGAACAACCTTCCACGTCTGCAATATTTTTTCGGGCGCGAAGCTGAGTTGAAAAAGATTGCCGATGCTCTGGCCGAAGACGCTCGCGGATGGGGAGCCTTGATTGATGGGCCGGGCGGCATCGGCAAAACTTCGCTGGCCATTCGCGCGGCTGAGCTTGTTCCGGCTGGACGATTTCGCCGGATCATTTTTCTTTCGTCGAAGGAACGCGAACTGACCGCTGACGGCCAACGCTCGCTGGGGACTTTCGTGTTGCCTGGTTACCTGGAAATGCTGAACGCCATCGCCCGCGAATTGGACAAACCCGACATCGCCAAAACCACCGAAGAAGAAAGAGCCGAAGCGGTGTTGCGCGCTTTGCGCGAAGCGGACGTGCTGCTGTTGCTCGACAATTTGGAAACATTGCCGGAACCCGATCGCGACCAGCTTTTCGCCTTTCTGAACCGTTTGCCGCGCGGTTCGAGCGCCATCGTCACCAGCCGTCGCCGAGCCGATTCCAGCGCCGTCATCGTCCGATTGGACAAACTCGACTGGACAGCCGCACACGAACTGATTGCCGAACTGGCGAAGAACAACGATCTGCTGCGCAAAGCGAGCGCGGCGGAACAGCGCGCACTTTATGACGAAACCGGCGGCAATCCTCTGCTCATACGTTGGATTGCCGGGCAACTTGGATTGGGGCGTTGCCGGACAATCACCGACGCGCTTGATTTTCTGCGCAGCGCTCCGGCTGGAAATAATCCGCTGGAATTCATCTTCGGCGATTTGCTGGACACTTTCAGCGCCAACGAAACTAAAGTGATGGCCGCGCTCAGTTACTTCACAATGCCGATGGAGGTGAAGTTCATCGCCGAACTCGCCAGCCTTAACCAGGCCGCCGCCCAGGGCGCACTGAGCGATCTTTCCAACCGCGCGCTGGTGTTGCCCGATTCGGAAGAGCGGAGCTTCGTCCTGACGCCGATGGTCGCAGACTTCCTGCGACGCGCTCGGCCAGAAGCCGTAGCGGAAACCGGCAACCGGTTGGAACAGCGCGCCTACGCATTGATCGTGGAAAACGGTTATGAAAAGTTTGACCGATTTCCAACGCTGGATGCCGCCTGGCCTACGATCTCGCCTGCTTTGCCGCTCTTTGTTGCAGGGGAAAATCAACGGCTTCAAACCGTCTGCGTAGCGCTTAACACATTTCTCGAATCCACAGGCCGCTGGGATGAACTTCTCTCGCTCAGTCAGAAGGCGGAAGCCAAGGCTTTGGCCGCTGGCGATTACTATAATGCTGGCTGGCGAGCATATGGCGTTGGGAGGTTCCACCGTCTACGCGAGCAGGCGAACGAAGTGCTGGCCTGTGCCGACCGCGCAGAGACGCATTGGCAAACAGCGCAAGCCGGCGCTCGCGAACGAGCCACGGCAATCCAGTTGCGCGGGCATGGGAATCGCTTGAAGGAAGATTATGCTGCCGCCATCGCCGCCTATCGCGAGGCGCTCACTCTTCATCGCAGCTTATCCGCTGAGAGTAACGACGTAACCATAGCCCTGATTACAATCGCCAATGTCGGAACGGATTCCGGTAATTTCACAGAAGCGGAAAAGGATTATCGCGAGGCGTTGCGTGTTGCCCGTGCGGTTGGATACGCCGAAGGTGTTGCCTACATCACGGGTAATCTGGCTGAACTGGGATTATTACAATCAGACTGGACTGGGGCTGAGACTTTGGCGCGCGAAGCACTATCATTGGTTGAAAAGCTGGGCATGCAGCAATTGATTGCCTCCAACTGTAACCGCATTGCCGAAGCATTGGTGCGGCAAAGAAAGCTTGTTGAGGCAAAACCATTCGCACAACGCGCGGTGGAAATCTTCACCCGGCTCGGAGTTCAATCTGATATTGAAGACGCCCGCGCAATTCTGCGGGAATGCGAAGCCTGACCGTCAGGCATCGGCTTCGGCGCGGAAGCGATGCGCCAGCCAGAATACTTTTGCGGTATGATGACCGAAGCAGGAGGTGTTTTATGCTGACCACTATTGAAGCCGAAATTGACGTGAACGGAAATGTCACGCTGTTGGAGCCAATCACGCTGACGAAGAAAAGCCGTGCGATTGTGACCGTGCTTGAAAATGGCGACGTAGCAAGGAAACTGCTCAGCGAAGAAGAAGCTCGGCTGGCCGAAGAGCGCTTCGCGCGTTGGTTTGGCTCGGTAAACAGCAGTACTGAAGGGAAAGGCGGAAAATTGTCTGATCTATTTGGTGCGGCGAGCCTTGGGCGCGCAACCGGGTTGGACAACGAGCAAATTGACGCTGATCTGGCGCGTGAATATGCCAATACGCATGAGGATCAAAGCTAATGCTGCTCGACACCTCGGGATTATTCTGCCTTCTTCACAAAGACGAGCCACAACATGCGAGAGCGATTGAGTTATTCATGCAAGCCAGACAACGCTTGACGCATAGTTACGTGCTGGCGGAACTGGTACCCTTGGCACAAGTTCGAGGCTTGCCGCGCGATTTGGTGTTGGAATTCAGTCAGCGAGCGCTGGATAACGATGAAGTTGAACTTGTCTGGGTAGACGAACTACTACATCGCCAGGCTGTAAACCTCTTGCGAGCACGCCGTGACAAAACCTACTCGCTCTGCGATGCGGTCAGCTTCGTGCTGATGCGGGAGCGGCAGATCAACGAAGCATTGACGACCGACAAACATTTTGTTCAGGAAGGTTTCGCGCGACTGCTCGAATCATAAATTGCTTTCAGCCATGCCGACTTTTGACCAGGCACAATCCGCACTCGAACAACATTTCAGCTTCAGCGCTTTTCGCGAAGGACAGGCCGATGTCATTCGCGCCGTGCTGGAAGGGCGGGATTGCGTCGTAGTTATGCCTACGGGCGGAGGCAAATCGCTCTGTTACCAACTCCCCGCCCTGCTCTTTCCCGGCGTCACCCTGGTTGTTTCGCCGCTGATTGCCTTGATGAAAGATCAGGTTGACGCGCTGAACGCCCGACAAATTCCCGCGACAGTCATCAACAGTTCGATCAGTTTCGATCAGCAAATGTCCAGGCTGCGCGCGATGGCCGACGGACAGTTCCGTCTGGTTTACGTTGCGCCGGAACGATTCCGCAACGAACGATTCGTCGAAGCTTTGAAAGCCGTTCGCGTTTCTCTGTTCGCCGTTGACGAAGCTCATTGCATATCGCAATGGGGACACGATTTCCGACCGGATTATTTGCGTTTGCGTTCGGCGGTTGAAGCTTTGACCAATGGCGATACAAGGCCGCAGGTGATTGCCCTGACGGCGACGGCGACGCCGAAAGTACGCGACGACATCGCCGCGCAACTTGGGATGAAAAACCATTCCAGCTTCATCGCCGGTTTTGATCGCCCGAATCTGGCTCTGCGCGTCATGCATTGCAAAACCGAGAAGGAACGAATCGCTCGCGCGGCTCAGTTAGTCAAAAGCAGCGGTGGCGCGGGCATCATTTACACCGCGACGCGCAAAGCCGTCGAAGAAGTCAGCTTTCAATTGCAGGAACTGGGATTGCGAGTCGTCGCTTATCACGCGGGATTGCCGGAATCGGCGCGAACCAAAGCTCAAGACCGTTTTATGTCCGGCGAACTGCAAGCCATCGTCGCCACCAACGCTTTCGGGATGGGCGTGGATAAACGCGACCTGCGTTTCGTCACGCATTACAACATGCCTGGTTCGATAGAGGCTTATTACCAGGAAGTCGGACGCGCCGGACGCGACGGGCTGCCGTCGGTTTGCACGCTGCTGTTCAATTACATTGACACGCGGACTCACGAATTTTTCATCGAAGGCAATTACCCCGAACCCGATCTGGTTCGCGAAGTTTACGACTGTCTGAAAGGCGTCGAGAGCGAAGACGTGAATTTGAATGCGCGAGAAATCGCTCCGCGCATCGGCGTCAGAAACGAAATGGCAATCAACACTGCGCTGGTTTTGCTGGAAAAAGCCGGACACATTGAACGCGGTCAGGGATCGAATTCCGGCATCAGAATGATTGACCGCGTTTCCCGGTTTCAATTGCGCGTTGATTGGAACGACCTGGCCAATCGCCGAGCCGCCGAAGAGCGCAAGCTGCGCGAGATGCTGAATTTCGCCTATCACGAAAACTGCCTGCGCCGATTCATCCTGCATTATTTCGGCGACCGCAAACACGCGGCCAATTGCCGATGTTCCAATTGCCAGCCGCGAATGAAATGGGGCGACGCCGAAAGCGTCGAAGATCAGCCAACCGAGCGCGAGGCAAAGCTGAAGGAAAGCGTTCAGATAGCCGAAGCGGTTGGCGCGCGCGCGCTGACCGATGCGGAGCATCTGGCCGCGAGAAAAATTCTGAGCTGCGTGGCGCGAATGGAAGGCAAATTCGGCAAAGGGATGGTCGCCGGTGTTCTACGCGGTTCTCAGGCGAAAAACATTCTGGCCAACGGACTCGATAAACTTTCGACTTACGGTTTGCTGCGCCAATATTCGCAGGATGAATTGACGCAATTCATCAACGCGCTGATCGTCGCCGGATGCGTGCGATTGAGCGGAACTGCTTATCCGGTTGTCACTTTGACCGAACTCGGGCGGCAGGTGATGCTCGACAAAGCGCGTGTCGAACTTGACCTGACGGGCGTCGCCGCCGATCTGTCGGAAGAGTTCAACGAAGAAGCCGCAGTCGCCGAAATCGAAAAACGAATCAGCAACCGGCTTGGCGAAACTCACCAAAAAACTTTTGAGCTTTACTGTCAGGGTTTAAGCGTCGCGGAAATCGCCGAACAGCGCCAACTGAAAACCAGCACGATTGAAGAGCATCTGTCGCTGCTGATCGCCGATGGCCGTCCGGTCAATGTGGATGAACTGGTTGATCCGGCTGACCGCCGGTTGATCGAAGCCGCCGCCGCAAGTTGCGAAACTGACCGTTTGACGCCGATCAAGGAAGCATTGCCTGAACGAATCAGCTACGGCGCAATCCGCATTGTTCTGTCTGCGTTGAAGAGCAGGCAATAAAGACGCGTGTTTCTTTTGACACTCTGCCGAACGCTGTGCTAAAACGCCCCATCACAGCACTGATCCAAGAGCTTTTACCAAATGTTTTGACGTTGGATCGCTTCGGCCCCACCCCGAAAGCCGGATGAAATGTGAACGACCGTCGTGAAAGAAATCATTTCTGGCACTCGTTACCCGTCACTACCCAAACGTCAATTTTGAAGAAGAAAGGCGAGGTAAAATCCATGACAGCAACCGGTACAGCAACAGCGCCCGCCCGCGAGCGCGAAATGGTGAATGGCGAACGATTGATTCGCACAATTTGTCTGAACGTGCAGCCGATGACGCGTGAAAACTTTGCGCCTTACGGCGAAATCATCAGCGAACGCGGCGAAATTCAACTGGATTTTGACGGCGGCCAGCCGAGCGTCGCAGCGCAAACCGTCGAAGCGCGACCGATGATTTTCGATTTTCTCGGTCGTCATCTGCGATCCGAACAATTCTTCGCGCCGTTGGGCGCAACGAAATCGGTTATCGCAGTTGCGCCGCCAAGCGGAAACGGCGAGGCCATGCCCGACATCAACAAGATGGCGGCATTTTTGGTTGACGGTTCTTTCGCATTCAAACTTCATCGCGGAACCTGGCACGCCAGCGCCTTCCCCCTGTCTGAAAATGCGACCTTCCTTGTGCTCGACCGCGAAAACACTCTGGAAGAAGATTACGATCTGCGCGACCTGAAATCAGCGCTCGGAGTCGTCGTCGAAATCCGTCAGTAATTTTCTATTTTTGCCGAGACAGCCACTTATTCCCGCAATTCGTGGCTGTCTTTCTTTCTTGAAACTTATCCCTGATACCAGAATTACCATTTATGACGAAGAAGTTGATCTCACAGAGTTTGTTGTTAAGTTCGATTATGCTGTTGGCCTTTGCGTTGAGCGCTTGCGGTAATGGAAGCGTCGTCAGCGATTCCAATTCATCCTCAAACCCGTCCGCCGCTCAACCGGCTTCAGGTCAAACGCAATCCGCCGCCGCTCAACCCGCTGACGCACAAGCGACGACTCAACCGCAAAAACCGACGCCGTCGCCAACCCTGCATCCGATTATGAAACAGGCTCAGGCAAAACCAGGCGTTCCGGTCGCTGTTCCCGAATCAATGAGACGGCCATTGAATGCAGAGGAAATGAAAAAAGCATTGGAGGCAATGCCGCCCGAAGTCCGCGCACGGATTCAGGGAATGCAGGCAGCGCCTCAAGGCGTCAAACCGCAAGCCACACCCAAAAAGTAAATCGTAAATCAGTCGCGCCAATTGCGGTTTCAATCGAATGCGATTGGCGCGGCACTGACAAACGATTGTCAGTCATTCTGCTTCTCTTCCCTTCCGAAACATCGCCCCTGATAAGCGCCAACCGTATCCGCGCCCATCTCTGTCATAATAGGAATTCAGACAAGCCCCATGCGATTGTTTTATTAAGGAGCAAGTTGTCATGTCAGTTGCAATCATTACCGGCTCATCAGGATTGATTGGCAGCGAAGCGTCCCGATTTTTTCACGCTCAGGGATTGACCGTCGTCGGAATTGACAATCACCTGCGCGAATATTTTTTTGGAGATGATGGTTCGACTGCCTGGAACTCCCAGCGGTTGAAGCGAGAGCTGAAAAACTTCGTTCACTTGAAACTGGACATCCGCGACCGGCAAGGCGTTTACAGTCTGTTTCAAAACTACGGCAGAGATATTGCGCTGGTCGTACACGCCGCCGCTCAGCCGAGTCATGATTGGGCGACGCGCGAACCGTTGACGGATTTTTCAGTCAACGCGACTGGAACGATGATTATGCTGGAAGCCACTCGTCAATACAGTCCTGAGGCGACGTTCATCTTTACTTCGACCAACAAGGTTTACGGAGACTCTCCGAATTCATTGCCGTTGATCGAGATGGAAACGCGATGGGAAATTGACCCTTCGCACAGATTCGCCGAACACGGCATTGACGAAAGTTTGACAATTGACCAATCCAAACACACTATTTTTGGCGCGAGCAAAATTTCCGCAGATGTCATGACGCAGGAATACGGGCGTTACTTCGGACTGAAAACCGGCGTTTTTCGCGGCGGATGTTTGACCGGACCGGCACACGCGGGGGCAGAGCTTCACGGCTTTCTGGCGTACCTGGTCAAATGCGCAGTGACCGGCAGGCCGTACACGATTTACGGTTACAAAGGCAAACAGGTGCGCGACAACATTCACGCTTACGATCTGGTCAATGCCTTCTGGCATTTCTTTCAATCGCCTAGTTCGGGCGCGGTGTACAACATCGGCGGTTCGCGTCACAGCAATTGTTCCGTGCTGGAGGCAATCAACCTGATCCACGAATTGAGCGGGCGTCAATTGAATTACACGCTGTCGGAACAGGCGCGATCCGGCGATCACATCTGGTGGATCAGCGATGTCCGCCGATTTCAAGGCGATTATCCCGACTGGTCGTTTCGTTACGATTTGAAGACCGTCATCAGCGAACTGGTTGAAAGCTGCAAAGAAAGATTGGCCGTCAAATAAGCGAAGACTATGCGAATTAGGCATGAATGATGTCGGTAGTTTCACGCAAAGCCGCCAAGTCGCCAAGGTGATAAAGGGGGAAAGATAAGGATTGCCGACTTCCAGCAGTTTTTTTAGCTGCCTTATTTTCTTTGTATCTTCGCGGCATTGCGCGAGCCTTTAATTCGCACAGGCTTCAAATAAACAATCCGAACAAACTGCTGACCATGTCAAAATCAGAGCAAAGCAAGTTGGCGGCGGCGATGGCAATTGGCGGTATGTTTTCATCAAACGTCGCTGGCGGAGTGATTCTGGGTTATCTGCTGGATCGCTGGTTGAACACAGCGCCGTGGTTGCTGATTGCAGGCGCTGTGTCAGGATTGGTTGGAGCGTTGATTTGGGTTTACAGAATCACTTCGCGCTCTGAGCAGGAGTAACATTTTTTGATCAAGTAACTGCATACACCGTTTCAAACCTATGCTTCGACTCATACTTCTTCTGTCATTGGCCGTTTCGTCATTTCTGCTGGCCGCTCATTACTTCACATCGTTTGATCAAACCACCGCGTCAGCAAACGAACGAGAATCCGTCAGGCTCATCAACGGCTATCCGCAGTTTCAGCTCAACGGCAAACCCTTTTTCGCTCACAGCACAGCTTTCTTTTACAACCGCATTCCGCGCGACGAATGGGCGGCGTCACTGGTTAAACTGAAAGAGATGGGCATCAACACGGTTGATCTTTACATCGCCTGGAACTGGCACGAGCCTGAAGAAGCCAAGCTGGATTTTGATGGTCATTCAAACCCGCGACGCGACGTAAAAGCTTTGATGGAGATGACAGCCGAAATGGGTTTTGCCGTCATCGTCCGCCCGGGTCCAGTCATTCTGAACGAATGGCGAAACGGCGGTTATCCCGATTGGTTGCTGGCGCGGCCTGAATATCAGATGAACGAAACCGCGCGGTTGGACGGTCATTACCCGCCGTTGGCCGGCGTCAGTTCGTCGAATTCCGAAGAAGCAAGCAAGCAATGGATGGCCAACGAAACTCACATGCGATACACGCGTCATTGGTTCGCCAACGTCATGCGCGAAGTTCTGAAGGGCAAACAAACGACTGAAGGCGGCAACGTCATCGCCATTCAACTGGACGACGATCAGGCGATCAACCGCACGAATTACAACGGCCCGATTTTCTGGCAATACATGAATGCGCTCGCCGCTTTCCTGAGCGAAGCCGGAGCGACCATTCCGGTTTATATCAATCCGACCGATATGCGCGTTTCAGCCGCCGGAGCGCCTCACAACATTGGCGCGATGGGTCAATGGTATTTCAATTTCGGCAACGATCCGGCGCTCAGATGGGAAGACACCGCAACTTTGCAGTTTTACACCGAGACGCTGAAAACCCAGCCGCACTTTCCGCCGATGATCATCGAATACCAGGCCGGTTGGTACGGCAACGGCGAAGACAGTTACGCCAAAACCGCCGATCCGACCAACACCTTGCTTTCATCACGAGTGATGATCGGACACGGATTGCACGGGCTGAATTACTTTCCAGTGCAGGACACGCTTTACCCTGCGGGTTACGAAGTTCCCTGGGCGAATCATTACTACACCTGGGAATCGGCGTTGAATCTGGCGCTGGAAGAACGTCCGCGAGCCGCCGCCGTTCATCGCAACGGGCGATTGATTGCCGGACTTGGCAGCCAACTTGCCGCCGCGCACAAAGCCGCAGACCTGGGTTTGATCTATCCGATCAGCTCTTTCGATCAACCACGTTTGACGCGCGATGACATTCTGCGAATTTCGCGCGCCGAACTTCAGATTCAGCAGTTCTGCCAGCTCAACCAGATGTCTGTTGAATATCTGGATTTGGAATTTCAATCGCTCGATCACCTGAAACGACACAAGGCGATTTTGTTGCCGGTGTTTGACGACGAAGCTTTGAAGAAAACCTCGGCAACCGGACGCGAAGAAATCACAGCAGCGAATGAAGAACGACGCGGGGATGCAGGGACGCGGGGACGCGGAGAGAAAAGGCTTGAGTTGTCAATTACGGCTCAGAAGAAGTTGGTGGAGTTTGTCAAAGGCGGCGGGCTTTTGATCTGCACGCCCGCTTTGCCGCAAGGCGAATTGCTGAACGAATTCAAAACCGAACCGCTGGCTTCGCGCGTGATTGTCGTTCCCGACTTCTGGCGCAGCATCCCAATCGAACCTGGGCCAATCGAACCTGGGCCAATCGAACCTGGGCCAACCGAATCCGGCCAGGCAAAGCGTGATGAGATCATCGCAGCCGTTCAAAGCTCCGCCGTTGAATTCGTCAGCCGATTGTCGCGACTGGGAATCAATCGCCGAGTCAAAGCGCGAGTCGCGAAAGCATCTCAACGGACAGCGGCGGCATCGGCTGGAGCCAGCATCGAACCGGATTTAATCGCCACCCAACTGATCCCTGACGACAACAAAGATCAATACGGTTTTATCAGTCTGGCGAATTTCGACGACAAACAGGCGATGCGCGTCAGTTTGAACGTCGCCGATCCTGCTTCGCCAAACTCAAGGCTGGAATTGCCCGAACTCACTCTGCGTTCGCGCGATGCATTGATGTTGCCGCTCAGGTTGCCGATTGGAGATGGCGGCGAACAACTCGTTTTCGCAACGGCTGAACTGATCAAACGCGAAATGGCCAACGGCAAAATCTGTTTGCGATTTTATTCGCCGGACGCCGCTGAAGCCGTGTTGAGCTTGCCGCACGCCCCGGCTGGAGCAGTGACGATTGACGGGCAACCGGCTGCGTCCAGTTACGACGCGACGAGCAAACGATTGACCATCAAGCTTGTGCCGCCGAAACGCAAAGCCAAATCCGACGACGAAGACGAACTGGCCGGACGCCGCCAACACGAACACGATGTCGAAATTGTTTACGAAAAAGTCTGGCCTGAACTGAAAGTCAAAACCGACCGATTGATCATTGGCGAAACGAATCAGGTCGCGGTTGAAATCGTCAACCGCACGGCCAATCGCATCAATGGCAAACTGGCTTTGATCGTCAATCGCGGATTGCGAAGCGAAGAGTTGCGACAGGACGCGGAACTGCCGCCTCAAACCACTCGAACTTTCAACTTCGATCTGCCGATCAACGCAAAGGCTGTGGACTTCGATCTTGTCAATTTGCGCGCTGCGTTCAACGATGGCGCTTCAACACTTTTTTCGCCGACCTTGACCGCCGACGTCGCTCCGCGTTTTTCGTGGCAGGTTTTCCCTAAAGTTGCGATTCCATTGCGCGCCGACACGAAGCTGGAAATTCATCCGCCGCTGTTTTTGCCGTCTGACGCCAATGCGACTTCGGCAAAATTCAGCTTGCGAACAGGCAACAACACTTCGCAACCAATCACGCTCAGCCGCGAATCGCTGCTTCTCACCGCGCTGCCGCTGAAGCTGGCGGCGGATGAAGAAATGCAAAGTGAGTTCACGTTCAATTACACGCCCGGCGAAAAATCGGCGATCAATCCTTTCAATATCAAATTGAGCGACGGGGTGCTGACCGAAACGGCCAAAGTCAATTTGCTGACTTTGCGTAAAGGCGAAGCAGTGGCTTTCGCTTACGACGTTGATCGCGACGGTTTCGACGATTACCTGCTGGAAAATGAATTTCTGCGATTGGTCGTCTCGCCGCGAGCCGGAGCGCGATCGTTCGCGCTGATCAACAAACGAACCGGCCAGAACGTTTTCACCAGCGTCGGCGGATTGCGCGACAAATTCGTCGAACTCGATCCGTCCGATCCGACTCGCAATCCGCGCCGCAAACGCGGAATGTACGGAACATTCAATCGTCCATACGCGGCGGAAATCCTGGCGGGAATGGGTGGCGAAGTTATCTTGAAGCTTGATTACGACGCGACGGACGTTTACCCGGCGGGAGCGCGCATTGAACGACGAATCACGCTCAAAGCGGGCGAAGAATTTTTCACGGTTGATTATCGCGTCACTCCAAAAGTTGCCGACGGCAAACAGGCTTTCTGGTCGGCCAGTTCAATCGTCACAGGCGATCCTGCCATTCAATCAAAACGCTTTTTTTCTGCCGAGGGCGGATTTAATTTCGACAAAGCCAAAACTCGCGCGTTGAACGCTGCGGCTGGATGGTTGGCGGCGGCGGTTGATGGCCAAACTACTTTCGCCGTGTTGTGGCGCGATTCGGAAGTCGAAATTTCGGAAGTAGAGATGAAGGATTTCTCTTCGCTGATCAACCTGAAGTTCAAACCTTTCGCTGCACAATCTGCCAACGGACGACCGCATTCTTACCGGCTGGCGTTTTACTTCGGCGCGTTGCCCGCTGAGCGATTGGCCGCAGAACGAACAAAAATTTTGACACGGTAGAAAAGCGACAAAAACCTTTTCGATTTTCTTCGTGTCTTCTTCGTGTGTCTTTGTGGGCGAAACTGATGTTCAGGCTCATCCGCGGCGACGACGTTTTCCGCCGCCTTTGCCCACGGATTTCACCGCCGACCAGGTGATGTCCGCCGCCGTGTGAGACAACGCTCCCAAACATAACCCCAAAAATCCTGCCCATAAGTACTGCTTGTCCGCCTGCTGGTAAAAAGAAAACATATCACCTTTGACCAGATTGAATTCGGCTGACCAAGTCGTTTGCATTCCGCGAATGTAGCTGTGGCGAGCGTATAGCAACGTCGTCGCTACCAGCGAAAACATCACCAGAAAGTAAACAATGCGAATCACTGTTCCCAGCACTGGCCCGTGCGACAACGTCGAACGATGCGGCAAAGCGACCTGATATGGTTTCCAGATGAAACGCAACGGCCCCCAACGATTGTACGGACGGCTTTGCAAATCCAGGTCAGGGCCGAACATCAATCCGGAAAAAAGCATTGCGGCGGTGGCAATCACCGACATTACGTGATCGCCTCCCCAGTACATTTCAGCGCCGAGATAGGTGAACGGAGTCAAAGCGAAAGTGATGGTGTCGTGCGTATTGGCGTTTGGCATGGAATAGCCTTTCAAGTTTTTGCCCGCACTTTGATAATGTACCCGCGTTTCAATTTTGAAACAGGAAATTACCCGAAGCCATCCAGCCGGGTCAAGAGCTTTGTTTTTTGGCGAAGATCACAAACGAATCCATCCTTCGTTTTCGTGTCCGAAATGAAATAGCTGCGGATGGATAATTTCAGCCAGGATATCTAAAGACTCAGCCAGACGCGGCCCCGGACGATTGAAGTATTGATTGCCGTCGGCGACTATGACTCGGCCATTGCGGACTGCTTTCAATCTGTTCCATTCAGGTTTACCGGTCAGCAAGTGCGTTTCTTCTGCGGTACGGCGAATGTCAAAACCGCAAGGCGAGATGAAAATCACGTCTGGATCGGCGGCAACCAATTCTTCCCAACTCATCCACGGCGAATGCTTGCCCGCTTCGCCAAACAGATTTTCGCCTCCAGCCATTTCGACCAGTTCCGGCATCCAGTTGCCTCCGGCCATCAACGGCTCAATCCATTCGATGTAAGCGACAGTCGGGCGAGCGTCGGCAGTTCGCGCTTTTTCAGCAATGCAGTTCATGCGTTGCTGCAAATCGGCAATCAGTTTTTCTGCGCGGGCTTCGGCAGCCAGAGCTTTGCCGACTTGCCGGATGTCCTGCCAGACATCGGCCAGCGCATTCGGTTCCAGCGAAACAACCGCCGGGCGCGAACTGGTGAACTGGCAAACCGCCGCTTCGACGTCCTTGAAGCTGACGGCGCAAACTTCGCATTGTGATTGAGTGACGATGTGAGTCGGCTGAAGGCTTTCCAGCAATTCGGCGTCAACGCGATAAACGCTCAGCGATTCCTGCAATATGGCTTTGACGCGCTGGTCAATCTGATAGCTCAAACCTTCGACTTCGAACTTGGAGCTGGTGCAAACCGGCAATTGTTTGACCGATGGCGGAAAGTCGCATTCGTGCGAACGACCGACAAGTTGAGATTCAAAACCAAGCGCGCAAACTATCTCAGTCGCGCTGGCAATAAGAGAGACTATTCTCATTTGATTTCTACGAATTCAGATTAACCATCAACCATTAACCACTAACCATTATCAGGCAGGAGAAAAAATCTGTTTTCCTTGCCCGATAATTGTTAATGGATGACGGTTAATGGCTAATTGCGCTGCTTAATAGCTTCTTCGATTGCGCCTGTACGACCATTCAACGAAGCGTAAACGTCTACGGCGCGTTCGGCCATCTGCTTAACGCCGTAATGCTGACGGACTCCGGCAAATCCCTGTCGGCTCAAGTCCGCAGCTAGTTCAGGATTTTTCCAGAGCGAGTAAATAGTTTCCGCCAAACCGGCAGCGTCGTTCGAATCGTAAAGCAATCCGCCTCGCGTGCGTTCGACGATTTCCGTAAATGATCCGTGGCGAGGTTGAATGACCGGCACGCCGCTGGCCATCGCTTCGATGACGGACAAACCTTTCGCTTCGGCGTAAGTCGTCGGCACTGAAACTACGTGGACGTTTCTGAAGAAATCCAGCTTGGCATCGCGTTCGACAGCGCCATGATAATGGAACTCTTCGGCCAATCCAGCTTCGCGCATCTGTTGTTCGATCTGATTCAAGTATGGTTTGTGTTCTTGTGCCAGATAACCTGCGGCTTCCAATTTCGCTGGCGGGAAATCATCGCGCTGGCGTAACAATCTGTAAGCTTCAGCCAGAACGTGCAAACCCTTTTCCGGCGCGACACGGGCGAAATACCCAATGGTGAATGGTTGTTCGTCGTGCCGCTTTCGACCATTCGATTGCGATTCGTAATCCGTCAAATTGATGCCCAGCGGAACGACCTGAATTTTCTCGCGCGGGATTTGCAGGTAACCGGCCATAAAATCTGCGTAATAGCCGCTGACGGCAATGAACGCGTCAACGTATTTGGCCTGTTCGTGAATCAGTTCCAACGCCTGGCTGTGATAAGGTTCGCGCATTCCATCCAGAAACAGGTCTTCGCCCTGCAAGGTGCAACAAATCGGCAAATCCGTCGCTTCCTTGATCGGTTTGGCCAATCCGATCAGCATCGAATTCTGCATGTCTACGATTTCGTAACCGTGCGGCGGTTTGGGTTGGGATTTCAGCCAGTCAATGAACTTGCCTATCTCTTTGCGCTGATGGCCATGTTCGCCTTTCAGGATTGAGATGGTCAGTTCGCAAAGCGAATCCGGATCAACCGCGATTGAACGTTTCGATGCGGCGCGTAAAGCAAAGCGTGAATCCCACAGTTTGTCCAACCATCGCGGCGTGTGGCGAAACAGAGATGAATGCTGTTCCAGATAAACGCTGATGCCGCCGAAGAAAGTCTTTTCGCTGCTGACATTCGGTTCGTCAGTCAATGTCGGCGTGTAAAGTGGTAGCAGAGTCACGTCGTGACCCTGCCGCATCAATTCCGACGCCAGCGCGTTATCGCGTAAACAACTGCCGCAATACATCCCGGCGGCCCCGGCTGTCAGGTATAGAATCTTCATAAGCAAACAATTTTCACTGTGCTACAATGCCGCGCGTCACGGCCACCCCGAAGAAGAAAAGCTATGACAAATCGGGATGACATCACCATCAATGCCGAAAATCTGAAAGCTCAATTAGCAGATATGCTCGTTCGCCAATCGAAAACCGAAAGCGCCGTTGAGCAACTCAACAAATCCATCGCCGCCGGACAACGCATGACAATCTGGCAACTCATCAGTTTTGTCATTGTAATGGCAGGCACACTGTTCGGCACTCTTTATTGGTCAACCAGTGTTCTGGAAAAACGCATTGACCAGTTTGAAAAGAATGTTAACAACCGGTTTGAACAAACCGACAAGCGAATTGAGCAGGTCGAGAAAAACTTGAACGCAAGGTTCGAAGACCTCAAACAGGTCGTAATTACCAGGCGATGAGATTTTGTGGTTGTTAACTTATGCCGAAGCCGCCCGCTGAAAAGCCCGCCGCGCATACAAATGTTCAAACAGGTTTCCTTCGTGAGGTTGATCCCAGGCGATCTTCATCGTCGGGATCGGGCCGATGTTCAACCGGTCAACGTGCGGAGAAGCGACTAACCTGTTGATCAGTTTCTGATCGTTCGTAATCGCAGTGACGACCAATGACGGCCCAAAGCTTTCCGGCATTTCTTCCGGTTTGACTTCGACCACACTGGCGAACGGGAAGAGGAATTCGCGATTCGCCAACGGATGTTCATGACTTTCTACGTGAATGATGGTCGGCAGCAAATAAGTCGCGCCGTCAACTTCAACCAATCGGTCTCCGCGAACTTTCGCTGACATATCCGTCGCGCCTTCTTCGCGCAAACCCGAATCAACAATCGAGGAAATGCGTTGGGCAATCGTCGCGTTGGCAAACGGAGCCAACAGAGCTTCGGGGTCTTCTGCGTCGCGCGGAACGATCTTGGCTACGCGTTCGGCCAACGCCTGAGCAATCTCTTTGCCGTGCCGAGTCACCCAAATGCCCGAAGCATTGATGCAAGATCGCCCGCCGTTTTCCGTGATCGAAGCGACCATGATGTCCAGATACTTTTCCCAATCGTCAACCACGTCATCGCCGAGCACGACTTTGCTGTAACCCGTGCCGTGCAATTCAACCCGTGAATCGCTGGCGTATTTTCCGACCGTAGAAGAATCGCCGAAGAACATCCCGCGTCCACAGGCTTGCAGAATCGCGCCCGCTCCTCCGTGATCCGCAGGGTAATAACCGAAGGCTTCTTTCGGCACTCCGGCTTTGATCAAAGCCTGCGATATGCGATAAGGCGACCAAGGTTCGCTGCTGCCCGGTTTCAAAACCAGCGGAACTTTCATCGCAATCGAAGGAATCCACAAGCTGTGAACGCCCGGCGAATTGCTCGGCAAAATCACGCCCAACGAATTCGTGCGCGGAAAGAAGCTGACCGCGTGGCCTTCGTGAGTGCCGAAACCGTCATCCAAAATCTTCAGATCAATCCCGCGCGTCAGCCCGTCCAGCACGGATTTCATTTCGGCCATCACGCCGCTGATCTTCGACATGTTTTTGCGAACCAGCACGTGCGGCATTCCCGTCGTCGCGGACAATTGCCGAACGTAATCATCCGCCGTCTGCGATTGATCGCCGACCGGCAACGTGCCGTTCATAAAATAATCCGCCGCCTGTTTGCACATTGCGACAAGTTGTTCAGTCCTGAAAGCCGCAAGCGCCGCCTGAGCCGCATCCAAATCGAGCAAATCGCGCCGAATCAATCCGGCGTTGGCCTGACTGACTTCGACAAAAGTTTCGCGCGTTTTGAAATGCGGGACGCGCTGAACATCTACACTCGTATATTGATTGCCTTTGCGAAGAATAGGTATGTGAAGCATGAGTGTCTGAATTCCTTTTTCCAGCCGCGACGCGGCGATAGGTGGTAGCTCCGCCTGTCAGGGCGGAGGAAAGAGACATCAACAATTCTCAGCCGCTAAGCGGCGACAGGTAATAGCTCCGTTCGTCAGAACGGAGAAGGTCGTCAAATTTCAAAAGAGCGTCGAAGACGCGGCACTTACCAACTCAATCCCACAAATATTTGTCGTCATATTCGACGCCGTGTTTGTCTAAAAATTCCACGAACTCCGATTTGAAATCCTGCTTGCGATGATGCTCTTTCTGGTTACGAATGTATTGAATTACTTTTTCTTCCACCGATTTGCTGACGCTGAAAGCGCCATAACCGCTCTGCCAGGCAAAATCTCTTTGATCCGGAAACGTCTCGTGAATCCAGCGCGACGAATTCGCCTTCATTGCATTTACAATCTCCGCAATCGTCACCGTCGAGGGCAGCGATGTCAATAAATGAATGTGATCCTCCACCCCGCCCGCACAAATCAATGTCGCCTTTTTGTTTTCGAGAACACCACCGATATAACCATACAATCTGTCCACCAATTTGGCACAATGCGCGGTTCGCGGCGTGCCGTACTCCAAACGAAATGAATCGTGACGTTCAGAAATTTCCCCGGCATTGCAACCTCCTGCATATGTGTCGGCTCTTCGAGCCTCAATCGAAAATCCTGATTCCGGTCTCCGTTCTCACGAACGGAGCTATTACCTGACGGCGCTTCGCGCCTGAGCGCAGAAATTCGCACGATGTTTTTCTACTCACTTATGACGCTTCGCGCCTGAGGAAGATGATTCTTCAAAATCCATAGCCGGAACAATTCGACTGCGAAAAGATACCGGTCATCGCGCATTTCCACAATCTCTTTGCGGCTCAGGCTCTGCACCGCTGTTTGATACTCCGGCGCAACGACTCTAACCGCCTCACCTCTCACCGAGGAAACTGAGTTCGAGCGTCTTGACGTTGATCAGGTAATCCGACCAGTTCACGACGTGCAGTTCCTCGAACCGGTGGCCGCCAGAGAAGAGGACGACGATGCGCCGCCGCCCGTATAGCAGCAAGGCAGGTTGTTGGGTCGAATTGATAATGTTCTCTTCGATGGCTACGACAATATCTTTCCGCCCCTTGAACAACTCTTGACACTATCTCAAGAAACGGTAGGCGGTACGCTCCAGGCGCTCTTTGCCTGTCAGCGCGAGTTGGTAGAGCAGCGATGATTTGCCGATGCGCCGCTCGCCGACGATGGACGTGCTCTCCATCTTGTCGAGCCGCGTGCAGATTTCCTCCATCTGCTCGGCGCGTCCGATGAAATCCGCCGGGTCGGTGACCATGCCGCGATTGGTGAATGGGTTCATAGGCCGAGTTCTCCTGCTGATATCGAGTTGTCAGGCCGCTTTATTCTTTTGCACTGTCACTACTGGTTCTTTGGGTGGCAGCGACACGAGCCTTTCCTCATTTTGTTTCTCTTTCTCTTTTAAGTCCTCATACATCGCATCGAGGTCATAGTTGAATTTGGCTGCGTATTCATCGCGCGCCTTGCGCGTTTCTTCGACTATCGTGTCTTTCCACATGACTAGCTCCCTAAAAGTTCTTCCGGCGTGCAGATGACCGGAGGCTCGAATCCTGCGGCGCGGCATTTGGCTGCCACTGCCGTATACATTTGTGCGTTGGCAATGTGCTTGCAATTCCAGGTCAATAAATAATCCACTCCATTCGTTGCGGCAATAGCGATGTGCAAAGCATCAGCGCCTGCTTTTTTGGGCAAAGGACCTTTCGTGGTCAGCGAGCGGGCCAAAGTAACCGCTGCCGGATTCGTTATCAACAACGGCAGCGGCGCAAGTATGTCAAGTCGGCTCTTTGCAGCTTCGGCGTCTCCGGCACTGGCTTCCTGGAGAACCAATTGAGACGCATAAAGCTCGAACTCAGCGCGTCTATTTTCCCACCATTCGCGCGTCAATTCCTGATGAGCAGCGATAATCAAATCGCGGCTTGGACGCGCGGTCAAATAACTGACTATGGTTGTCTCAAGATAGACTTTGGGATTCATAACAATTCGACAAACAAACTGAATTCGCTGATGCAGGGGCTGGCGGCGGCTTTCGTGATGCGCAGGCGGATTTTGCTCGCGGTCACTCGTTCCCCGCGCAGCAAACGCTGAGCGCCAATGCTGACCGCTTTGCCGAATTCAGTCCACTGACCGCCAGTCCAAACGTCAACGGCGAATTCGTTTTTCATTGCCTGGTTATCGCCTCGTCAAGGTTCAATATCAGGCTGGCCGTCATCGCGTAAGCGGCCAGTTCCGCCGAATCAAGTTTCGTATCGTTTCGGCGTTCGCCGATGGCCAGCAGGCCTTTGGCTTCTTCAGGCTCAGAACGGAAATGTGCGAGTTGGGCGTGAAAGCTCTTGAGCAAAACCGCCAACTCAGAATCAGCCGGCAGGCGGCCAAGCACAAACCGAAACATCAGCTTCAACCGTTCGCGTTCGTCCGTCGGGCATTCAATCATCGCGCGTTCAGCCAGCATTCGCGCGGCTTCGATGAACGTCACGTCGTTCATCAAATTCAAAGCCTGAAGCGGCGTGTTGGTTCGCGTTTCGCGCACAGTGCAGAATTCGCGCGCCGATGCGTCAAAATTGAGCATCGCCGGATTCAACACCGTTCGTTTCCAGAAAGTGTACAGGCTGCGACGCCACAAATCTTGGCCCTTGGCCTGATCGTAAAAAGTCATGTTTGAAAAAGTCATGTCTTTCCACAAACCGTCGGGTTGATAAGGTTTGACCGAAGGCCCGCCGAGTTTTTCAACCAGCAAACCGGAAGCCGCCAACGCCTGATCGCGAATCATTTCCGCGGACAAGCGCAATCGCGGTCCGCGCGCCAGCAGACGATTGCCCGGATCGCGCTGCAACAAATCGGGCGAAGCCTTCGAGGATTGGCGATAAGTTGCGCTCATCACCATCAACTTGAGCAGAGCTTTCACGTCCCAGGCCGCCGGATCAGTACCGCGCGCGGTAGTAAGTTGTTTGCTTTTAGCGGGACGAACCAGGTCGCTACCGCTCCCTGTACCGTAACTGCCTGTGCTGAACGAAAGCGCCAGCCAGTCTAATAGCTCAGGATGAGTCGGCAATTCACCTTGTGAACCGAAATCCTCGACGGTTTTGACCAGCCCGGTTCCGAACAACATCTGCCAGAAGCGATTGACCTGCACGCGAGCCGTCAGAGGATTTTCCTTGCCGACCAGCCAGCGAGCAAAGCCATGGCGGTTGTTGGGCGAAACCTCTTCTTGCTGACCTTCGGCATATTGCATCAGCGCAGCCGGAAGCGCGCGATCAACTTTTTCCATCGGCTGATCATAAGCTCCTCGCCTCAACACATAAGCCGGTCTTGGCTCTGGCGTCTCCTGCATGATCATCAAGGTGGAAAATTCCGATTCCAGCGACAGCTTCTCTCGCTTCAATTCGGCAAGCTGGCGCCGGACTTGTTGCAGCGCAACCGGTGCGGACGAATCCAGAAAAGCGCCTTCGATCTTCAAACGTTGCGCGCGACTTCTTGCCGCAGGCGGAATGCTCGCTATCTTTTCCAGCGAATCGGCGCAGGCCAGCACGGCGATTTGATCGGCTTCGGGCAGAATCTTGTAAATGCGGACTTCGTCAATCGCGCCTTTGAAATGATATTTTGCTCCGCCGCCAGCGCCAAATTTCAAAGTGCGTTTCGTGTCGCCGAAAGAACGAAAGATTCGACCGTGAATGACATTCAGTCCGGCTTCCCGACCGTTGACGTAAATCTTCACCTTGTCGGCTGGTTCCGCGCTGTCAAAAGTCGCGACGACGTGATGCCATTGACGAAGCGGCAACTTTTCGGCGGTTTCCACGCGGAATGAATCGTCAGCCCAAACGCTGACCAGATTGAAATGAACCTTGCCGTTGTTGAAAAACAATCCCCAGCCTTTGTTTTTCGGCAATCCGTAATCGGTTTCGCCAGCCGTGTCGGCCATGTGCGCAACAATTGCACCGCTCTGTTCCGATTCAGGATAAAACCAAACGGAAACGGCGAAGTTGTCTTTGTAATCGCGCTTGCGGTCGCGGTAATCGAAGTTCGCGACTTTGCCGGCGTCGAAATAAAGATTGCCGTCAAATGCGACCGCCTGCCCAAGCGGTGAGGCCTTGAAAAACGGGACGCCGGTCCTGGTATCCACGCCGTCTTTGAAAGCCGATTCGTCTTTGGCGACTGCCTGTTTGGTGATCTTCGTTTCGTTTTCGTCATCATCAGGCCTGGCCAGATTGATTCTGGCCAACGTGCCGGCGATTTCCAATCGAGCATTGGCATCCATCGAATGCCGCAGCAACAAACCTTCTTTCGGAAACCAATGCGAATTTGCGGATGGCTTCAAACTTCTTTCCCAACTGTGCAGCGCCGCTGCGTTGCGTTTCAAGCCCAGTTCGAGTTGCCGTGTTTTTCCCGCGATCCTGTTTTCGATCAGTTTCAATTGGCGCTGTTGTTCAGGTGTCGGAGCGGCAATCCACGGCGCGGAGTTTCCGTAATTGCTGGCTCGACCGTCTTCGGGAATGCTGTTGAAGTAGGCCGATAGCTGGTAATACTCCCGCTGAGTTATCGGATCGTATTTGTGATTGTGGCAACGCGCGCATCCCATCGTCAGGCCAAGGAAAACCGTCGAGGTGGTGTCCACACGATCAACTATGTATTCGATCCTGTATTCTTCCGGCACTATGCCGTCTTCGGAATTGCCACGATGATTGCGGTTGAAAGCAGTGGCAATCACACGGTCAAGCGCCTCGCGCGGGTTCGCCGGTTTCGGCAACAAATCTCCCGCCAGTTGCTGAATGGTGAATTGATCGAAAGGCAGATTGCGGTTGAACGCGCTGATCACCCAATCGCGCCATCGCCACATCGAACGTTCGCCATCCAGTTGATAACCGTTGGTGTCGGCGTAACGCGCCGCGTCCAACCATCGAAAAGCCATTCGCTCGCCATACCGTGGCGAAGCCAACAAACGGTCAACAACTTTCTCATAAGCGTTCGTTGATTTGTCGGCGATGAAGTCATCCACTTCCTTCGGCGTCGGCGGCAAACCTGTCAGATCAAAACTCGCGCGGCGAATCAGAATCGCGCGGTCAGCTTCTGGCGACGGTTCCAAGCCCGCGCTTTCCAGTTTTGCCAGCACGAAATAATCAATCGCGTTTTTCGGCCATTCGGTATTTTTGATTTTCGGCAACGAAGGTCGAACCGGCGCGACGAACGACCAGTGACGTTCCCATTTCGCGCCCTGCCTGATCCATTCGGTCAGCAATTCGATTTCGCGTTGCGACAATCGCCGTCCTGAATCAACCGGGGGCATTCGCATCGCTTCGTCTTTGGCGTTGATGCGGCGAATGAGTTCGCTCTGTTCAGGATGATTGGGAACGACCGCGTGTTTGCCAGCGCGGAGTTCGGCCAACGCGGCGGCTTCGGTGTCCAGGCGAAGTTTGATTTTCAGGTTCGGCGCGTCCGGACCGTGACAGGCAAAACATTTGTCCGAAAGAATCGGTTTGATGTCGCGGTTGAAATCTATCTGCTGCGTGCGAGTGGGAATCTGCTGGCCGTGAGTCGCGCGATCAAACCACATAGCGATTGCGCCAAACACCGCCAGCACGATCAATGCGGAAAGCTTGATGCGTTGGGTGAACATATGATTATTTCGGATAAAGAGAGATGCGACCAATCAAGGTCTATTCATATTCTGTGGCGCTACTGTTAAAGGTAAATATAGGAATTAGCCATCAACCACAGCAATTCTCAGTTTGAGAAAATCCGGGCGGAAAAAGTAGCGCAATCTGCCAAGATTGCGGGGCTTCCTTTTTCCAAACGGTTGCAGGCCAGAGTTTCTTTCAATGCCGTCCCTTGTGAGACCACGCAATCTTGGCAGATTGCGCTACCGTTTCTGCCAAATTGAGAATTGCTGCCATCAACCACTAACCATTAGCCATTATCGGTCAGGGAAA
>CAYRQB010000025.1:0-28029 GCA_964426025.1 uncultured Heliomicrobium sp.
ATCAAAACCGCATTGCCAGGCCCGGTCGCAGAGCAGGTCGTCGCTCACGATTCGCAATTTATTTCGCCGTCTTACACTCGACCGTATCCGTTGGTCATCAAACAAGCCAAAGGCGCAATGATCGAAGACGTGGACGGAAACCTGTTTCTGGATTTCAACGCCGGAGTCGCAGTCTGTTCCACAGGCCACGCGCATCCGCACGTCGTCGAAGCCATCAAAAAACAAGTGGACGAATTCATTCACATTTGTTCGGCGGATTATTACTTTCCGCAATTGCCGCAACTGGCCGAAAAACTCAGCCGGGTCGCGCCCGGCAAACACGACAAGAAAGTTCATTTTGGAAACTCAGGCGCTGAAGCCGTCGAAGGCGCAGTCAAGCTGGCGATGTATTCGACTCGCCGATCCAAGTTCATAGGCTTTTTTGGAGGCTTTCACGGACGCACGATGGGAGCGCTGTCGCTGACCGCCAGCAAAGCCAAACAGCGCGCAGGTTTCGGTCCGCAGGCTTTGGACGTGACGCACATTCCTTACGCCAACTGTTACCGCTGCCCGTACAACCTGACGCAGGAAACTTGCGGAGCGAAGGAATCAAAAGGTCCGCATTGCGCTCGCGTCATTGAAGACATGTTGTTCAAAACCACAGTTCCGGCTGATGAATGCGCGGCCATCGTGCTGGAAGTAATTCAGGGCGAGGGCGGTTACATTGTTCCTCCGGCTTCCTTTCTGCAAACGATCCGCGAAATCGCCGACCGTCACGGCATACTGATCATCGCCGACGAAGTTCAATCCGGTTTCGGTCGCACAGGCAGGATGTACGCTTCGGAACATTTCGATTTTGTGCCGGACATTTTGACTTCGGCCAAAGGGATTGCTTCGGGCTTGCCGCTGAGCGCGACGATTGCGCGAGCCGATTTGATGAACTGGTCGCCGGGCGCGCACGCTTCAACCTTCGGCGGAAACCCCGTGGCGATTGCGGCTTCGCTGGCAACGCTGGAATTGCTGGAAGAAGGTTTGATCGAAAACGCCGCAAAGATGGGCGCGTATTTGCTGGACGGGCTGACGGCTTTGATGGACAAACACTCGATCATCGGCGACGTGCGCGGAAAAGGTTTGATGATCGGCATCGAACTGGTCAAAGACCGCACGACCAAAGAACCTCACGTTGACGCTCAGCATCAAGTCGAGATGGAATGTTTCAAACGCGGTTTGATTACACTCGGCTGCGGCCAGAGCACGATCCGGCTGTCGCCGCCGCTGGTGATTGATAAAGACCAATGCGATTTCGCCATCAAGACGATTGATGAGGCAATTGGCTCTGTGGCGAAATAGTCAGCAAATAGAAAAGGCAAATATCTACGTCATAGGTGAAAAGTTCTTTTGACTTGCAACTGCTCAATCTCAACAGGACAACAGCTTTAAGATAAAGTTCGGTGGGACAATCTGGAAGATTGTCCCACTTGAATTTGGCGATTGAGTTAGTGGAACAGGCTCACAGCTTTTCCGCTAACCGGTTCTGCAATGGATAGATTGATTCTGTTCAACAAACCATTTCAGGTGATGTGCCAGTTCACGGATGAAGCTGGCCGCGCGACGCTCGCTGATTTCGTCAACGTGCCGGATGTTTACGCCGCCGGGCGATTGGATTACGACAGCGAAGGTTTGTTGCTGCTGACCAACGCCGGATGGTTGCAGCATCGAATCGCCGATCCCAAACACAAATTGCCCAAAACCTACCTTGTTCAAGTCGAACGAATTCCTGTCACTCAGGCGCTGAAGCAACTGGCCAAAGGCGTCAAACTCAGCGACGGGGTGACTCAGCCAGCCGAAGTAGAGTTGATTGAAGAACCAGCCAATTTGTGGCCGCGAGTTCCGCCGATTCGTGAACGCAAAAACATCCCGACCGCCTGGTTGAGAATGACCATCACCGAAGGCCGCAATCGTCAGGTCAGGCGAATGACTGCGGCAATCGGCCATCCGACTTTAAGATTGATCCGCGAAAAAATCGGCGAGTGGGAGCTTGGCGAGCTTCAACCCGGCGAGTGGATGGAAGTAGAATGCCCTCAGCGCAAACCGAAAAAGAACAAGAGCGAGAGTTGATATAGGCGACCAGGATGGCCGCGACACTGTGCGAGCAAGATGCTCGCGTTCCCGCGCGACACTGTGCGGGTTGGATGTTCGCGTTCCAACGTGCAGGAGGCCAGGATGAATTGGAGCGAGTTCAAATTCGCCGCGCCAGAATTGGTCGAAACGGCTGAAAAGCTGTTCGATCGGGCTGGCGCTATTTTGATCGGCACGTTGCGACGCGACGGCTCTCCGCGCATTTCGCCCGTAGAGCATTTGTTCGCAGGTTCGGAGCTTTATCTGGGAATGATGCCCGAATCGCTGAAGGCTCAGGACCTGCTGCGCGATCCGCGCTGCACCATTCACAACATCATCAGCGACAAGAACGCCGTCGAAGGCGAATTCAAACTTCACGGCTCGGCCAAAAATATTCAGGACGCCGACAAGCGCCTGCTTTATTGCGACGAACTGGAAAAGAAAATCGGCTGGAGTCCGGAAGGCATGCCGTTTCATCTGTTCGCGATTGATGTTCAAAGCGCAGGTCTGTTTCAAACCGCCGACGACCAGATGTCGCGAAGCGTCAAACGATGGCGAGCGGGCGGCTCTGTCGAAAGCTTCCGTCAGGGAGTTGACGGCAAATTGATTGCGGTGAATTGAGGCGAGATGATTTCAGCAAACCAGGTTACGGAAGCAGAAATCCGCATTCGTTCGCGGGTCAGGGAAACGCCGCTCGATCATTCGTTGCAATTGAGCGCGCTGACCGGTTGCGACCTCTGGTTGAAGCTGGAACATTTGCAGCACACGGGTTCTTTCAAATTGCGCGGCGCGATGAACAAGGTTTTTTCGCTTTATAGCGACGAACTGGAGCGAGGATTGATCACCGCTTCCAACGGCAATCACGGCATAGCCGTCTGTCAGGCGGCAAAGCACATCGGCATTACGCCGCAGGTTTTCATGCGGCACGGCGTTTCCGAAGCCAAGCTGAGTTTGATTCGTTTGCTGGGCGGCGAGCCGGTCTTTTACGGCGACGATCCGCTGGAAGCCGAAATGAAAGCCAGACAAACGGCCAATGAAACTGGCAAGGTTTTCATTTCGCCATACAACGACGCGCTGGTCGTCGCCGGTCAGGGAACCATCGGCGTCGAGCTTCACCGGCAATTGAAAGACATTGATGCCGTGTTCGTCACCGTCGGCGGCGGCGGATTGATTTCAGGAATTGCGACTTATTTGAAATCCGTCAGCCCTCAAACCCGCATTGTCGGTTGCTGGCCGGAAAATTCGCCGGTCATGTACGAAAGCCTGAAGGTCGGAAGAATTTTCGATTGCCCGGAACAGCCGACGATTTCCGATAGCACGGCTGGCGGCCTGGAAGCGGATTCGATCACCTTCGAGATGTGCGCAAAGCTGATTGATGATTGCGTTCTGGTTTCGGAATCGGAAATCAAAAATGCAATGCGGTTGCTGGCTGAAAAAGAGCGCTGGATTGTCGAAGGCGCTGCCGGAGTCGCGTTGGCTGCGTTGCTGAAAGAACAGAAAAGATTTGCGGGCAAACGAGTTGTGGTTTTATTGTGTGGTCGCAATATTTCCGCTGAAAAGTTGCGGGAAATATTTTAAGCGCTTTGGGAACTTTGATTGCCGGTACAAGTCTAAATTACCGTCACACAGATTGATGCTGTGGCGCGAAGCCAAAGCGAAATCAGACCGACCCATTTGATGAAGTGGTCAAATTGCCAGTACCAAAATCGCCGACGAGCGCAAGTCGCCGTTGAGCAAAATTGATGGCCACAAAGGAGCGTGGGCGAGAATGCTTGCCGAGAAAGAGGCATTGCTGGTGTCCGGACTGGAAGAGTTCGGAAAAACGGAAGCAGTCGCGGAGCATGAAGTTCCGCGAGTCGCCGGAGGCTGCCTTTACGAATCCAAGCTGATTGCCCGGCTCAAAGCCGGCGAGATGTCCGCTTTCGATGAGTTGGTCGAAGAATATCAATCGCTGGTTTATGCGCTGTCATACAGGATTTTGGGCGACGCGGAAGACGCACGCGATGCGGCACAGGAAACCTTTTTGAAAATCTATCGTCACTTTGCGCGATTTCGCGGCGAAGCGAGTTTGAAAACCTGGATTTGCCGCATTGCCATCAATCAGGCTCGCAGCACGGAACGATGGTGGCGACGACGAAATCGCGCCAACACCTGTTCGTTGGACGCTCCTTTGGGTTTGAACAGAGAAGACGGTCGTTTGCTGGCGGATTATCTGGAAAGCGAAAACGCTTCGCCCGAAATCGAAACGCTTTCGCGCGAACGCGGACGTCGAATCGAAACGGCGCTTTGCGAATTGAAGAAGGATTTTCGCATCGCGGTCATTCTGCGCGACATTGAAGGATTGAGTTACGAAGAAATAGCGTTTGTGACGGAAGTTTCCGTCGGCACAGTCAAATCGCGCATCGCACGGGGGCGCGAAATGTTAAGACAAACCGTGCAAGCAGGAGAAAGGGAGATGGCTCAAACCCAGAGCCAATGAATTTCGGGCGGTGACGCTCATCGTGAGCGCATTTTTCGACGCTCATAGCCGATGGGTCGGCGAAACCGCAACGAACCGAGGACTGGTCAGCAACACCCGTTTTTTGGTTCTTTAACAACGCGCTCACGATGAGCGGCGCCGCTCGAAACAAACCGAAGAGAAAATAAGAGATTCAGGAGACGGGATCAGTGGTTCAAGTCATTTATCCCGATCCGTGAAACTCAGGAATTGTGTAAGCCATGATTTGTCGAGAATTTCCATTGCTCTATTCCGCGCAGCTTGACGGTTACGCGGACGAGCGCGAACAGTTGGCGGTGCAAAAACATCTGCGTGAATGCGCCGCCTGCCGCCGCAGCGCAGCCGAAATGCGCACGCTGCGTTCGGAACTGATGAAATTGGAAGCCCCGAAACCATTGAAGGCCAAAACCGATCTGACGACACAGCTTCAATCGGCCTTGCGCGTTGAAGCCCGCGCTCACGAACAAGTCAAACGCAGTCGCAGAGACCTGATCGAAGTCTGGCGGACTCGGCTCTTTTCTCAGGGCATTGGCGCGGTGGTTTCCACGGCAATGTGTCTGGTGATGTTCGCCGGAGTGATGCGTCCGGCTTATCGCACCTTGTCGCTGGCTCAGGCCGCCAGCGAAGTTATCTGGGAAGACGAGATGTCCAGCGACATCAGATTCAAATTGTGGGTTTATCAACCGCCGCCGCCGCCGGTTTTCACTCCGTCGGGCGAGATATTGGATATAGGCGCTGACCTGGCGGAAGACGATGTCATCATCGTCACGCTGAAAGTTCGCAGAGATGGCCGAGCATCAATCAACGAGATGGTTTCGCCGCCCAGCGATCCGACGATGATGAGCAAGTTTTCCAACGCGCTTACGCTTAAAGCGAGTTTCCAGCCAAATCGCGGCGTTCAGGCAACCAGCGCCGAAGCAGTCGTCATTCTCAGCAAAGTTGACGTCAAAGCCAGTCTTTCCGGCTGATACTGGCAATTCAATGATCACAGTTTGAGGTGTTTCCCGAAACGTTTGTTCGACTGAACAAACGTCGGGAATACCTCCATCCGAAAACAATGCGGCAGGCTCAGGTTTTTGCCGCAAGGCCGAAGTGTGCCGAAACAACGCCGCTTATCATAAGCGGCGGGGAGAACAGAGATGAGCAATGGAAACAAATCCGCCACGCCGTTTATCAATGTCACGCCGCTGATTGATGTGCTGCTGGTTCTGCTGATCATCTTCATGGTCATCAGCCCGGCCAGACCCAGCCGATTTGAAGCGCGAATTCCCGAAAAGGCTCCGCCGGACAAAGAGGTGATCAATCGCGACAGCCTGGTTGTGACGGTCAATCGCGACGGCGGTTATCAATTGAACTCTCAACCGGCGCAGACGCTGGCGGATTTGGACGCGCTGCTGCACAGGGCGTTGGATGGCCGCCCTGACAATCTGAAAGCCGTGTTCGTCAAAGCGCCTCGCGCTTCTCATTACGGCGAAATCGTCAAGGTGATTGACGTGATGAAAGCTGCCGGCAGCGCGCCCATCGGTTTGCAGATCGAAAATCTGAATTGAAACGACAATGGACAACACATCAATTTCTACTTCGTAATCCATCGGCTGATCGTCCGAATCCTGCTGTGTAGTTGCGCGCAGCCAACAAGGAGTAAAAACAATGTTCGACAAATTGGTTGAATCAACTAAAAGCAAACAGGGTCGTCGCGCAGGCCGTTACTTTGTCGTAACCACGGCCATCTATTCGATTGCTCTGGTCGCGTTCGGCATCGCAGCAATCGTCGGGTTCAGTCCCGCGCTGGCCGAAGAATATGATCTGATCGGATTGCTGACGCCGCCCGTTCCGCGCGATTCGTCGCCTCCGCCGGAATCATCGCCGAGAACCGTCAACACAACCGCGCAACCAAACATCTTTGCAGCTCCAACCCGTCCGCCCAAAGAAATTCCGGAACCGCACGAGGTGACATCGAGACCGCTTGTGCCTTACGGCGGACCAAGCGCTCCATCAGGTTTGTTCAGCGATGGAAAAGGCAGCGGGATTCCAGGCAGTGGTAACGTTTTGGGAGACACGCCTCCGCCGCCCGAACCCAAACCAACTCCCAAACCGACTCCGACTCCTGAAATCAAATCGCAAACGCCGACCAAAGTTTCCGAAGGCGTTCTGCAAGGCAAGGCGATCAGAAAGATCAAGCCGAATTATCCGGCCATCGCCAAATCGGTTCGCGCATCGGGGATGGTGCAAGTCGTGGTGACGATTTCCGAAGAAGGCCGAGTGATAGATGCCAACGCCATCAGCGGACACCCTATGCTCAGACCGGCGGCGGTTGAAGCCGCCCGGCAATGGGTCTTCACTCCGACATTGCTCAGCAACATTCCGGTCAAGGTTCAGGGAGTTCTGTCTTTCAACTTCCTGCTCGAATAAAGGCCGAAGCTGTAACCTGAAAACCGGTCACAACAACAAAGCCCGCAGGAGGCAAACAGTCTCCGGCGGGCTTTGCTCTATAATTTTCGATCGGACATCAAATGTTCGCTGTGTAAACTCACTCATCATTGAGTGAAATCGCGCATTTCAGCCAGGCACGTGACAACCCGATTGCCATCACTCAAGGTTTTACGGAGGGAATAAAGTTTGCTGCCTTGATCAGTAAACAGTAGGATTGAAGTCAATGAGGAGGTGAAGACAGCGATGACGACGACAAAACTTCAAAAGATTCGCCAAAAACTAGCCAACCGGCACAGCGAAATTCAACAGCGATTGGAAAAGATTTCGCGCGATCTGCGCCACGTCAACCAGCCGCTCAATGCAGATTCGGAAGAGCAAGCCATTGAAATCGAAAACGATCAGGTGCTTGGCGCACTGGACGACCAGATTCGCGAAGAGATGAGTCGAATAGAAAAAACTTTGGCGCGAATAGACGAAGGCGTTTATGGCGAATGCGAAGATTGCGGTCAGAAAATTTCAGCCAAACGGTTGGAGGCATTGCCGCACGCCACGCGCTGCATCTCCTGCGAAGAGAAGTTTCAACGCGATCTATAAAGCAAACGCGATGATGAAAGAAAGCGTCTTTATTTCTCCTGACCGGAACTGTCTTTGACCGTGCTGAAGTAATGGAGAAAGACGCCGATGATCGTCATGACTATGGCTATTAACGTGACAGGACGTTCAACGCTGTATTTTGGCTCGAAGAAAAAGGCCACGACCACCATCGCCGAAGATTGAATCAATAAGGCGGAGCCGACCGTCTGCAACCCGCTCTGCCATCTTTTTGAACCTCGCCGCAAATACAAACCCAACGACACGTGAATAAGACTTGAAAGCAAAATGTAAACGTGATTGCCGCGCATCGAAAAACGAAAGCGGTCGCTTTCCGCCATCAGATGCGGAATGCGATATTTCATGTAAGCCCCAGTCAATAAGAAGGCGACCAGCAAAACCAATCCGGTCACGAGATGGATTTTTCTGAGCAGGGTTTTCATCGGTGAAGTCGAATCATTGGGCGCTGATCTGCAATCCGTAATCTATGCTTTCAACCAACGCCGCCCACGAAGCGGCAATGATGTTTCCGGCTACGCCAACCGTATTCCAGGAACGTTCGCCGTCGCTGGTTTCGACGTGAACGCGAGTTTTAGCAGCCGTAGCGTGTTCTCCGTCCAGTATGCGAACTTTGTAATCAATCAGATGAAAGCCGTCAATTTGCGGATAATGAATCCGCAGAGCTTTGCGCAATGCCTGATCCAATGCGTGAACAGGGCCGTCGCCCAAACTGGCTGTATGAATCACCTCTTCGCCGATTTTCAAACGCACAACCGCTTCAGGATCGCCAACCGACCCGATCCACAAACGATATTCGACAGGTACGAAAAAGCTGTTGCGCCTGCCCAACGCTCCCCACGCCAGCAGTTGGAACGAAGCTTCGGCGTCTTCGAATGAATAGCCTTCGTGTTCCAGAGTTTTCAATTGCGCCAGCAAACGACGTGCGGCTTCCGGATTCTTGTTGAACTCTTCGCCCAGCCCGTCGGATTTGAACCGTATGTTGCTGACGCCGGATTGATCGCTGATCAACACGCGGGTTTCGTTGCCGACATCCGCCGGGTTGATGTGTTCGTAAGTTTCTTTTGCCTTGGTGATGGCGGAAACGTGAATGCCGCCTTTGTGCGCGAAGGCGCTGCGCCCGACAAACGCCGCGCGTTCGTTCGGAACCAGATTGGCAATTTCGTTGATGTAACGGCTGGTGTGAGTCAACAACTTCAGCTTGCCATCGGGCAGACAGCGGCGACTCATTTTCAGTTCAAGGTTTGGAATGACCGAGCAGAGATTCGCGTTGCCGCAACGTTCGCCGTAACCGTTCATGACGCCCTGAACGTGCGTGGCTCCGGCTTCGACGGCGGCGATGGAATTGGCGACGGCCAGTTCGCTGTCGTTGTGACAATGAATGCCAATGCGGACGTTCGGAATTCGTTTGTGAACCAGCGCCACTGTGTCGGCAATCTGTTCGGGCAAACTGCCGCCGTTGGTGTCGCACAGGATTATGGTTTCGGCCCCGGCCTGAGCGGCGGCTTGCAATGTGTCGAGCGCGTATTCGGCGTTGGCGCGAAAACCGTCGAAGAAATGTTCGGCGTCGTAAAAAACCCGACGACCGCAGGATTTCATATGGCTGATAGTGTCGGCGATCATCCGCAGGTTTTCTTCCAGAGTGGTTTTCAGCGCGACGTCAACGTGGAAATCCCACGATTTGCCGAAGATCGTCACGACCGGCGTTTGCGCCGCCAGCAAACCCTGAACCACCGCATCATCCGCCGCCAGAGCATTGGCCCGGCGAGTGCTGCCGAAAGCGGCGAACACGGCGTTGTTCAATCGCACTGATTTGGCGCGCTCGAAAAAATCCACGTCCTTCGGATTCGCTCCCGGCCATCCGCCTTCGATGTAAGTGACGCCGATGTCATCCAGCGCGCGCGCAATCTTGATCTTGTCTTCGACCGTGTAAGCCAGCCCTTCGCCCTGCGCGCCGTCGCGCAACGTCGTGTCGTAAATCTCTACCCAATTTTCTTTCATTGCGAACTGCGGATTGAGGATTGCGGATTGCTTATTTCAAAAAGGATTGCGAATCGTGAATTGGCTCCGTCCGTGCCAATCCGCAATCCGCAATCTGCAATCTGCAATCGGGTTAGTTTTTGGCTTTGTCTACGATCTTGTTTGACGCCAGCCACGGCATCAACCCGCGAAGCTTCGCGCCGACTTCTTCGATCTGATGCTTCTTCTCGCTTTCGACCAATCGCGTGAAATTCGGTTTGCCGGATTCGGCTTCGGCCATCCATTCGTCGGCGAACTGGCCTGATTGAATTTCGCCCAGGATTTCTTTCATACGCTGTTTGACTTCGGGGCCGATGACGCGTTTGCCGCGAGTCAGGTCGCCGTATTCAGCCGTGTTCGAGATCGAATAACGCATGGTCGAAATTCCGCCTTCGTACATCAGGTCAACGATCAGCTTCATTTCGTGCAGGCATTCGAAGTAGGCCATCTCCGGCGCGTAACCGGCTTCGACCAGAGTTTCAAACCCGGCCTGAATCAAAGCCGTCACTCCGCCGCAAAGCACTGATTGTTCGCCGAACAGATCGGTTTCGGTTTCTTCCTTGAAAGTGGTTTCGATGACGCCCGCGCGCGCTCCGCCGATCGCCGAAGCGTAAGCCAGTCCGACTTGTTTGGTGTCGCCGCTGGGGTCTTGAGCAATCGCCAGCAGACAGGGCACGCCGGCTCCTCGTTCATATTCGCGGCGAACCAGGTGGCCGGGGCCTTTCGGCGCAACCATGAAAACGTTGACTTCCGCAGGCGGAACGATCTTTTTGAAGTGAATCGAAAAGCCATGCGCGACAGCCAGGTATTTGCCCGGCTTCAGATGCGGTTCGATGTCGCGTTTGTAAATGCCCGGCGTCAATTCATCCGGCGTCAGCAGCATGATGATGTCTGCGCGTTCGGCGGCGTCGGCCACCGGCAACACTTCCAAACCGGCGGACTGCGCTTTGGCGACCGAAGGGCTGTCGGAACGCAATCCGACGATCACGTCGCAGCCGCTGTCTTTCAGGTTGTTCGAATGACCGAAGCCTTGCGAACCGTAACCGATAATTGCAATTCGTTTCCCGGCCAGATACTTCGGATCGGCGTCTTTGTCGTAATAAATGTTCATTTGGAAGAAAGCTCCTGATTTGATGGGAATTTTGTAGACAGGATTCTCAGGATTCAACAAGATTGTCGTCTGGCTTTACCCAAATTCTGAAAAATCCTGTCAATCCTGTCTGAAAGAGTTAGACTTTTTCGTTGAGCGTCAGCTCGGAAAATTCTTCGTCATCGTCTTTCGGCTTTTGCGATTTGATGTGAGCGACGCGCGTCATGGCCACCGGGCCTGTGCGGACAATGTCCAGAATACCGATGGGTTTGAGCAGTTCGATGAATGCGCCGACTTTTTCGCCATTGCCGGTCATTTCCAAAATAAATGAATCGTTGGAAACGTCCACGACTTTGGCGCGGAAGATTTCGACCAGGCTAAGAACTTCGCGGCGCTGTTCGCCGACGTGAGCATTGACGGTCAACATGACCATTTCGCGTTCGACGTGCGGGCTGGCAGTCATATCGGTTACTTCAATCACCTTAACCAGTTTTTGAGTCTGGTGAATGATTTGCTCGATGACGTGGTCGTTGCCGTGCGTGATCAATGTCATTCGCGATACGCCGTCTTCCAGAGTCGGCGCCACGTTCAAACTGTCTATCTGATAACCACGGGCGCTGAACATCCCCGCCACGCGCGTCAGCATTCCGAATTCGTTTTCGACAAGTAGTGAAATTGTGTGTCTCATATCGGTTTCAATTGCCGTTAGCCAGCAAACGTCAGGCGGTTGCTAATCACCCGCCGCTGACTGCCGGTTGTTATGCCAAAATCATGTCTTTCAAAGCCGCGCCAGCTGGCACAATCGGGAAGACGTTTTCTTCGCGCGCGACTTTCATTTCAATCAACACCGGGCCGGGCAGGTTCAATCCTTTTTCCAGCGTGCGCGTGACTTCGCTCATCTTCGTCGCACGCAAAGCCGCAACGCCGTAAGATTCAGCCAGCTTGACGAAATCCGGTTGGACTTCAATGTTGCTGTGCGAATAGCGATGTTCGTAAAACTGTTCCTGCCATTGCCGAACCATTCCCAGATAACCGTTGTTGATCAGCAGAATCTTGACCGGGACGTTGTACTGTTTGACCGTCGCCAGTTCGTTCAGAACCATTTGGAATCCGCCGTCGCCGACAACTGCGACGACCAATTCGTCAGGACGCGCCACCGCAGCCCCGACCGCAGCCGGAAATCCGTAACCCATCGCGCCGAGTCCGCCCGAATTCAGCCAGTTGCGCGGCGTGTCGAATCCGTAAAGTTGCGCCGTCCACATCTGATGCTGGCCGACGTCTGCGGAAACAACCGCCTGACCTTTGGTAATGCGGTGAAGTTCGTGAATGACGTATTGCGGTTTGATGACATCGCCTTCTTCTTTCCACCAGAAAGGATGCTGGCGTCGCCATTCGGCGATTTGCGCGTGCCAGGCGTCGCGCGAAGCGATATTCGTCCCATTGGACAATTGCGCTTCGATTTCCTTCAACATCTGCTGTACGACGATCTTTGCGTCTCCTACCACCGGATAATCGGCGCGAACGTTTTTGCTAATGCAAGAAGGATCAATGTCAACGTGAATGAATTTGGCTCCGGTGGCAAACTCTGTCAGCTTGCCAGTCACGCGGTCGTCAAATCGCGCGCCGATTGAAATCAGCAAATCGCAATTATTGACGGCCATGTTCGTCCAATAACCGCCGTGCATCCCCAGCATTCCCAGGCTGAGCGGATGGCTGGCCGGAAACGCGCCCAATCCCATCAGCGTGCAGGTCGTCGGCAGATTCAAACGTTCGGCCAGTTGGCGAACTTCCTCGAAAGCGTTGGCCGCAACCGCGCCTCCGCCCACGTAAAGCACTGGGCGTTCGGCTTCCAACATAGCCTTGACTGCTTTGCGAACCGCTTTCTGATCGCCGTATATCTGCGGCTTGTAGCTGCGCATTTCGATGTTTTCGGGATAGCTGAATTCGATTTCCTGAGCGGTCATGTCTTTCGGCAGGTCAACCAGCACGGGGCCTGGTCTGCCGCTGGAAGCGACGTGGAAGGCTTCCTTGATCGTCGGCGCCAATTCTTCGACGTGTTTGACCAGATAATTGTGTTTGGTGCAGGAACGAGTGATGCCTGTCAGATCGGCTTCCTGAAAAGCGTCGTTGCCGATCAAATGCGTCGGCACTTGCCCGGTGAAAACCACTATCGGCAACGAATCCATAAAGGCATTGGCGATGCCCGTGACGGCATTTGTTCCGCCTGGACCTGAAGTCACCAGAGCCACGCCCGTCTGACCGGTGGCCTGTGCGTAACCGGCCGCTCCGAATAACGCCGCCTGTTCGTGGCGTACCAAGTAATGATTGATGCCCAGGTTTTCCGCGTGTTTAACCAGTTCATCGTAAATGTGCAGCACTGCGCCACCCGGATAACCAAAAACGTGTTTGACTCCCTCGCATCGCAATGATTCGAGCAGAATACGCGCTCCACGCATTTTCATTTGCTTAACCTCAATTTTTTCTTCCACGAAGTCACACGAAGAAACACTTGGTGAAGCTTCGTGTGCTTTGGCGGATCAGTTCAGTATTTAATCAAAAACCCCGGCAAGCTTCGTTTGCTCGCCGGGGTTTGGAATTTCGTCAACCTTTATCTTGCTTCTTCAGGTTGTCCAATCGGCGAGTTGTGCCGGAATAATCGCTACAGCGACGATTACGCTAATTACGATTACGTTAAGAAGTCGGGCAATTCGCACGTCCAGCCCATTGGCCGAAAGATCAAGCGCGAGTTGTAGACGACGGTTGGACATTGAGTTCACTTGAAGATGAAATTTCGCTGCTTTGTGAAAGCGTGCGGAATATAAACCATCGTCGTCTCCGTCACCACTTAATTGTTTTTATCGGCGAATAACTTTGCTTTATCAACCTGACTTCACGGCGATCAACAAGCCTGAACTCCAGGCCATCGGGCAAACCGTCAAATCTTTGCGTTCTGCCAGATTGCGAATTAACACTTCGACTTTTAGCCTGTGACCTTCCGGCCAGTTTGGTTGCGGCAGCAAATCATCAATCACGTAAAAGCCGCCAGGTTTAAGCAGCGACAAGGCTGCGTCCAAATCCCAAAATTTTCCCGGCCACGTATCGGCAAAGATCAAACCGAACTGCTTTCCGCGTAAACCGGCCAGAAACTCCGAACCGTCCATCACGTAAAATTCGACTCGCGAGTCGTTGCCAAGATGCCGCCGAGCAACTTCAACACAGGCCGGGTCGTTATCAACCGTCGTCAGCCGTGAATCAACGTTCATTCCGTCAAGCAGCCAGGCCGTCGAAATTCCGGTTCCAGTTCCGAGTTCAAGCAACTGCGCTGACGGTTTCTCCGCGCATTTGGATGCGGCCAGCATTCGCAGCATCGCGCCAGTCGTTAGCTCCGACCCCATTCCAAAGCCAATGGCTTTAGTGTCGGCTTCGATCTGTTCAAGCGCCGACGGTGGTCGCAGATAATCCGTTTCGTTCAGCATCAATTGCTTTCGACGTATTTGCGAATGATGTTGCCCATCTCGGTCGTCGTGACTCGATTCGGCTGGCTCTTCAGATCAGCCGTGCCGTATCCGGCTTTGAGCGTCGCCGTGATTGCGTCTTCAAGCAGTCTGGCTTCTTTTTCCAACTTGCAGGAATACCTGAGCAGCAAGGCCGCCGAAGCAATCGTGCCAATCGGATTGGCGATGCCTTTTCCGGCAATGTCCGGCGCTGAACCATGAACCGGTTCGTACAAACCAATTTTGCCGCCGATGCTGGCCGATGGCAGCAAACCGATGCTGCCGGTCAGAACCGAAGCTTCATCGCTGAGGATGTCGCCGAACAGATTTTCAGTGACTATCACATCGTAATCGGTCGGACGCATGACCAACTGCATCGCGCATGCGTCAACGTAACCGTGATGCAATTCGACGTCGGGATATTCCGCCGCCAGACCTTTGACGACTTTGCGCCAGAGCTGCGAACTTTCCAGAACGTTGGCTTTGTCAATCGAATGAAGTTTCTTGCGTCGCAACCGAGCGGCTTCAAACGCCACGCGAGCCACGCGCTCAACTTCAGGCACGGTGTAAGCCATCGTGTTCCATCCGCGTTCGTCGTCAACTCCGCGCGGCTGGCCGAAATACGCTCCGCCCATCAATTCGCGAACGATCAACAAATCAGTTCCGCGAACGATTTCGGCTTTCAGCGGCGAAGCGTCAATCAAAGTTTCGTGCAAAAACGCCGGACGCAAGTTGGCGAAAACTCCCAACCCCGCGCGCAACGCCAGCAATCCTGTTTCCGGTTTCAGCTTCGGCGGATTGTTGTCGTATTGCGGAGCGCCGACAGCGCCGAGTAAGACAGCATCCGAAGCCAGCGCCGCTTTCAAAGTTTCGTCAGGCAACGGCACGCCGGTTTTATCCAGAGCGGCTCCGCCCATCAAATGTTCTTCGAAGGCGAATTCGTGGCCGAATTTTTTGCCGATGATTTCGAGACAGGCGACCGCTTCGCGCGTCACATCCACGCCGATTCCGTCGCCGGGTAAAACTGTGATCTTGTAAGTCATCTGTAGAATTTGGTGCGGTACGGGGAACGTAAGCGACCTGAGCCTTAGCAAATGGTTTATTGCGGGAGACTCAGGTCGCTCACGCTCCCCGTACTGTTATGCCTTCGCAGCTTTCTTCTGGATGTGTGGCAGCAAGCCGCCGTCTTCGATCAATTCGCGCGCGAAATCGCTGATAGGAACGAAAGTCGCTTCCTGGCCATTGCTCAGATTGCGGATCTTCCCGGCCAGCAGATCGAGTTCAAGTTCATCGCCGCCTTTGACAATGCTCAGAGCCTCCGGACATTCAATCGCCAGAAAGCCGTTGTTGATCGCGTTGCGGAAAAAGATGCGCGAATAGCTGGCGGCGATGACGACTTTGATGCCCGCGCCGCGCAACGCCCAGACGGCGTGTTCACGCGAAGAGCCGCAGCCGAAATTGTCGCCCGCGATAACGAAATCGCCGGGTTTGACGCGCTTGACGAAATCCACGTCAATGTCTTCCATCGCGTACTTGGCCAGTTCCGCTTCTTCGTGAACGTTCAGGTAACGCGCCGGAATGATTTCGTCCGTGTTGATGTGCGCGCGTTCGTAAACGTGCGCGAAGCCTTTCAGATTGGTTGGTAGTTCAGCCATAGCCGTTTTCTCTTTCCTCGTTATTGAATGCTTTGAATCAACTTCATGTTCGCCCGCAGCCAATCATTCACTAAGTCTTGAACGTCAACTTGCTTTTCAGCAGCAAGCTTGTTCATAAACTCGCCGACTTCGTCTTCCAGGTAGATCGGAAAACTGAAAATAGCGTCCGGGCGATAGAATTTGCCGCGTTCGGCCTTTGAAAAATCATACTCGGCTTTCATAGATTCACTTCCTGATACTGTTTTTCCTCGGCGCTTGTTGCTTTGCGCGCCGAGATGATGCGTAGATGACATAAATCCTCCGCTACTTGTTCAAACGTGTGGACAACCACGCGCAGCAAACCTGTGTTGTCCAAGCCGATGGTAATCCAACGCTCTTCCTCATCGCTGTGCTCTTCGTCAAAGAGCGTGAGTTGATGGATCACGGAATACGGTGGCCGCCTGCCTGAAAGAAAGGCGACGATTACGCACGTTCTTCCGTTCTTTGACCGGGTCCCAATCGAACTCGTAACGCAAGCTCCCTCTTCTCTCAATTACACCGCGACGGACGCAGCTTGTGATTTCAAAAATTCACGCGGATCGGTGATCGTGCCGGTGATGGCCGTCGCCGCAGCCGTGGCGGGCGAAGCCAGATACACTTTCGATTTCGGCGATCCCATGCGACCAACGAAGTTGCGGTTGGTCGTCGAAAGGCATTTTTCTTCCGCGCCCAGCACTCCCATAAAACCACCCAGGCAAGCTCCGCAGGTTGCAGTCGAAACCACACAACCAGCTTCGGCGAAGATTTCCAGCAAACCTTCTCTCATTGCCATCTTCCAGACTTCGGTTGTCGCGGGAACGACGATGGCTCGCGTGCCGTCGGCGACTTTGTTGCCTTTGAAAATTTGCGCAGCGATACGCAGGTCTTCTATGCGTCCATTGGTGCAGGAGCCGATGTAAACCTGGTCCATCTTCTCGCGTACGATTTCGCCGATGAAGCGTCCGTTCGACGGCAAATCGGGCAAGGCGACAATTGGCTCAAGCTCGCTCAGGTTAATCGAGTACCGGTCTGAATAGTTGGCGTCCGAGTCGGAGTTGTAAATCGTGTACGGTTCGTTGGTGCGGGCTTTGACGTATTCTTCGGAGGTTTCATCGGCGGGCATGATGCCGCTCTTGCCGCCGGCTTCGATGGCCATGTTGGTGATGGTGAAGCGGGCTTCCATCGTCAGGGACTTCAATCCGCTGCCGCGATATTCCATCGCCTTGTATCGCGCGCCGTCCACACCAATCTTCGAGATGATGTAAAGAATGATGTCTTTGGAATAAACGCCGAAAGGCAGATTGCCGTTCAATTCAAACAACATGCTTTCGGGAACTTTGAACCACAATTCGCCTGTCGCCAGCGCTGCGGCCAGGTCGGTCGAACCTACGCCGGATGCGAAAGTGCCGAGCGCGCCCATCGTCGTCGTGTGCGAATCTCCGCAAACGATGGTTTGGCCGGGCAGCACGTGGCCTTGTTCAGGAGCGATGGCGTGGCAGATGCCGTGATTGCCGATTTCGTAATAACGTTCGATTCCCTGCTCGATGCGCCATTCGCGCAATTGTTTGGAAAGTTCAGCGCTCTTGATGTCTTTGTTCGGAACGAAGTGATCCGGCGTGACCAGAATCTTCGACGGATCGAAGACTTTGTTGATGCCGAGTTTTTTCAGCATCTGCACGGCTGGCGGCGTGGTCACGTCGTGACAGACGATCAGGTCAAGTTTGGCGTTGACGATTTCGCCCGGCACAACATTGTCGCGTCCGCTGTGCGCAGCCAGAATCTTTTCGGTAATTGTCATTCCCATTTTTATAACTCCAAAAATTGTGGAGCAGGCTTTAACCTGTTTCCGGTAAAAGGGGCATAACGTTCGCCCAGAATTTTAATCAGCGGCGCCGGCGATTGTGATCTTTTCGCCGACCAGTTTGCTTCGCTCTTTGGCGTAAATCGCCTTGTTGAGGGCGTTCAGATAAGCGCGGGCGCTGGCGTCAACGATGTCCGTGCTGGCGGCTTTGCCGGTGTAAGAGGTTCCATCGAATTCGACGTGAACGAAGACTTCGCCGACGGCGTCTTTGCCGCGAGTGATCGAACGGACGGTGTAATCAATCAGACTGCCTTTCAATGCGGTCAGGTTGTCAATCGCCACGTAAACCGCGTTGACAGGTCCGTCGCCCGAAGCAGTTTGAGTTTCGATTTCGTCGGTTTTGGTGTTGGCCAACGTGACCAGAGCCGTGGCCAGCGTCGAAGTTCCGGCGGTCGCCTGCACCGCGCGAAGTTTGTAACGCTCAGGAATCTGTGTGAAACCGTCCTGCAGAATTGCAATCAGGTCTTCTTCAAAAATTTCTTTCTTCTGATCGGCCAGCTTGGTGAAAAGTTTGTAGGCTTTGTCCAGTTCGGGACGAGTCAGGTTGTAACCCATCTCTTCGTACTTTTTGCCCAGCGCGTGGCGACCGGAATGTTTGCCGAGTACGATGCTGTTGGTTTTTACGCCGACGGATTCCGGCGTCATGATTTCGTAAGTGATGCGGTTTTTCAGTACGCCGTGCTGGTGAATGCCCGCTTCGTGGGCGAAGGCGTTTTTGCCGACGATGGCTTTGTTGGGTTGAACCATCACTCCAGTGATATTCGACAATGTCTGGCTGGAACGGAAAATCTCTTCGGTGACGATGTCGTTGGAATACGGCATCAGGTCTTTGCGAACCCGCATTGCCATGACGATTTCTTCCAGCGAAGCATTGCCTGCGCGTTCGCCGATGCCGTTGATTGTGCATTCAATCTGGCGCGCTCCGGCGGCGACGGCGGCCAGCGAATTGGCCACGCCCAAACCCAGATCGTTGTGGCAATGAACGCTGATGACGGCTTTGTCAATGTTGCGGACTTTTGTTTTGAGCGTGGTGATGATGTGGTGATATTCGCTGGGAATCGTGTAACCGACCGTGTCCGGGATGTTGACCACGGTTGCGCCTTCGTCAATCACTGCTTCGATCACCTGGCACAGATAATCCAGATCGGAGCGCGTGGCGTCTTCGGCGGAAAATTCCACGTCGTCGGTGAAGCTCTTGGCCAGTCGCACCGCATTGCGCGACATTTCCAGAACTTCTTCGCGTGTCTTTTGCAGTTTGTATTGAAGGTGAATGTCGGAAGTCGCGACGAAAGTATGGATGCGCGGACGCGCGGCATCGGCCAAAGCTTCCCAGGCGCGTTCGATGTCTTCGCGCGTGGTGCGACACAGGCTGGCAATGATCGGGCGACGGCAGGTCTTGGCAACTTCGCGTATGGCGGCGAAATCGTCATCCGAAGCAATAGCGAATCCGGCTTCGATCACGTCAACGCCGAGCGCATCAAGTTGCCGCGCCATCCTCAGTTTTTCTTCCAGGTTCATGCTGCAACCGGGCGACTGTTCGCCGTCGCGCAAAGTCGTGTCAAAGATCGCCACTCGTTCGCTCATCTGTTTTTCTCCTTCCTTGAAGTTGCTCTTTCCCAAAATTATTGTTCGGGGCGATAATAAGCGTAGAAAAAGTATGGACTTCTGCCCAATGGTTCGCGCATCATAGCATCGCCCCGGCAGCCAGTGAAGTTAATAATATTTTCGCTAACATAAAAATTGCTTATAGCCTCGTTGCCCGAAAAGGAGGCCCGTGAACAGAATCAAGAGATGGTGGAACAGTGTCAGCGGCAAACTGACGACGGATGGGAATCAGACTGAAGACGTAACAGCGCGCGAATTGTGCAGGATGTTGCAACGTTGTCCGGTCTGCGGTGGCGGATTTGACGAACATCTCTATGCGCATTTTGCCGTGACGGTATTTGCGGAAGAGCGCGGCGGGCGGGTCAAGGAATTTCTGAGCGCCTGCGAAGAGCATCAATGGGAAACCGTTCAGCAGTTTCAGGAATTCGATTCCCGTCGCGATGCCGTCGTCGCTTATGCCATGCGTTGCCGGACAGGACGATTGGTGGCGTTGCTGGAACGCAGCCCATTTGAATCCTACGAAGCAGACCGTTTGATTGCCTGCGATGTGTTGGACGATGCCAGCGGAGAACGATTGAGCGTCGTCGTCCCGCCCGCCGATTGGAGAAAGATGGCTCAGGACTGAAAGAAATCGCTTTTGGTCAGTTATCGTCAACCGTCGAACCGTCTTCGTCGTCCGGCGAACTGTCTACGGCGGCGGCCAGAATCTTCGCTGCGTCGTCAACCGTTTTAATATGCAAATCTCTTTGCGGGAACGGAATTTCGATTTCCTCTTCATTGAACACCGCAGCAATTTTGGCTGTGACTTCGCTTTTGACCTGAACGTGAGTTTGAATCGTCGCCCAGAATCGCAATTCAAAACCCAGCGCGCTGTCGCCGAATCCGACGAAAATAGCCATCGGTTCGGGATCGGGCAGAACTTCAGGATGCGATTTGGCGGTTGTCACCAGCAGATCAATGACTTTCGCCGGATCGGTTCCGTAAGCCACACCAATCTGTATTTCCACCCGCCGCGTCTGATTTGTCAGCGTCCAGTTCGTCACTTCATCCGAAATCAATTTCGCGTTCGGAACTATGACCTCCGCTCCCTGATAAGTGCGAATGGTCGTCGAACGAATGCCGATGCGCGTGACATCGCCCGAAAATTCTCCGACGCGAACGGCGTCGCCAACCTGAACCGGACGCTCGAACAACAGAATCAGGCCGGACACGAAGTTATTGACGACATTCTGCAACCCAAAGCCTATGCCAACACCGAATGCCCCGGTCAGCAAAGTCAGCTTCGTCAAATCGAAACCGGCTGCCGTCAAAGCTAAAATGAATCCCGCCAACAGCAGAACGTATTGCGCCGCAGTAGCCATCGCTTGCGGAACGCCTCGTTTGAGCGGCACACGCGCCAACACATCTTCCTGCAAGATCAGCCGCACGATTCTGGACAGGTAATAAGCTAAAACCACCACCAACAGGAATGACAGAACATCGCCGATTGAAATGCTCAGGCTTCTGAACCGCAAGGACGCGTCCAGCATTCGTGTGACGGCGTCAAAGACCTGCTCGCGGATGGTAAACAGTTCCAGCATGCCCTGAAGCCATAAAAACCCTGCGATCAAAAAGCTGAGCCTCGCCAGCCAGCGCGCAACCTCGCTGCGGTTAGATCGAACGAAAGCCAGCGTCTGAGCGCGGTTAGTCCTGAGCAAAAGTTCGAATGCGATGTTGACGGCTCTCGCCGCGCCGTAAAACAACGCCGCCAGATACGCGCTGTGCAGAGTTCCTTCGCCCAAGACTTTCGCCAACGTGAAAAATCCGAAGACATTGGCCACAAGCGAGATTAACAGCAAGGCCAGAATTACTCGCAAAACTCCTCGCGTCCATTTCCGCGCGGTTTCCGATTCCGACAATTGATTTAGCCGATTCGGTCGCAACATCCAGATGACAACCGTTATGGCAATGGCGATTTCAAACAGAAAAACCATTCGCTCGATGACCGGCGCAATATCCACCAACAATCGAGCGCGGTCGCTCAGATGAAGGATCGCCAAAACGTATAACGGCACTCGCAACCAGGCCGGTCGGTCAATCAACAACCTAATGACTCGCAGAAAAGCGATCAACAACAGCAGCGCGATAACGCTGTTGATGATGCCGGCTGTGATCGGCGACAACCACAAATATGTCAGCAGAGTGATCAACGTCGCCACGGACACAGGCCGTTTCAACACTTCGGCTGATTCACGCAATTCGGAATCGTCCGCCGTCAACGGATCAATCCGTTTCGCCAACGCGCTGTTCAACATCAGCGTGACCAGAAAAAGCAGCGCCAGCAATATGAAATTTCTCTTCTGAGCCTTGAGGTCTTCTCGCGCTGCGGACAGTTCGTGCGCCAGCGATTGACCGAACGGTTCCGCCATCAATCCTGCGGAAGCTTCATCCGTAGTCGGCGATAACAAAGCGGACCACAACGGACGATTGTCGCGATTCAGCAGGCGATCTTGAAATCGTTGTTTGACCAGCACTATGTGATCAATCTGCGAAGAAACCAGAAAGTCCTGTTGCGAAACCGAATCCTGCAAAACCAGCAACTGGCTCAATCGCTCCTGAATCCTCTCCTGAAGTCTTTGCAAATCTGCCAGGGTCAAACGGATTCTTTCAGCCACGACTTCAAAAGAACCTTCCTGTGGCAGTTGATCCAGAGTCGCTTTCCAGGTGGTTTCTTCGGCTTTAACCCATTTCAAATCGGATTCAGCCTGGCTGACGGCGTCCGTCAGTATCTTTTGCCAGCGGTTCAATTCCAGACTGCGAAACGACAAATCGCGCTCCATTTCGCGCAATTCATAAAGCGTCGGCGTCGCGCCGATTCTTTCTTCGATCTGCCGATTGTTTGATTCCACCTGCGCTTCCAGAGCTTTGACCTGATCGGCAATCGAAATAGTTTCTGAATTTGGAAGAATTCTGGCGATGATTTCGCGCATCGGACGTTTGACCTGCTCAGCGCGCGTGGCAATTTCAGGCAAAGGAATTCCTCGCACAGTTTCCGGCGAGGGCGCAGGCGACGGCGATTCCGGCTGAGGCGATTGCGCCAGACCGGTCATCGCAGGCAAACACAATAGAACTGCCAATGAAACAAGAGGAATGACATATGAAATTCTGTTGCTGGCAATCTTGTGCAATCGGAATCGCAACCGGATTAGTTTGTTGATGAGCATGCTTGTTAGTTTATTGCCTGAGGCGCTGTCTGAAAAATGAAAATCAAATGTCATTGCGCCAAAGCCAATCTAAACTTCACAAGCCCGGCTTCGGATGTCAAACTATCGGCGTCAAGAACAAGAGGCGGCTGAGCTTGGTCGCATAAAACAATTCCAGCACAACATTATGAATCAAACTCTCGAATCAAAACTGATCGCCGAATTGCGTCAAATCGTCGGCAAAGACGCCGTGGCCACAGACGACGCCGAATTGATGGTTTACGAATGCGACGCGATGACAACGCACAAATCGCGCCCGCTGGCCGTCGTCTTTCCGCGCACGACCGAACAGGTTTCGCAAATCGTCAAATCGCTTTCCGCGCACGGAGTCCCTTTCGGCCCGCGCGGCGCTGGCACCGGACTGAGTTCAGGAGCAATCGCCACCGGCTGCGAAAAAGGCGAACGGTCGGTGACCATCGAAATGGCGCGGATGAATCGAATCCTGGAAATTGATTACGCCAACCGCCGAGCCATCGTCCAGCCGGGATTGATCAACGTCAGATTGTCGCAAGCCATCGCCGCGCGCGGTTACCATTACGCGCCCGATCCGTCTTCGCAAACTTCCTGCACCATCGGCGGCAACGTCGCCGAAAACGCCGGAGGCCCGCATTGTTTGAAATATGGAGCGACCACCAATCACATTCTCGGTTTGGAAGTCGTCCTGCCCACTGGCGAAATCATCAATCTTGGCGGAGCCGGAGCCGATTCCATCGGTTACGACCTGCTCGGGTTGTTCGTCGGCAGCGAAGGGACGATGGGCATCACCACCAAAGTCACAGTGCGGCTGACACACAACCCGCAACTGGTCATCACTCTCCTGGCTGATTTCACGGACATCAACGACGCCAGCCGCGCGGTTTCGGCCATCATCGCCGCCGGAATGTTGCCCGCCGCGCTGGAGATGATTGACAAGGTGACGATCAACGCCGTCGAAGATTCCATCTACGCCGCCGGTTATCCGCGCGATGCCGCCGCTTGTCTGATTGTCGAACTGGACGGATTGCGCGCCGGATTGGAAACTCAAGCCAAACGCGCCGCCGAAATCTGTTACCAGAACAACGCCCGGCTTGTCCGCGAAGCCCGCGACGAAACCGAACGCAAAAAACTTTGGGCCGGACGCAAGGGGGCATTCGGCGCATTGGGACGCGTCAGTCCCGATTTGCTGGTTCAGGACGCGGTCGTGCCGCGAACCAAACTGCCCGAAACTCTGGCGGGGATTTACGCCATCGGCGCGAAATACGGATTGAAACTTTCGACGGTCTTCCACGCCGGTGACGGCAACCTGCATCCGAATCTGAATTATGACGGACGCAACGCCGACGAAGTCGCGCGCGTTCACGCCGCCAGCAAGGAGATCATGAAGCTATGCGTTGACACCGGCGGTTCAATCACAGGCGAACACGGCGTCGGCGTAGACAAGATTGATTACATGCCGATGATCTTCGACCAGGCTTCGCTGGACGCGATGCTGGCGGTCAAGGACGTCTTCAATCCCTTCGGCCTCTGCAATCCGGGCAAGGCCATCCCGGCTCAGAAAATGTGCCGCGAACACAAGAAAGGTTTCGACTTTGCTGCTGTCTGAAAAAAACTTTGAGGGTATGGACGGAATGGATGAAAAAATCTCTCGACGCGCGGTCTTGCTTGGTTTGGCAGCATCAACTCTCCCGGCTGTCTTGCCAATCAAACTGAAAGCTTCAGAACAAAACCAATCAACTCCGCTCAATAAAATCGGCGACAAGTTTTCTCTGGCCGATCCCGGCTCTGTTCAGCTTCAGGGTTTTCTGGGCGAACGTTGCCGGAAAAACGAGCGCGCTCGTTTGCTGGTGAAAAACGAACAGGAAATGCTTTCGGGTTTTCAGCAGCGCCCCGGCAATCAGGCCTGGGTCGGAGAACACGTCGGAAAATGGCTTCACGCGGCGACGCTGGCCTGGGCTTACACCAAAGACGCCGATCTGAAAACCAAACTCGATCGCGTTGCCAACGCGCTCGTCGCTACTCAACAAGCAGACGGTTATCTGGGAACTTATGCCGACGGCGATCATTGGGCGATGGGCAAAGATCAAAGCTGGGATGTCTGGGTTCACAAATATGCGGTCATGGGTCTGGTGACTTATGCCAATCAGACCGGCAACCAATCCGCGCTGGAAGCCGCCAAAAAAGCCGCCGATTTGCTTATCAAAAACTTTGGCAAAGAAGGCCAATTGGATTTGAACGAGCGCAGCGCTCACGCCGGAATGGCTTCGGGCAGCGTGTTGGAGCCGATGGTTTTGCTTTATCAAGCGACGAATGATGAACGCTATCTGGATTTCGCGCGCTTCATCGCAGACAAATGGGAAGCAGCGAACGGTCCGAAGATCATCAGTTCATTGACCAATCAAAGATCGGTCAAACAGACTGCCAACGCCAAAGCCTACGAGATGATGTCCTGTCTGGTTGGGCTGTGCGAACTTTACCGCGCGACGGGCGAGGCGCGTTACCTGACGCCTGCGGTCAATGCCTGGAACGACATCACGGCCAATCAATTGTTGATCACGGGCAGCGGCAGCAGCCGCGAGCATTGGACGAATCCCAAACAATATTTGAGCGGTGAAAAAGATCAGGTGGCTGAAACCTGCGTTTCCGTGACGTGGATTCAACTGACTCAGCAATTGCTGCGGCTGACGGGCGTAGCGCGTTACGCCGACGAACTGGAAAAAACTTTCTACAATCATCTGCCCGCCGCTCAACACCCCAGCGGAATGGCTTGGGCGTACTTCACCGCGCTCGGCGGCAAAAAGCCTTACAAGACGGAACAGAACTGTTGCACTTCCAGCGGGCCGCGCGGATGGGCAATGTTGCCGACCTTTGCTTATATGACCAGCGATGACGGCGTCGTCATCAACTTTTTCGCCAACAGCACGGCTTCGCTGAAAATCGGCGGAGAAACCGTCGTCATTCGCCAGCAAACGGGTTATCCGGTTGATGGCAGCGTGGCGATCACCGTCACGGTTCCCAAACCGATGAAGTTCGCTCTGCGAGTTCGCGTGCCAGCCTGGTCTGGCGTCGCCGGTTACAAAACCAAACCCGGCGATTATTGGTTGTTGCGGCAAACCTGGAGTCGGTCGCAAACCATCACGTTGGATTTTTCAATTCCCATTCGCGTCGTCATGGGCGAAGGCGAAAACTCAGGCAAGCTGGCGATTGTGCGCGGGCCGCAGGTTTTGGCCGTTGACGAACTTTACAATCCCGAATTGAAACCGTTGACGGCTGCGGCCATATCGAACCGCCCGCCACAATTGAAATCCAGTGTGACTTATCGCGACGCAGACGGTTTGCCGGTTTACGAAACGAGCGCCGTCGTCAGCGAAGACACAGAAAAGTTCAAAGCCGGCGAGCGAATAACATTGCGACTGGTTCCATTTGCCTCAGCCGGATCGAATGGAAACGAGTTCAGCGTCTGGCTGTCGCCAAACCGCGGCGTAGCCGATGAGAATTAACCGGAATAGTGAATGGCGAGCAGGATGCTCGCGCTCCCATTCATTCAAACTCACCAACAGGAGATCACATGCGATTTCGTCAATCTGCTTTTCTGCTTTGTCTTTTAATTCTGCCTGCCGGCATTTTCGCGCAAGCTCAGACTCAAACGCCTGCGCCGGATTCGCCCGAAGCGCTGAAACAACAGATCGAACGTATGCAACGGCGGATGCAGGATTGGCCGCAGCTCAATCGGTACAAGGAAGCCAACGATAAAGTCCCTGCGCCGGAAAAGAACGAAGCTCGCGTGGTTTTCATGGGAGATTCGATCACGGACGTATGGAAGCTGGCGGAATATTTTCCGGGCAAACCTTACATCAATCGAGGCATCAGCGGACAAACCACACCGCAAATGCTGATTCGCTTTCGCCCTGACGTGATCGCGCTCAAACCCAAAGCCGTCGTCATTCTGGCCGGAACGAACGACATCGCTGGTAACACGGGGCCGATGACGTTGGAAATGATCGAAAATAACTACGCTTCGATGGCCGAACTGGCAAAAGCCAATGGCATCAAAGTCATCTTCGCTTCCGTCTTGCCGATTCACGATTACGGCAAGAACAAAGTGTCTGAGCGTCGTTCGCCGGAAAACATCCTGAAGTTGAATGAATGGTTGAAAGCTTACTGCAAAGCCAACGGCCACGTTTATCTGGATTACTTCAGCCAGACTGTGGACGACAAGGGAATGTTGAAGGCCGAATTGGCCAACGACGGATTGCACCCCAATGCCGAAGGTTACAAGCTGATGGCTCCGCTGGCCGAAGCGGCGATTCAACAGGCGCTTAACCCGGAAGGCAAAAGGCAAAGGGCAAAAGGCAAAAATTAAAACCCGGATGCACAAAATCACAGTTATCAAAGGCGACGGCGTGGGACCAGAGGTTTGCGACGAAGCCATTCGCGTCATCGAAGCGACCGGCGTCAAATGCCAATGGGATTTCGCTCTGGTTGGCGGACAGGCCGAACAGAAATTTGGCAACCCGCTGCCCGCCGAAACTCTGGAAAAGATTCGGTCGAGCGCCGCCGTGTTGAAAGGTCCCGTCATCATAGAAAAACTTGGCGACAAGGTCATCGTTTCACACGATGAAGAAATTCAGGGACGGCATTGGCAGCGGGTTTATTCAAACGTCAACACCGCGATGCGGCTGGAACTCGGAGCCTTCGTCAACGTCCGCCCGCTGCTGGCTTTTGAAGGCGTTCCTTCGCACGCTCCGAAACTGGACGTTGTGGTCATACGCGAACTGACTGAGGATTTGTACAGCGGTTACGAACATCGCATCGGCGACGAAGCAGCCGAAGCGGTCAAGATCACGACACGCAAAGCCACCGAGCGCGCCGCGCGCTTCGCCTTTGAATATGCCGTGCAAAGATGGCGGCGGCGTTTGACCATCGTTCACAAAGCCAACGTTCTGCAAATGACCGACGGATTGTTTCTGCGCACGGCGCGCGAAATCGCCGCCGAATATCCCAGGATCAAATGCGACGACGAAATGATTGATTCGTGCGTTTACCAATTGGCCTGCAACCCGGAAGGTTTCGACGTTTTGCTGATGGCCAATCAATACGGCGACATCATTTCGGATTTGTGCGCCGGTCTGGTCGGCAGCTTCGGACTTGCGCCCGGCGCCAGCTTCGGCGACCAGGTGGCGATCTTTGAAGCTTCGCATGGAGCGGCGCTGGACCTGGCCGGACAGAACAAGGTAAACCCGACGGCATTGATCCTGTGCGGAGCGATGATGCTGGAACATCTGGAAGAATTCGAAGCCGCTCAGCGCATCCGCGACGCCGTCAAAACCGTCATCAAGGAAGGCCGCGCCATCACTCCAGACCTGGGAGGATCGGCCAAAACAAACGCGATGACCAACGTCATCATTGATCATCTGTAAAATGGAAAAACGT
>CAYRQB010000025.1:28129-34647 GCA_964426025.1 uncultured Heliomicrobium sp.
AAAACAAACGCGATGACCAACGTCATCATTGATCATCTGTAAAATGGAAAAACGTTTCGATCTGGTAGGCATCGGTTCGATGGTGGTGGATTTGATTTACCGCACGCCGCGCATCATCGGCAACGAAGAGAAAATCGCTCTTGATCGGCACAACGACGGTTCGACCACGCAAAAGCTGGTCGGCGGAGTGACGCTGAATCATCTGTCCTGGGCTGGTTTGATGGGATTGCGAACAGGCATTTTCGGCAAACAGGCCAACGACGAATACGGACGATTCCTGCGCGCGGGGATGGATCGTTACTCGATTGACAAACACATCACTCTGGACGGCGCTTCGTCTTCGTTCGCTCACATCTTCGTTGATCCGAACGGCGGACGAGCGATTTACATGAGTCCCGCGGCAACCAGCGAAACCACCGGCGATTACATTCGCGCCGAACACGCCGATTACATCCGCAGCGCGAAGATCGTTTCGACCGAAATTTCTCAACTGCCGCTGGACGCGGTCGTCGCCGTTCTGGAAATCGCCCGCGAAGCCGGAGTGGTCACTGTTCTGGACGTGGACATTCCGCGCAGCGATGCGCTGAAAGCGCTCGGGAACGCCGACGATTTCGAACGCGCGCTGCAACTGGCCGATTACCTGAAACCTTCAAAAGCCGCCGTCATTGAAATGCTCGGAGAAAACGACGCCTTGCTCGCCGCGAAAGCTTTGAGAGAAAAGTACAAAGCCAAAGCCGTCGTCATCACGGACGGCGAAGCCGGTTGCGCCATCGCTACGGATGAGATGCCACAAGCCCTGAATGCCCGCGTAACGGCTTACCGAACAAAAGCCGTTGATTCGACCGGCGCAGGCGACGCTTTTTTTGGCGGGATGATTGCCGGATTGCATTTTGGTCTGGTGTGGGCGGACGTGCTGAAACTGGCGAATGCCTGCGGCGCGGCTTGCTGCGAAATTCTGGGGGCGACACCTGACCTCAAGAAAAGCCGCGAGCGAGTTTTCGAGCTTTACGACGGAACTCCTTTCAAAATATCTCCGCCCGTCATCTCGGCAGCAATCGCCGAACATTCGGCGCAGGAAAACGCCGTCGAAAACTTCCTGAACATCGCTCTGACCGAATTGACCGAGCTTCGCGCGAAAATCACGCCGGAATATTTCAACGCCGCCGCCGATCTGATTCAGCAATCCGAAGCAAACGGCGGACGATTGCATGTTTCGGGCATAGGCAAACCCGAACACGTTTCCGATTACGTCGCCGCGCTGTTATCCAGCACGGGAACTCGCGCTTATTTTTTGCACGGAACCGAATGCGTTCACGGCAGCGCCGGACAGGTCGCGCCAGAAGACGCAGTCATTGTCATTTCCAACAGCGGCGAAACCGAAGAGATGAAAGCGACGGTCACGACTCTGCAAAAAAACGGCGTGAAGATCATCGGCGTGTCGGGCAATCCGCAATCGTGGCTGGCCGAGCGCAGCGAAGTTTTTCTTTATGCAGGCGTCGCGCGCGAAGGCGGGCCGTTGGGTTGCGAACCGCGCGCCAGCATTCTGGCTGAAATTTACGTGCTGGCTGCGCTGAGCGTCGAACTGCAAGCTCGCAAGGGCGTCAGCCGTTCAGCCTATCATTCCTGGCATCCTGGCGGCTCAATCGGCAAAGCGACAGGGCCGTTGCCGTCACTCGGTGAACTGCTTCCATCTTCGACTAAATCCTGAGTTGCAAGCTCAGCAACAGCCTGAGCATTGCGTTTCATTCCGGCCAGCTTAGTTCGTTTGATCGGGCTTTTGCGAAAACGGGCGGAGAATTCTTCCTGCGACATTTCAATCATCTCTTGCAACTTCGGTTCAACGATGCCTTCGCGCGGAGTGAAACGCTGTTCCCTGCTCTGTTTTGAAAACCGCGTCCACGGACAAACATCCTGGCAGATGTCGCAACCGAAAACCCAACCTTCCAGATTCGACCGGATCGGTTCAGGCAATTCCGGCTCGCGCAGTTCAATCGTCCCGTAAGAAATGCAGCGCGTCGCGTCCAGTTGATAAGGCGCGATGATCGCCGCCGTCGGGCAGGCGTCAATGCAGGCGGTGCATTTGCCGCAATGATCCGGTTCGATGAACGAGTCGTAATCGTCGAATTCAATCGAAAGCAGCAACTCGCCCAGAAAAACCCACGAGCCGAATTCTTTGGTGATGACGTTGGTGTGTTTGCCCAGCCAGCCGATTCCCGCGCGAACCGCCCAGGCCTTGTCCATCATCGGCGAAGTGTCCACGCAGATTTTGCCTTCGACTTCCGGCTGCTGTTCTTTGATCCAGCCCAGCAAGGCTTTCAGCTTGTCGCGTAGCACATCGTGATAATCGTCGCCCCAAGCGTAACGAGAAATCTTGCCGACTTCGGGCGAATCAACATGCTTTTCAGGCTGGAAGTAATTCAGCGCCACGCAGACAACCGATTTCGCCGACGGCATCAACAATCGGGGATCGCTGCGCTGTTCGGGATTACGACCCATGTAAGCCATCTGGCCATGAAACCCACGCGCCAGCCATTCGCGCAGCTTCGCGCCTTCTTCGGTCAAAGCTTCGGCGGGCACAACGCCGACCTTGTCAAAGCCGAGCGCGCAGGCCTGGTGTTTGATGCTTTCGGCAAGGAGAGTCATGGCTCATTCTTCAAACAATCGCAGATACTCGATCAACGCCTGTTCGACGCATTCGGCAATGAAGTGTTCAAAGGAATCTTCCGGACGTTTGACTTGTTTCGTTTGCTCGCGTTCGAGCGCGCGAATGTATTCCATTCTGCGAATCGGCGGAATGATCGTCACGGGATAACCGTCCTGCACCAAAGCCAGGTTCATCGCTAACCGCGCGGTTCTCCCGTTACCGTCAATAAACGGATGAATCGAGGCCAATTGCAAATGCAGCCACGCGGCAAACGAAACGCTGTGAAGCTTCTTTCTTTGTTTTGGCAATTGACGAAAAAGCGCAGTCATTTTCTTCGGCACTTGAAGCGGTGAAGGCGGCTTGTGTTCGCTGCCGGAAATAAAAACTTGTTCTTGCCGGTACTGCCCTGCCCGCGCTGAATCAATGGCAAAATAAAACAATCGGTGAAGCTCGCGTATGATGTCTTCGGTAATCTCTTTGCGCTGCGCCAACTGCATCATTCGGTCGAATGCCGCTGCGTGCCCGGTCGCTTCCAGCACGTCGCGCATCGGTTTGCCGCCAACGGTCAATCCGTCTTCGACAATCACTTTGGTTTCAATCAGAGTCAGGCTGTTGCCTTCCAGAGCATTGCTGGCCCACGTCAAACCTACGCGGTAATACTCGCGCAACCGTTCCAGCGCCGCGCCGGTTAACGGACGATGAGCGTCGGCTTGCGCGCGTAACGAGTCAATTCGCTTGAACAGCGCCTGTGTCTTCATACGAATTTACTCCCGCTTTCTGTTCTGTTTGATCTGAGCCGCAGCTTCTTTCAGCGACAATTTGACGCGAACTTTTCTTGGGTCTTCGGGTTGGTAATTGAAATCTATCCCCGCCGGATAAGTGACGCTTTCCAGAAACAAACCCGAAGGCGGAGCCGTCACTCGCGCCGGATCGAGTTTCGATTTGTTTTTCGGCTGTTCGATCAATTGGGCAAAGTCTCCGGCGCTGATGTTGCCGCGTCCGACTTCGACCAGCGAGCCGACCAGTCGCCGCACCATCTTCCACAAAAAATGCGAAGCCGAAATGCGAACGATGATCAGATGATCTTCGACCACGGTTTCAGATTCGTTGACGACGACAATCGGGGATTGATCTTCGCGACGGATGTCACGTTCGCTGAAGGCTGTGAAATCGTGACGACCTACGATCAATTCGGCAGCATCGGCCATCGCCTGCGCGTCAAGCCGGTCTTTCACCCACCAGACGAACTTTTTGTTGAACGCCGTCCGCCGAGTCGAAATCTGATAAATGTAGCTGCGCGATGTGGCGTCGTGCCGGGCGTGGAAGTTCGGCGGCGCGTCTTCGACAGCCAGCACGTTGATGTCGGCGGGCAATCGGTCGTTCAACCCCCAGATGATTTCCTGCGGACGGAACTTGGAAATTTTCTCCCGCAAATGCGCCGGACTTGCGCCCCATCGCGGAAACTTCAGATGAGCGACTTGCGCAATGGCGTGAACTCCGGCGTCGGTTCTGCCCGCTCCGCCGATTTCAACCGCCCGGCCAAAAAATTCTTCGGCGGCTTTTTGCAGTTCGCCGAGAATTGTTCGAGCGTTTGCCTGCTGCTGCCAACCGCTGTAGCGCGTGCCATCGTATTCAAGTGTGAGTTTTAGTGTTCGCATCAATCTCTAATGATAACCAGGTTGCCAGGCTGAATTTGTGTTAACGCAGCAAGAATCTTTGGAACAAGCGGCTTGAGGTCGAGATATTTGTTGGTTTTGGCGCGAAGTATGAGCGCTGCGATTCCAAGTGCGGACAGGTTTTGTTGGTCGGGAATGCTTTTATCCACCGTGATTAACACATCGAATTGGCCTGACGCGGCTTTCAAAAGCGCACCATTTTTCAAACCTTTCAACCCTGCTTGCTCGACTGTGAAAACTTCATGAACTGCTAAATCTTGTCTCAATCTTCGTGGCGTGCATTCGTCAAGCAGCAACTTCATATTCGCCAAGCACCTTTTCCTTCATCAATTCCAACAACGCCAAAGTCTGCTTACGTTCAACCGTAGGAAAGTCGTCAAGGAAAACTTCTAAGCCTTCACCGCCTTCCAAATAGTCGAAGAAATTTTGGATCGGCACACGCGTACCAAAAAAAACCGGCGTGCCACCCATCTTTTCAGGATCAACTTCGATCAATTCTTCTGCTTTCATCTCTTCACCTCCACAAAAAGGATACACCCATTTTAGACATCCCAGCCATCAATCTTCGTCCCTTTCGGCTGTGGTTTGATCATTGGAGCTTCGGCGCGTTCGCGCTTTTCTTTTTTCGATTGGCTGAAATACTGCTGCCATTCGGCGGGAGCGTCAATCGTTTCGCCTCCGTGTTTGGTGATGCGCGAACGAACGGCGCACAGCACAGGCGTGTTGACGGCGACGCCCGAAACTATCACCTGGCCTTTGGTCAACGCGGGCAGTTCGTCAAGCAAACGGCGGCCAGCGCCTTCGACCGACGAAGCAATCGTTTGCTGATCTATCGGGTTGACGATTCGCATAATGAATTGAGTCATGCATTGCGACAGCACGTCCTGATCCAGCTTGCCCGGTCGCTGAGTGATCATGCCTATGCCGACGCCGAACTTGCGGCCTTCGGACAAAATGGTTTTCAGTATGTTGGTCGAAACCACCTGCTGACCGGCAGGAGCGTAACGGTGCGATTCTTCCAGCAAAACAAACACCGGATACGGCAAATGGTATTCGTCGTTTTCGTGCGCGTTGCCGCGAACAGTCGCCACGCGGGCTTTGTTGATGCGGCGAAGCAAAGCCCCGACGATGACCTGCTGTTCGGTTTCTTCGATGTCGGAAAGCTGCAGGACAGTGCATTGGCCGGGACGGAACAATTCCTGAAGCGGAATGTGTTCGTGATCGGAAAAGGTTTGGCTCTGTTCAAACCGTCGCCGCAATCGCCATTCAAGCCCGTCAATCGTGCTGGTGTTGCCGCCGCCTTTGCCCTTTTCGTCTTCGTACTTTTGCGCCAGCACTTCAGTCAGCAGATCGTTGAAGCCCCAGGTTCCGCGCTCGCCTTTGCCTTTGGTGTTGACCAACGCACGGTAAGCCTGGCTCAGAAACGTTCGCATCTTTTCGGTCATTTCCGGCAACAGGTAAGTGATGTCGGCTTCGGTCAGCGTGGAGATGCGAACTTTGACTTTGTTGTGCGGGTAGATTTTGACTTCAGGTTGATATGCGCCGTCTTTGAATCCCGGATGCGAATTGATGGTTTGCAGCGTCGAGTATTCGCCGTGCGGATCAACGATCAGCACAGCCGCGCGGTTGTAAGGCATCAGCAACTCTTCGACCAGAACGCCCGCCGCATAAGATTTGCCCGCTCCGGTCGAAGCCAGAATTGCCAGATGCGTCGAAACCACATCTTTGACTGAAAGCACAATCGGCACGGCTCCCGGTTGACGAGTCAGCAACGAACCGATGTGCGCTCCGCCGCGTTCGCCTTTCTGCCGCGAAGAAAGCATCTGCGACAGCATTTCGTTCGACGCCAGAAAGACTTGCTGACCGGGCGTTGGCGGAATTCGCGGATTGATGAAATCGCCCATCGCGTCGCTGAAATAGCCGATGGTTTCGACGACGATTTCGTAAATTTCCGCGTCCGCATCTTCCAGACCGATCAAACTGGCGACAAGCTGTGGCGGCGTAGTCGGATCAGCCAAAAAGCTATCGGGCAGATTCCTGACCAGATGCCGTTCGGTGATCGTGCCGACGATGCGAAACTGGTTTTCTCCATCGCTGGCCGAGTAATAGACGAATTCGCCGACCCGCGTTTGAACGTTGTCGGTGGTGATGAAAGTGAATTCGTGCGGGTTTTCGCCCGGACCTTTGACTGTGCCGAT
>CAYRQB010000026.1:0-34464 GCA_964426025.1 uncultured Heliomicrobium sp.
CTGGCAGGTTTCTCCCGACGCCGGATTGACGATCTTGATCGAAGTGTGAGGAATCGTCAGGCCAACCGTTGCGGCTTTCATTTCAAAGCTGTCGGTGTAAAACGATTGAGTCACGGCTCCGGCTGTTTCAGTCATTCCAAACACAATCGAACAGTCCGCGCCGATGCGCTCTTTGATTTGTTCCATCAAGACGACTGGAACCGGCGTGGCTCCGGTGAAGATGTTTTTCAAACTGGACAAGTTGAATTCGGCAAAACGCGGATGATTCAGCATAGCCACCAGCATTGTTGGCACGGCAAAAGTGAACGTGCCTTTTTCCTTTTCAAACAGTTCAAGCTGTTTGAGCGGATCGAAGGCAATCAACGGAATCAGCGTGCAGCCGAGAAACAACGAGTAAACGATTGCTCCCAGGCTGCCAGCAATGTGGAAGTACGGCATCGAAGTCACGTACCGTTCATCGGCGGTCAACGCTCCGCGCGAACAGGCAATGTGCGACTGGTTGACCAGACTGTGATGCGTCAGCATGACGGCTTTGGGAAATCCGGTTGTGCCGCTGGTGTATTGCATCTGCACTACGTCGTAAACGCCAACCGTCGCTTGTCTGGCTTTCAACTCTTCGTCGGAAACCTGGTCTGCCAATGCTGTGATTTGCGAATACAGCAACACGCCGGGTTTCGGTTCTTTGCCGATCAACACGACTCGCTTCAACCGCGGCAGGTTTTCGGAGTTCAATTCCTGGCCGAGCGGATCGGTCAGCGACTTCAACTCCGGCGCGACGGAATACACGGCTTCCAGGTAAGAAAATCCGCGCAGTTCTTCAATCAGAAACAGCGCCTTGATGTCACCTTGTCGCAGAGCGTATTCGATTTCGGCGGCTCTGTAGTTGGTATTGATCGTCACCAACACGCCGCCGATTTTGGAAACGGCCAATTCCAGAAACACCCATTCGGGAACGTTCGTCGCCCAGACGGCGACGTGATCGCCTTTTTCGATGCCGAGCGCCATCAATCCTTTTGCCAGTTGATTGACCGTGTCGCGGTACTGGCGATAGTTCATCCGCAAATCCAAACCGAATTCCGGGTAGTGATACACCAACGCTTCTTTGTCGGGCAGCTCTTCAGCGCGCTGGTCAAGCAAATCGCCAAGCGTCAATTCAATCAATTCCGTGCCGAATGGTTCGGCTTCCCAATGTGCCAAATTGTTCTGTATTCCCATTTCCGTCGCTCCTGAATGAATGGCCTCCCACAAAGCCACACGAAACTTCACGAAGAAAACCATGCTTCGTGTGTTCTTCGTGTGACTTCGTGAGAGAAGTCTATCTTGCTAAAGCATGGTATTCGCGGTTTGGAATCATTCCCGTCGCCGAAGCCATGCGATTCGTGAAGTTGTACATCGCGGCGATTTCGATTACGTCCCAGACTTCTTCCAGCGTCAGCCCGAAGCTTTGCAGATGGGCAATGTCTTCCGCCGAAGCGTTAACGGGCGTTTCTGTCAGCAAGGTGGCGAAATCCAAAATGGCTTCCATTTTGGCGTCGAGGCCTGCGCGTTTGTAATCCAGCGTGATGCGGTCGGCCTGGATCGGATCGCCGAGCGCTTGCCGCAGCGCAGCTCCGTGCGCGACCAGACAATACAAACAGCCGTTGGCCATCGAAACCGCGACGGCGATCATTTCACGTTCGGCGACGTTGAGGTTTTCCGTTGGTTCGTGCAGTTGTTTGTAATGCGCAAACCATGCGCTGAACCGTTCCGGGCGAAAGCTGTACACGCGAAAGACATTCGGCACGAAACCGACTTTCTCTTTGGCCTTTTTGAACAGCCCTTGCAGGCTTTCGGGCAATTGATCTTCGGCGGGAACGGGAAACCAACTGATTTGCTCTTCGTTCATTACTTCTCTCCTGATGTATCGAAACTTCCGTGACGACCCGCGCCGCTGGCAAATCGTTTCGCGCCTTCGCGCGCTCCGGCTTCCAGCGACTTCAACCCGTGATTGAATTCGTTGAGCAAGGCATCGCGCAAATTGAGATCGTGTTGTTCGTAAGCTGACATTCGGTCGCCGCGCAGGCAGATTTGCGGGAAGGCGGCGATGTCGCGCGCCAGTTGTTCGGCTTCTTCGCGGGCAGTTCCTTTGGCAACGACGCGATTGACCAGACCGATTTGCAGAGCTTCTGCGGCGCTGACTGCACGTCCGGTCAGAATCAAATCCATCGCGCGGCTCAAACCGATCAAACGCGGCAAACGAATCGTGCCGCCATCAATCAGCGGAACTCCCCAGCGGCGGCAGAACACACCCAGCACGGCGTCTTCTTCTGCAACGCGCAAATCGCACCACAAAGCCAGTTCCAAGCCTCCCGCCACAGCGTGACCGGAAATCGCCGCAATGACCGGTTTCGTCAGCAGCATCCGCGAAGGCCCCATCGGCCCGTCGCCGGTTGGATCAACGCGATTGCCTTGCCCGGCGGCGACGGCTTTCAAATCGGCTCCGGCACAAAATGCTCCGTCGGCTCCGCACAGCACACCGACCGAAGCCGAATCGTCGGCGTCGAACTGTCGAAAGGCTTCGGCCAAAGCTTCAGCCGTCGCGCGATCAACTGCGTTGCGAACTTCAGGGCGGTTGATGATGACAGTGGTGATTGCGCCGTTCTTTTCGATTGAGACGGTCATAAATGGGAAGGTTGAGGAAAGATACGGAACAAACGGAATGAACTGAACAAACGGAAAATCTTCTCTGGCCTTTTCAGTTCATTCCGTTATTTCCGTTTGTTCCGTTATCTTTTTTGGGTTTCGCTATAGCTTGCATTGCTTGGCAATGATTTCTTTCATGATCTCCGAAGCGCCGCCGCCGATGGTGTTCAATCGCGCGTCGCGCCAGGCTCGGCCAATCGGATATTCCGTTGTGTAAGCGAACCCGCCCATAATCTGCATGCAGTCGTACATCACCTTCTGATCCAGATCACAGCAGAACAGCTTGGCCATGGTGATTTCCTTGACGGCGTTTTCGCCGCGATTCATCAAATCCAGCGCGCGATAACACAACCATTTTGCGGCTTCGACGGCGGCCAGATGTTCGGCGAATTTGTGCCGCCAGACCTGGAACGAGCCAATCGGCTGACCAAAGGCTTTGCGCTCTTTGCCGTAGGCGACGGCGTATTCAATGGCGCGCTCCATTTTGTAAACCGCGCCCAACGCTGCAACCAGCCGCTCGCCTTGGAAATTGTGCATCACGTAATAAAAGCCTTTGTTCAATTCGCCCAGCAGGTACTTGCGAGGAACGCGGCAGTTATCGAAAAACAATTCGGCGGTGTCCGAAGACAGGTTGCCGACTTTTTTCAGCTTTTTACCGACGCTGTAACCGGGCGTCGAAGTCGGGAAGATGACGAAGGAAATTCCTTTATAACCTTCTTCGCCTGTGCGAACGGCCAGCAGTATGAAATCGGCGCGAGTGCCGTTGGTGATCCACAGCTTCTGGCCGGAGATGACGAAATCGTCTCCATCAATCACCGCACGGGTTTTAAGCGCGGCCACGTCGGAACCACCGCCGGGTTCGCTGATGCCGAGCGCTGCGATGTAATCTCCGGCGACGGCGGGTTTCAAAAACAGTTCGCGCTGTTCGTCGGTGCCGAGTTCTTCCAGCACTGGCAAAGTCATGTCCGATTGCACCATCAAGGCCATCGCCACACCGCCGTTGTTGGCGTATGACAAACCATCCAAATAAGCCGCAGTCGCCCACCAATCCAAGCCGTTGCCGCCCCACTTGGGATCAGTGCGAATGCCGAACAAGCCCAGATCGCCCGCTTTTTTGAACAATTCGCGCGGGAAGATTCCGGCTTCGTCCCACTCTTCGGCGAAGGGAGCGATTTCTTTTTGGCAAAACTGTTTGACGGTTTCGCGCAACATTGCGTGCTCTTCGGTGAAGTAGGGGAAAGTCGGCGCTTCCGCTACCTGAGTCTTTGTTGCCTGTGACATAAGGTTCTTGCCTCCTTCGATGACTTAGCAGTTGAATTTTTGAAGATTGCTTTTAAGACGGGACGCCAACCAATGGTTGACGAATTGCACAGTAACATGGCCGTTGAACAAAACCCAAGCCCGTGAAATTGACGCGTTACGATTCGATAACTAATGCATCTTGATGTTTCGGGGCGAAGGCATTAGGTTGATTTCAAATTTTTATCTGTAGTCATGGCTTGTCGCATCCGCGTTGTTCTAGCAAAAAATTATTCAGTGGCGGCGGGCGAATTCATTGTCGAATCCGCCGCGATTCACCATCTCTGCTTCGAGTAGAAAGGAAACCAATGCAACGAAGATTCTGTGTTTGCGCGCTACTTATCTTATCAACGTCCGCTTTTGCACAGTCGCCGCGCTTCAACTTTCAGGAACAAGTCATTGATCAGAACGTCGGCGTAGGTTATGCCGTCACAGTGGCCGATCTCAATCAGGATGGGAAAACGGACATTGTCGCCGTCACTGAAAATCCGGATCAGGTTGTGTGGTACGAAAACCCTTCGTGGAAAAAGCGCATGATCGTTACTGGTTTTCCAAAGCTGCCGGTATGCATTCAGCCGCTGGACGTGGACGGCGACGGAAAGCTCGAATTGATTTTGGGAGCCGATTGGCAACCAAGCAACACACGTACTGGCGGCTCAGTGTGGCTGCTTCAACGCCCAGCCGATTTAGAACAATCGTGGACTCCCATCAAGCTTGATGAAGAACCGACGATGCATCGAATGCGTCTGCTGACAGTTGATAAGAAAGGGCGAAAAGAATTGCTGTGTTCGCCTTTGCACGGGCGCGAGAACAAATCGCCTGATTGGTGGAATGGAAAAGGCGCGTCGCTTTACCTGTTGCGGCGTCCCGCCAAACCGTTCACCGAACCCTGGACGCGTGAAATCATCAGCGATGAGTTGCACATCACTCACAACGTCTGGACGCTGGATTGGGATCGTGACGGCAAAGACGAAATTCTAGCCGCCGCTTACGAAGGAGTTTTCCTTTTCAAGAAAACTGCCGATGGCAAATGGAGCAAACAACAATTGGGCGCGGGCGATCCGGAAAAGCGAGGCGCGGGCGAAGTTAAAGTCGGGCGATTGGCGGGCGGGAAACGTTATCTGGCGACGGTCGAACCCTGGCACGGTCATCAATCTGTGGTTTATTCGCCGCCGGATAAAGCCGGACAACTTTGGAAACGACAGGCGTTGGTCACGGATCACAGAGGCGGCCACGCGGTTTGGACGGCTGATTTGACCGGCACGGGTGTGGATTCGCTGGTGATGGGTTTTCGCGGCGTCCCAGAAGGCAAAGTCGAAGACGCGATGGTTTATCTGTTCCACCCGCTCGACCGCAACGGCGAGAAGTGGGAAAAGCACGTGTTGGATGCCAAAGGCTTGGGCAGCGAAGATGTGATTTGCGCCGATTTAGACCGCGATGGCAGGAACGACATCATTGGCGTTGGTCGCAGTACCAGGAACGTCAAGATTTATTGGAACAGGAGAAAGTGAGGCGATGGCTCAGCACAAATCATGGCATCACCTCGATTATGTTGGGCGAACCTGCACCAGCAAATCGCCGGGCGAAACGACCTGCCCGGTTTGAACCTTGATTGATTCGACAATGCCGTCGGCTGCGGCGCGAATGGTTTGCTCCATCTTCATCGCTTCCAGAATCAGCAAGGCATCACCGGCGATGACTTGCTGGCCTTCGCTGACCAGAATCTTCAGTACGACGCCGGGCATTGGCGAACTGGCTGCGCCCGATGAACCTGCCGATTGCGGAATTGGATGTCGCGCCAATCGGGTGATGACGCGCGAACCCAGCGATGAATGCACGTAAAGTTTGTCGCCGAATTCTGTGATTCGGAATTCGCGCTGAGTGCCGTCAATCGCCAATCGAATCTTGCCGCGTTCGCAAGCCCGAATTTCAGCCGTGGCGGTTTTGCCCATCGTTTCAACTTCAAACTTGCCGCCAACGAACTGCCATGAAATTTCCGCTTCTTCGTCGCCGACTTTCAATTTGATCGAAGGCGCGCGATACGGATTGTTGCGATAACTCGGCGGAACTTCCTTGAGCAAATCATTCGACGATTGCCAGCTTTGTTGCAGGTACAACGCCGCAGCAATCGCCGAAGCTCGGTCAAGCTGTTCGTTCGCGCCGCCAATCAGTTCGTTCAGATGTTCGGTGATGAATGAAGTATGTGCTTCGCCGCCGACAAAGTCCGGATGTTCGATCAGCCGAATCAGAAAGTCTCGATTTGTCGTCACGCCCTGAACCGACAACTGACGCAGAGCATAGCCAAGTTTGCGAATTGCCGTCGTGCGGTCGTCGGCGTGAGCAATCAGCTTGGCCAGCATCGGGTCGTAATAAACGCCAATCTCGCTTCCGGCTTCGACTCCGGAGTCAATTCGCAATCCATCAACTGATTCAGGCAATTGCCAATCGTGCAGTTTGCCGGTCGCAGGCAAAAAACTGTTGTTCGGGTCTTCGGCATACAACCGCGCTTCAATGGCGTGGCCGCCGGTTTTCAGGTCGCTTTGGGAAAAGGGAAGCGGTTTGCCTTCGGCAATTTCGATTTGCAGTTTGACCAGATCAAGTCCGGTGACGGCTTCAGTGACAGGATGTTCCACCTGCAAGCGCGTGTTGACTTCGATAAAGTAAAACTCGGCGCCAGATTTTTCTTGGGGCGTCAAAATGAATTCGACCGTGCCAGCGTTTGTATAACCGATTGCTTGGCCGACTTTGACGGCTGCTTCTCCCATCTTTGCGCGAAGCTCGACGCTGACTGCTGGCGAAGGGCTTTCTTCGATGACTTTCTGGTGGCGGCGTTGCAGCGAACAATCACGCTCGAATAGGTGAACCAGATTGCCGTGTTGATCGCCCAGGATTTGGACTTCGACGTGACGAGCGCACTCAACGAATTTTTCCAGCAACAACGCGCCGTTGCCGAATGCTTTTTCCGCTTCGCGCCGCGCGCCTTCAATGGCATCAACGATTTCGTGTTCGCTGCGAACCACGCGCATGCCTTTGCCGCCGCCGCCCGCCGACGCTTTGATCAACACCGGAAAACCGATGTTCAGAATCTTAGCGCGCAAAGTTTCGTCGTCCTGGGTTTCGCCGTCGTAACCGGGAACGACCGGACAGCCAGCCGCTGCGGCCAGTTTTCGCGCCGGGCTTTTCAATCCCATTTTGCGAATGGCTTCCGGCGAAGGGCCGATGAAGACGATCCCCGCAGCCGCACAGGCTTCGGCAAATACGGCGTTCTCCGACAAAAAACCGTAGCCGGGATGAATCGCTTCAGCTTGAGTCAGCTTTGCGGCTTCCAGAATTTTTTCGGCGTTCAGATATGAATCTTTGACCGGAGCTTTGCCCAAACGAACGGCCTCGTCGGCGAAGCGAACGTGCGGAGCATCGGCGTCTGCGTCGGAATAAACTGCGACCGTGGCAATGCCCATCGCGCGACAAGTCCGCATCACGCGCAAAGCGATTTCGCCTCGATTGGCAATCAGGATTTTACGAAAAATGTTGATCTGCATTTTGAAAGCAAAAAGTTCCTCAGATGTCAGGAAACAGGATTCAGGAGTCAGGCCTTCCGGTTCTCAATCTCTCGATCAATTTATTCAACATTTTGCCAACCTCTGAGCTTTTTTCCAGCAATGGTTCTATTTCTGAGTTCGGCAAAAATTGCAGCATTTCAACGGCTTGCAGTTGCGTTTCTAACATCATCAAAGAACCGTAAGCCGTTCCCAACCGTTGGATGTATTCGCCTGTGTTTTTTCTACCTTGTCCGTCGGCGATGAATGAAGGGATGTGCAACGCCGAACGCCGAATCTCACTGCTCAAGGTGTATACTTCGGTCTTGGGCAATTTATCGGTCATTTTGTAACAGGCAACCATCAATGCCATGGCTTTCTGCCAGACCAGCAGATCGCGGTAACTTTTGATTTCCATATACACCTCCTGAAGCCAGAATCCTGGCTTCTGAATCCTGAGAAGCCTTCAAAAACATCAATGCCTGAAGACTCCCCACTCCATCGTTCCTGCGAATGGTTTTTGATACGCAGCCGTCAGCGCAATGGCCAATACCGTGCGAGTGTCGCACGGATCAATAATGCCGTCGTCCCACAGCCGAGCCGTCGCAAAATAAGGATCGGATTCTTTTTCGATTTGTGCTTCCAGCATTTGTTTGGCGATGGCGGCTTTGGCTTCGTCGAATTCGACTTTGGCGCGGGCGGCTGCGTCGCGTTTGATGATGTCCATGACGCCGGCCAGTTGCTGGCCTCCCATCACGGCGATGCGATGGTTTGGCCAGGTGAAAACGAATCGCGGATCGTAAGCGCGCCCGCACATCGCGTAATTGCCTGCGCCGTAACTGCTGCCGATCATCACCGTGATAGCAGGAACAGTTGAATTCGACACGGCGTTGATCAGTTTCGCTCCGTTGCGAATTATGCCTTGCTCTTCGTAATTGCGCCCGACCATAAAGCCCGTAATGTTTTGCAGGAACAGCAGCGGGATGTTTTGTTGATTGCAAAGCTGAATGAACTGAGCGCCTTTGCCTGCGGATTCGGAAAGCAGCACGCCGTTGTTCGCCAGCACGCCGACCAGAAATCCGTGAATGCGCGCCCAGCCGGTAATCAGCGTTGAACCGTACAGCGGTTTGAATTCTTCAAAGCGCGATCCGTCAACGATGCGAGCGATGACTTCTTTGGCGTCGAAAGGAATGCGCACATCGGCTGAGACGATGCCCAACAATTCGTCGGCGGGATAGCGTGGTTCTTCGCTGGCTTCGCGTTGCGGAACGACGCTCGGTTGCAAGTGAGCGACGATCTGGCGGGCGATTCTCAAACCGTCAAGCTCGTCTTCGGCCAGATAATCCGACAGGCCGGAAATCTTTGAATGCATTTCGGCTCCGCCCAGACTTTCTTCATCAACGATTTCACCCGTAGCCATTTTGACCAGCGGAGGCCCGCCCAGAAAAACCTGTGCCTGTTTCTTCACCATCACCACGTAATCAGACATGCCCGGCAGATAAGCTCCGCCCGCTGTCGAGTTGCCAAAGACGACTGAGATGCTGGGGATGCGCGCTTTCGATCTTCGAGTGATTTCTTTGAAGCCCGCTCCGCCCGGAACAAAGATTTTGTGCTGGACAGGCAGGTCGGCTCCGGCTGATTCGACCAATGAAATTGATGGCAGATGATTCGTCGCGACGATTTCGGCCAAACGGGCGTTTTTGCGAGCGCCGATTTCGCTGACCGCGCCGCCTTTGACTGTGGCTTCGTTGGCGATGATGAAACACTGTCGTCCTGAAACCAGTCCGACCCCGCCGACCACGCCTGCGCCGACGAATTCGTTTTCCATCGCCACGCCGGCCAGCGGTGCGATTTCCAGAAAGTACGAACCTTCGTCCAGCAACATTTCAATGCGTTCGCGCGGCAACAACTTTCCGCGCGCGATGTGGCGTTTGACGTACTGTTCGCCACCGCCGAGCGTGGATTTTCTCAGTTCTTCTTTCAGCCGCTCGACGCTTGCGCGATTGGCGGAGTAATTTGATTGGTAGCTTTCGGATTTCGAGTCAACGAATGATTTGATCTGTTGCATCTTGCAATCCCGAATTTTGAATTTGGGTTAATTGACAGCCAAGTGGAGTTTTGGGACAGTACGCGTCGTTATTTTTCTTGTCAAGGTTGCGAACCTGAACGTCTTGTCACCTTGTCACACCTTCTCAGATCAGATAGGAGATTTACCTTCAATGGCTCAAATGCTGTTCAAGCCAGCAAGCGGAGCATTGCTTACAGCCGTGTTTTGTTGTGCGTTCATTGTTTCATTCGCTTTCGGACAGGAGAAACCAACGCCACCGGCGGCAAAATCGCCGGATATGGAAACGAAACCAGTGGACGCCGGCAAACGCGTCGAACTGAACATGCTTGGCAAAACAGATTCGGCTTCGGGCGAAAGCCGCCGCAATGAAAACGTGCAATTCAATCTGGTGGACAACGGCGCTTTGAAGGAATTGAACGTGCGGTTGGGAACGACAGCCACCATTGTTCAGGAATTCAATCCGGCCAGCAATTACTTCGGTTCGGAATTCGGCAATGCGCCACGTTCGGCGATTACGCTTCCAAACAGTCTGGGAAAGGGCTTTCACGGAAAGCTGTACGAATCGCATCTGAACAGCGTCTTCAGCGCGCGGTCATTCTTTCAAGTCGGCGCGGTCAAACCTGCGCGCGAAAACGATTACGGATTCAATGCCGGATTCGATCTGACGAAGAGCAGCAAGTTTTTCATCGAATCCAGCCAGCAGAAAATTCGCGGCTCGGTCAACGGCAACGTGCTGGTTCCGAAACCCGACGAACGAACTCCGCTGGAATCCGACCCGGCAACAGGCAGACCGGTTGATGCGGCGACGCGTGCGCTGGTGGCGCGGTTTTTTGCGGCTTATCCGGCGGAGCTTCCCAATCGAACCGACATCAACATTCGCGCGCTGAACACCAACGCTCCGCAATCCATCAACAACAATCAGGCGAATCTGCGATTGGATCAAAGTCTGACTGCGAAAGATTCGCTGGCGCTGCAATACCAATTCACTTCGCAGAACGTTGACGCTTTTCAATTCATCGCCGGTCAGAATCCGAACACCGACACCAAATCTCATACGGCGCGAATTGGCTGGACGCGAGGCTGGGACGCGAAAACCGTCAGCAATGCTTTGATCAGTTACGAGCGAGTCAGTTCGTTGCTGGAACCGGAAAAGAACGCGGTCGGGCCGTTCATTTTGATCGCAGGACTTTCGTTTCTTGGGCCAGACGGAACCATTCCAATTGATCGCGTGCAGAATCAGATTCGATCCGCTTTCCAATTGCGTCGCACCGAAGGCAAACATAATTTGACGGCTGGCGCGACGATGATTCGCCGTCAGGTCAACAGCAGCGAAACAGACGTTCATCGCGGTTTCTTTTCATTCAACAACGATTTCGGCAATGATGCGATAACCAATTTCCGAATCGGAAAACCTTCGCAGCACATTCGCTCGATTGGAAATATTCATCGCCGATTCAGACAATGGGAAGGTCAATTTTATGGCGGCGACAGTTGGCAATTGACTCAGCGCCTGACTTTGCAATCAGGCTTGCGCTGGCAGCCAGTGACGAAACCGGTTGAAGTTGACGATTTGAACGTAATTCCGTTCGACAGTGATTGGAATAACATCGCGCCGACTGTGGGCTTTGCCTATCGAATGCCGGGCAAGCTCGGAATTTTTCGCGGAGCATACGGCACGCACTTCGGCGAAATCTTTTTCGTCAGTTATCAACAGATTCGTTTCAGCCCGCCGCTCAACACCAAAGTCGTAGTCGTCGCTCCGCAAAGTTTGCTCAATCCGTTTCAAGGGGAAATCGGCAAGCCGACGGTTTACGCGCTCGACCCTGAACTGGCGACGCCGTATTCGCATCAATACAACCTGAGTTGGGAGCCTGAATGGAACAAAGCCGTTCGACTACAACTGGGTTACGTTGGCAGCAGGTCTCACAAATTGCTGGTGCTGTGGTATCTGAACCGCGCGCATCCGGTTGAGGATGTGTCGAAGATCATCACTCGGACAATTCCCGAACGTCGCCCGAATCAGGAGATTGCCGATTACCGGTTGACGGTGAACGGTTCGCAGGGATATTTCGATGCGGCTCGCGTTTCGCTGGCAGTGCAGAATTGGCGCGGGCTGACGGTGGACGCTTCTTACTGGTTCAGCAAGGCGATTGACCTTGGCGCAAGTTACACCAACACGGCCAACGAAAACGATTCGCGCAAATCTCGCAGCCAGTCGGAATTTGAAACTCACCGCGATATGAAAGGCCTCAGCGATTTCGATCAGACCCACGCCTTTCTGCTCAGGACGAGTTATGCGCTACGAGCGCCGAAATTCAACCGCTGGTTTTCAGCGATTTCTGACGGTTGGAATTTGTCGGCGATTGCTCTGGTCAAAACCGGAATTCCTTTCAACCTTTCGACAGGTTCTGATGGGCCGGGTTTTGGCAACGTTGACGGTAACGGCGGAGATCGGCCAATTCTGCTCGATCCTTCAATTCTCGGGCGGACGATTGCGAATCCTGATACCTCCAAACAGATGTTGCCGCGCAACGCCTTTCGCTTCATCAAACCAGAAGAGATCGCAATGCTGGCCGAACGCGGATCGCTTGGCCGAAACGTTTTTCGCAAAGGGCCGATTCGCAACGTCAACGCTCAATTGTCGCGAGTCTGGGCTTTCAAACACGATCTGCGACTGCTGTTCAGAGCCGAATCAAACAACCTGTTCAACACTCCGCAATTCGCCGAGCCTGGCTTTGAGTTGGCCAATCCGAACTTCGGAGCAATCACGAACACGTTGAACGAAGGACGGACTTTCAAATTCACTTTGCAACTTGGCTGGTAATCAGCGCCGCCGGATTGCGTTTAACGAAAAGCCACTCGCACCAGATTCGCCATCTGTCCGTCTACGACAACCGACAGATTCATCTCGCCGCGTCCCGCCAGGCTGCGCGGCAATTGCAAATTGATTTGATCTTCGCCGACAAATGTTCCTTGCTCTCCGGCGTAAAGCACTGGCGTATTCACGCCGCCGATTTGCGCTTGAACATTCGCTTCCGCGCTGCGGCCTCGCCAACCAGTGCCGAATAAAATCAAAAACAATTGATCGCTGGCGTTTCCCGAATCAGGGCCGAAATCAATTGGGAGAGGGATGAAGATGTTTCCGCTGTCGAGTTGCGCGACAGGTTCGAAGATTTGCATGCCGTTGGATTTGACTCTGAGCAGGACGGCGGCTGGAACTCCCAACCCGTTTGCGTTGGCGGTGAACAATCCGGGCGCGGTCTTTTCAATCAACACTGTCGCGCTGATTGAATTGTTCATCGAGTTGGTGATGGTGATCGTCGCTTTGCCCGGAACAATTCCCGGCGGAATCTGAAAGTTGACCTGGGCCGGAGAAACGAAAAACAACGGCGCCAGAAGCTCATTGTTGTTTTTGTCTTTCACTTTCACAGAAGTTCCAAGCAGGGAAGTCGGCAGCGGAGTTGATTGCGCAACTTCAACGCCGCTGGCCAGACTGAAACCGAAAGCCGCCACTATCTCAGCAGGCGCAAGCGACGGGCCTGTAAAGCTGGCCGCCGAAACTGTGGCGATTGTCAAAATGTCAGGAGTGGAAATTTTGGTAATGAATGCGTCGCTTAAACCGCCGCCGTAATTTTGCTGCACCGGCAGAATGGTCAAAAAATCGTTCTTCAAAACCTGGCCGGTCACGAAGGCGCTGCCGAATCTGTCAATCGCCAGATCAAGTCCGCGTTCGTCGAAGCCGTTGTTTCCTGTGAAGGTGCTGCCCAGATAAGTCGAGTATATGAGTTCCGATCCAGCCGGATTGATCTTGGCTACGAACGCATCGTTGTCGCCGCGCAATGACGGTTGAACCGCGCGCACTACAGGGAAATTGTCCGATTCAGTTTTGCCGGTCAGATAAGCGTTGCCCAGATTATCAACGGCTATGCCGCCGACAGGAGTGATGTCGGCAACCAGTCCTGTGTTTTCGCCGCCGCTGCCGCCCAAAAAAGTAGAGTAGATAAGTTCTGTCCCAGTCGCATTGATCTTGGCGACGAAGGCGTCAACGTTGCCTCCATAAATTGGTTGAAGAGCGTTGACCGTCGGAAAATTGAGCGAGAAGGTGTAACCGGTGATGTAAGCGTTGCCGAGCGCATCAACCGCAATGGCGCGGGCTTCTTCGGCGCGGTCTCCGCCGAGGAATGTCGAATAAACCAGCGCTGAACCAGCCGAATTCAATTTGCAGACGAAGACGTCTTCCACGCCCCCGAAATTTCTTTGTATGGCGTTGACCGTTGGGAAAGAAGGCGTGGTTGTGAAACCGGTGATGTATACATTCTGCAACTGGTCAACGGCGATGCTGTAACCAGCTTCTTCATCGCGCGCGCCCGTTTCCATCGGTTCTCCGCCGAGGTATGTCGAGTAGGCGAGTGATCCGTCCGGCGCGAACCTGGCGACGAAAACATCCTGCTGGCCTTTCAACGCAGCTTGCATTGGATTCCTGGTCGGAAAGTTCGCGGACTGCGTTCGGCCTGTGATGTAGACGCTGTTTGAACCGTCAAGAGCTAAGCCGTAAGCGGCGTCGGGAAGAGTGCCTCCCAGATAAGTTGAATAGAGCAATTCGCTGCCGGTTGGATTGAACTTGGCGACGAATGCGTCTGTGTTGCCGCGAAAGATCGGCTGAGCCGCATTGACCACCGGAAAGTTGAGCGAGTTGGTTTCGCCCGTGAAATAAATATTGCCGGTTTGATCTACGGCAATAGACGATCCTTTGTCTCCGGGATTTCGCCCGCCGATGTAAGTCGAAAACATGACAGTCAAACCATTCGGACTCAGCTTCATGACAAACGCATCGCTGGCGCCGTCTCGCGCTGTTTGATATGCGTTTTTGAGAGGGAAGTTGAGAGATGAGGTTTGACCGGTGACGTAAACGAATCCGTCTTTATCAACAGCGATGCCATAACCAATGTCTGTTCCGCTGCCGCCGTAATAAGTCGAATACTCAACCAACGGATCAATCACCAGCGGAAGTTGCGGATCGTAATCGCCAATCTGAAAACTGACGGTTGGAGTATCGTCAGCGATTCGGGCTTTGTGGATTGAATACTCGACGTTGATGAAACGACGCTCGCCGTTCGATTGCTGATAGGCGACAGGTTTGTGCATTCGTAATTGCCGTTGGTCCAGGGTTAAGACCAGATCGCCTTTTTCATCGGCCTGGATTTGCCGCGCGCCGTTGAAAGCCAGATTGATCTGCCGCGGGTCGGCATTCGGCGCGACGATAAAATCGTATTCAAGCTGCTGCTGATTGCCGTAATAAACGACGTCCACGCCTTCGTAAGCATTGCGATGATGAACGCTGGAAAAAGTCGAAGCGCCGGTTATCCATTGGCGCGGATCGTTGCCGATGAAGTAATTGCTTTTGCCTGTCAGCGGTTCACCGCCTTCGATGGCTGAATTCGCTGAAGCTCCGATCATCTTCATTACCAGCGCGTGCGAGCTATTCGACTCGCTGCCGGCAAATTCGAATCTGGTTTCGGCGGAAGTCAGATAAAGCGTGTAACCGCGCGTGCGAGAAATGAATTTGACATCCTTGCGAGTTTGTCCGCGATTTTCCTCGAAGCTGAGAGGCAGGCGGTTCAAGTTGGCGCGTATCTGCGATTGGGATGCCGAGTCGGCGAGGTCTGATTGCAAATACGAATCAAGCGAGTTGTTATGTAATGTCGAAATGACGAGCGCACCGAATACGCCGAACCAGATAAGCAATCCAGCCAACAGCGCCATAATACCGGCGCGAGAGTGCGAAGAATAATGCCTTGCCATGATGATTTCAGATGATGCTTCAGGGTTGATTGTCAGAACGGGACACAGCTAACTTGCGCGGCGCACGGGGATGACTGTGTGAGGGATGATATTGCGACGAACAAGCTATGATCGTTTCAGATGGAATTATACGCATCTATCAAAGCAATGAACAAACGGCTTGATGATCGCGGCGATGACGACCATCAAGCGTTCATTCATTGCCGAATACGCGTTTACAACTCAGCCACAATCTGAATATCAATGGCGCGCAAACCCTTGTCCTGTTCAGCCCTGACCAGCTTGAATTCGAAGATGTATTTGCGGCTTGGCAAATCCTGCGCTACCGAACCGTTTTGTCCGACCGGCAAGCTGGAATCATGAAACCAGGCGGTTCCATAAGGCGAGTCGGGATGTTTGGCGTCTGTCAGCCATAAGTTCCGATCAATGCGTTTGAGGAATCGCATGAAGCCGAAGTCATTTTTATGGTAATAGCAGATGCCTCGCACTCGATGATCGGTTTCACCCCAGATGTTTTCTTCGGTTCCGCGATCAATCGGCAGAAGGTTCGGGATCAAATGGCCGGATAAAAACATGTCGGCTTCGCGACGCAATTCGTGAGACACGTTTTTGAAAGCGGTGACTTCAACCCGGCAACCTTTGTTTTGCAATGCGCGAACGACCTGCACGAAATCGCCGTCGCCAGTAACCAGCAACACACGGTCAAGGTTTTCCGATTGCAGCAACGCGTCAACCGCCAGATCGAGATCGGCATTGGCTTTGGCCACGCGATTGCCGTCTTCGTCGGTGAACCATTTGACCTCTTTCTGGATTACCTTGTAACCGAAATCGCGAAGAACCGAGTAGAAGCTGTTGGTGCGGTGAAAGTAGTAAGTGTCGCGGCGGGCTTTTTCGGCGTCGTAACTGACGTAGGCGTTCAATCTGACAGCTTCGGCGCCGTCCCGACAGGCGAATTCGCGCAAGATTTCATACCCCATTCCATAACCGCCATTGCGGTTGATGTTGGCAACGTCAACATAAACGCCAACGCGCGCGGATGACATATTGGTAGACATATCTTCTCCCACGAAGAAAACGCTCCTACCGTAGGCGTTGCCTACGGTTATTGAATTTGCCCTTTTCAGGGACTTTCAAAACGGACTTTCGAAATTCTACTCCGCCAACTGCCGCAGGTTTTCGATGTATGGCGGACGGGCAATTCCGCGATCGGTGATGATTGCTGCGACATAACGGTTCGGCGTCACGTCAAAAGCAGGGTTGGCAACGTTGATTCCTGTCGGGGCTAATTGATTGCCTTTGACGTGAGTTACTTCCATCTCGTTTCGTTCTTCAATCGGAATTTGCTCTCCGGATTTTATGTTCATATCCAGAGTCGAAATCGGGGCGGCGACGTAAAAGGGAATGTTGTTTTCCTTGGCCAGCACGGCAACTGAATATGTGCCGATTTTATTGGCGACATCGCCGTTGGCTGCTATGCGGTCGGCTCCGACGACGACGCAATCAATCTTGCCGCCTTTCATGAAATGGCCGGCCATGTTGTCAGTGATCAGCGTGACGGGGATGTTGTCTTTTTGAAGTTCCCACGCCGTCAAACGAGCGCCCTGCAGAAACGGACGAGTTTCATCGGCGAAGACCGCGATCTTTTTTCCGGCTTCGACGGCGGCGCGAATGACTCCCAGCGCCGTTCCATAACCTGCCGTGGCCAAAGCTCCGGCGTTGCAATGCGTCAGAATTGTCGAGCCGTCCTTGATCAACTCGGCTCCAAACCGTCCCATCGAACGATTGGCTTCGATATCTTCACTGTGCATCAATTTTGCTTCTTCAATCAGACGCCGACGAATTTCATCCAGCGAGGCATTGCTGCTTTTCAATGAACTGTAAACGCCGCGCATTCGCTCAATCGCCCAGAATAAATTTACTGCAGTCGGACGCGTAGAACCGATAATCTGACAGATGTGATCGAATGCCCGGTCGAATTCGGTTTGATCATTTGTTTTGGCGTCACGAGCGCCGAGCGCCACGCCCATTGCCGCAGCAACTCCGATGGCAGGCGCGCCGCGCACAACCATGTCTTTGATTGCAAAAGCTACTTCTTCGTAATTTCGGAAGATGGGATAGGTTTCCTCCATTGGCAGAAGCCGTTGGTCAATCATCATTACGCCTTCGTCTGTCCATTCCAAAGTTTTGATCATGATTTTGGTTATACCTTAGTGGCGAAGCAATTGCTGTTGAAGCCGGTTGGATTGTCGAAGACCCAGCCTGCAGCAGATTGCTTCGTGCCCAATACCTTTAATATTGATTTGAGATTGAATTTGACGTGCGGAGTCTACTGCAAAAAGCGGCTTTTTCAAACGCCTGCCATGATTGTCGTTTCAGTAAGTTTCAGATGGGCGCCAACAGGTAGAATTTGCCTGTTGGTTGAGGCGATCCGCCTTTCGGTTCGAGCGTGACGGCAGTGGCGGACAAACCGTTCAAGGCTTCGGCTGGCAGATTCAATTTTAATTCGCTACGACCTTTGTCGTCCGTGCTGAAGACCGCCGCGTTTATCTTGGCATCTTGAGTGACGTACCAGAGTTGATAATCTTTGTCTTCCGGCGGAGCAGGGAGATTTGTGATGTGAACTTCCCATGTCTGTGATTCGGTGTTCCAGACGACTTTCGCATGCGCTTGTGGAGTTTCAACGCCTTTCATCGAAATGACGCGAGTGCTGGGCGAAAGGAAGGCCTCCATTTGCCGAGTCAGCGTGTTGAGCCTGTAATCAGTTTCTTTCAGTTGTTCGGAAATGTTGATGTTTTGCCAGGCCAGATACCCACAGGCAGCCGATAAGGCAATTGTCGCCGCCATCAATAACCATTTGGAAGTTTTAGATTCCGAGCGAGCTTTGGGTTGGAAAACCAGAACATTGGCTGGCTGATTGGTTGACGATGGCGATTCCGGCGCATTCTCTTTTTCGATTCGCGAAAGAAGACGGTCTTTAAGCTGAACTGGAACTTCGTGCTGAGGCAAAGCCAATGGGATAACGGCAGCGACTTCGCGCCATTCAATAATTTCTCGCCGTTGCTCCGGAGTTGCGTGAAGCAGAAAATCTTCGATCTTCTGTACAGTCTCACTGTCCAGCGCTCCGATCGCATACAACGATCCCAGTTCTTTTACCTCGTCCCAGGTCATAACCTATCAAGTGTCTCAGCTTATGTTCATTTATTCAATATCGCTCGACTAAACGATATTGGATGATGCTGTGGGGGGAAGATCAAAATATCATCAGCGGTCTTCCTTACAGTTTACGTGATTGTCGCCGCTTCAGATTCGGATAATTGAAAAAAGACAGAAGATGTATCTGGTTCAATCAGATGCATCTTCTGTCTTCCGATTTTTTGTTCAATTGTTTGAGTGTCTTCTGTCAGGGTTTAAGCGTTCGCAGATAGGCGACTATGTGCCATCTTTGGTCGTCGTCAAATCGGACGCGATGCGCGGGCATTGGCGATCTGCCGTTTGTAATTTTCCAGAACAACTCGCCGTCGGAATTCGCCTGAACCATCTGACTGGCCAGGTTTGTCGGCGGTTTGGCGACCATCTTGGCCATCCATCCATTGCCTTTGCCTTCTTTGCCGTGGCAGTCCACACATTTTTGCATGTACAGTTCTCGCCCGATTTGCGCAGCCTCGGAACGATTTTTTAAGGGGCTTGTCAATTTTGCCGCATCGGCAGGAGCCTGCCATTGCTGGACGATCTTGCCATTTTCCATCACGACGGTAGGTGTCGGACGCGGCGGAAACGGATCAGGCGCCGGTGTCAGCATAGGTTTAGCGGGGCTGACTGTGACCGGAATGTTTCCCGCCATCTGTTTCTTTTCGCCCGGTTGAGGTTCGAATGGGGAAGTCGGCGTCGTTTGACCCGTCGGTCCAACCGGCGATGTTGAAGGTGTTGCTCCGGCTTGTCCTCCCGCAGGATTGCCAGGATTGGCTGGATTCGTGTTGGCTGCCGCGTTCTGGTTCTGTCCTGAATTGTCGGAAACAACTGAATCGTTTTTACAACTTGTCGCCGCCAGGATTGAAGCCAGTGCGATGATAAATATAAATATTTTTGCCTTAGATAAATTGGTGTGTGAGTTCATAAACAACCCCTCCAAACCCGAATCTTGATCGGGCCGGCGTTATTATTCCTTCCTTGCAATGTGTTTTTTATCCGTATGGATTTCAGCCCCAGGCCATTGTCGCCAAACCACCCGCGGCGGCAAAGTGATTGAATGGCGCGTTCGGATCAACTTTCAGTCCGATTTGTTGCGGGTCGAGCGCAATGGCGTGTTTATCGAGCGCAGAATTCAACACCTCGCGAAATCGCCTTTGGTCGGCAACCGTCCCCAGCATTAGCAATCGGCTCAATGTGACCGGAGAACTTTCGGGCAGCAAACGGTCGCGATAAAAGACCATCAAGCGGAAAAACTCGTCTTCGCATTCTGTCGCTGAACATTCGACTTCGCGGATCATGATCGGTTCCTGACCGCGCACGATGACTGTGTCGAATCCATGATCATTCAGACTGACGACGACCTGATCGTCGTCCAGCTTTTGCCGCATCAACCATTGCGCCTCGCCATAATGTTTGGGAACAATCAGCCCTACTTGCCAGCGCAATTCATTAAACACTCGTTCGTATTGTTCCAGAACCCGGTTGTGGACGGCAGTGATCAACCAGTGCGCGCGACCATTGAAATTGCTCAGCCGTGAATGGCTTGTTCGCAAATTGGAAGCGTTTTGGCCAAAAGCTCGTTCGATTTTCCAATCAATCAACTCGGCCAGTTCAGTGCGGGAATTTGGCACCGAATCGAGAGTAATCACCTGGCTGTGGGCGCTGCCCGCCGGAAGCGCGACGCTCAGCAGGCGCGGGCGCTTTATTCCTGCCTGACTGGCCGTTCTGGTCAATTGTTCGATCATCGCGGATTCGTCTGAGATGTTCGGCTCAGTAAAACTGGCCTCTATCAGACCGGAAGGCAATCGAAGCACGCCAAGATTGCGCGGTTCGAATTCCGATCCACTGCGACGCAAGGTCACAATTGACAGATGAGTTTCGCTGATGGCCAGGGCGGTGCGTGGTAAATCAGGAGTAGTTAGGTAGTTCCAGATACCGGATAAGATTGGGATTGATCGCATAAATAGCTGTCATGTTTCTGTCGAGCAGATGTCTCTTTCGGTTTTATGGGTTCAGGTTTGCTCAGATCAGGTTTAGTCGAATGTAAAGTGCTCAATATTCGGAATATGCTTTGCCGTTTGAATCCGTGCCGTCGGCGCTGCTTTTCACGTCACCGATGCCGCCAGCGGAATTAAGGTCGCCGGGTTCGGTCGTGGCCGGAATTTCCTGCCACGGGCATTCAGGGCAAATCGGGTCTTTGGGAATTTCCCGCAGATATTGAGCGGAAACCAACTCCTGCAAACTGGAAGGAGGTCTTTCCTTGTCAGTCGTGTAAAAATCAATCGCACGGCGCATCGCCCACAGGTCTTGCTGGAGTACGACTTCTTTCGCTCGGCGCAGATGCGCCAGATATTTCGGAATCGCCACGGCAGCCAGAATCGCTATGATCACCATGACGATCAGCAATTCCATAAAGGTAAAGCCACGCTGAATTCTGCGTCGCAATCGGCGATCCGAGCTTCCTGCTTCCAACTTTGAATTTTGAGATTGTGCTCTCATTGCTTACCAGTCTTTGTAATAGGTCTTTCCGTCAAGCGCCATCCCCTGAGCTTTGCTGTAAACATCGTAAACGTTTTGGCCGCCCCAGGAACTGGAATCCGGATCATCCTGCACGGAGCGCAGGCCCCAATCCTGTTCGCCGGTGAACGGGTCTCGCGGGATTCGGCGCAGAAAACGGATTGCTTCGGTTTTGTTGGGCGGAATGATTCCGTCAACCAATATCTGCAATTCTTTGGGATAGCATTCGTCTTCGGGTTGTTTGTCGAGAGGGCCGACCAATCCGGATTCACAGGCGTTTTTGTAAGTGTCTATCGCTCTGCGGAGTTCGCGCAGATTGCGGCGCAACTCAATCTCTTTTTCGCGACGAATCATATTGCGCGCGATTGGGATCGTGCCCGCTGCCAGAATTGCGATGATCGTCAAGGTGATGATCAGTTCCAACAGCGTAAAGCCGGATTGATTGTTTGGCTTTTCGGCGATGGAAGATCGGCTGCTGGCGATTGCCGATTGCCGATCTTCTATCGCCGATTTTTGTCTTCTATCTTTCATTGTTCGAACTTGCCACTGCGTCGCGTCCAATTACAACCTGTGCGGTTGAACCGTTGGCCGGAACGTTCTGATTCCCGCCCTGGCTGACTTTGGTGTCGGCGTTGCTGAACGCAATTTCGCTCGACCCTTCGCCGATGGCGGAAAACTCTATCACTATCACAGAGCCATTGGCCGCGACAGCGGTTTTCATCGGATGTTTAATCGTCACCTTCAGCGTGCCTTTTTGAATGTCGTATGTCAATTCGGGCTGATTGCCGAACAGATCGCCGCCGCGGACGGATTTAACCTGCATCTTGCTTTCGTCGTAGCGAAGCGCAAGCGTCGCGCCGTTCATCTGTCCCTGGCCGTTGGCCTGAACAGTCACACTGAAATTCTTGCCTTTCTGTCCGCGAATCGGAGCGGGCGAGAGGCTGAAGCTGACATTGGCGCGCGAAGAACTCATCGTCGGCAACGCCTGTCCAACCTTTGTCTTCGGAACAGCGGCTGCGGCTTCCGGCGGCAGAGGAGCCGGGGCGGATTCGACTTTGTTCGATTTCCTCGCCTTGGATTCCTCAGCGGCTTTCTTTTGGTCGGCTTCCCATTGCTTGCGGATTATTTCCATTTTCCGCTGTCTTTCTTCCGAATCTTCCGGACCTCTTGGGATCGCCATTTCCACTGGCGTTTCAGGTTTGAAAACCTGTCCTTCCTTGAATTCGCCTTCCTGACCGTCTTTGTCTGCTTTTCCTGCCTTATCTTTTCCGTCCTTACCGGCAGGAATTTCCCCGTTGGTCGGCACAATCTGTCCGGGGTTTCCATCGTTGACGTTGGCCTGTTGAAATTCAGGTTGTGGCGGCGGTTCGGGGAAACGCGTTTCTGTAAATTGCTGGTTTGGCGACGGAGAACCGCTGCTTCTGACCGGAACCAGATCGTTGTTGCCCAACTGGCGACGATTGGCTGCCGCTCCGGAATTGTCGTTTGATGTGGCTTGAATCGGCGGACGCTGGTTAGTCAGCGGCGCAACCTGTGAAGTCTGGCCAGCGGCAAGCTGGCTGTCAGCCGTGATCGGAACATTTTGCAATGGAGACGGCGACTGTTGCGCGATCAGACGACGTTCCTGTTCCTCTTCCTGTTGAGCGCGATAAACGACATCTTCAACACTCGGCGACAATCCACCCGTAGTCGGATTGCCGCTTCCAGCCTGGTATGCCAGATAATCCTTGGCCGTGATCCCCGCCGAACGAACGATGTGCGGAGTGACAGTGATGACTATGTCGCTCTGACGGCTTTCCTGACGCGGCGTGGTGAACAATCGTCCCAGAATCGGAACCATCCCCAGCACCGGGATTGACGCGCGAGAATCGCCTTTGCTCTCCTGGTTGACGCCTGCGACCACCGAAGTCACACCGTCTTTGATTCGGGCGACTGTTTGCAGTGACCGTTGTGTGAAGGTCGGAGTGAGATTTGAATCGCTGCCCGATGCCAGAACGTCGGATGTCTCGAACTCCATTTTTACTTCGACGTAACCTTCGTTGGTGATCTGAGGCGTCGCTTTGATAACCAGACCGACGTCCCGATATTGAATCGAATCAATGCCGGGAAAGCCCAGTCCTCCACCCAGCAATCCCTGGTTAATGCCTCCTCCAATACCTGTTCCAACACCCGTGCCGACGCCCGTTCCAACTCCCGACCCAACTCCAATGCCGCCGGTGTAGCCATATTGCGTGCCGAGTCGAACCGGAACGCTTCTGCCGACTTTGGTCGTGTTTGCCTGACCGTCCAAAACGTGAATCTGGGTTTTGTACAACAGCCTTGAATTTCCTTTGGATTGCAGAAGCGAAAGCGTGGTCGGCGGCAATCCGATCAAGGCTCCGAGTCCGACATTGAAAAGACTGTTGCCCAAAGCCGCTGTTGATCGGTTGATGTTAAGGCCAACGCCGCCGAGCGAGTTGAGACCGACAGACTGCGCTCGTTCCTGAGTAATCTGACCATTATTGCCGACTCGCTCGCCGATAAAATCTATCGGGCTGGTGGCAATCTGGTTACCGATCTGAGTCAGACTGTCATGCGAAACTTCATAAATTTCCACATCAAGAACGACTTCATTCTTGTTTTTGTCGAGCATCGAAATCAGGTCGTGCGCCAATTGAAGTTCCTGTGGAGTTGCCTTTACCAAAAGGACATTTCCGCCGCCGGATCCGGCTGCATTTGGCCCTCCGCCTTGAGAAAGAGGTGTCACTTGCCGCGCCGCGCCAAGCGCCAGAGTGATCGCGTTACGCGCCTGATTGGCGTCAATGTTACCGAGATAGAAAGTCTTGACGTAAAGCTTTTCAAAGCGCGGTTTGTTCGTCGCGTTGTCCTGATAAATAATGATGGTGCGGCGGTCGAGTTGTTCGAAGGTGTACTTCTTCATCATCAAAACGTGATCCAGCGCCCGCGCCAGAGTCACATCTTTCAATTCGATGTCAATTTTTTCGTCCTTGACCTGATCATCGAACAGAACGTTCAGTCCCAATTGTTTGCAGAGAGTTTTGACGACTGTTTTGAAGTTCGCGTTGAAATTGATGTCTTGAACGAGGTCTCGATTGCGAGGTCTTGAAGCGAGTATGACATCGCCGGTCGGTCGGACGTTGCCGGAATCCGTGTAATTGACCGGCTCAATGCCGCTGGCCAGAGCTTTCTGCTGATCCAGCATTCGCTCCATCTTGATTCGCGCCACCTCGTTCCCCTGATCGTACTGAAAAGCCGTTCGATAGGCCGTGTAAGCTCCGGCATAATCGTTCTGTTCGGCCAGTACGTCTCCGCGTTTGACGAACATCAACGAGGCTTGTTGCAAAGCGCGCAGGTAATTAAGCCGGTATTCAGGATTGTTCGGCTCCGCCGAAACGGCTAGCGCGTATGATTGCGCCGCCAAATCCCATTGCTGCGAGGCTTCGTACTTTTTGCCCTCGTTGAAGTTCTTCTTGCCTTTGCCCCCACCGGCCAAAGCCGTTCCCGACATCAGCAGACTTAAAGACAGGAACAAGGCGAGAATTCTGCGAATCGTGATGTTTGTGTTCATGGTGACCTTCTCTTTTCTTATTTGTCGAGCTTCGACCAGCTCTCGTTCAATACAAGGCAGGGTTTGGCGTCCCTTGCCCTTTGTAAATCTGCGGCGCTCAAAGGCGCGAAATCAAAACTGCAGAAAAACGGTTTGATATAACCAAACATGGTTATTAATTCAGGGGGCGGTTTCCGGGGTTCAGCGACTGAAGCTCCTGACGACAGTTCGTCTCATATGAAAACTTCAACGTCCGTATACCGGAAGCGTTCCAAATTCATCAGCGGCCAGCGGCAAAACAATTGTCAACAATCCTTCATCAGCCGCTACTGCATTTCTTCCACGAACGTGACGCGGTTGATTTCGTGCAACGTCGTTTGACCTTCGAATACCAGGCGCAAAGCAGATTCGCGCAAGCTGCCCAATCCTTCCTGAATGGCGGCGCGGCGAACTTCGGAACCGGGTCTTCTTTCGATGATCAACTCGCGAATGCTGTCCGACATATCAAGCAGTTCGTGGATCGCCGTTCGCCCGCGATAACCTGTGTGATTGCAAATCTCGCAGCCGACGCTGTTGTAAAAAACGCGGTCTCTGAACTTAATAGGTTGCAGTCCGGATTCGATCAGTTCCGAATCTTCGGGATGGTATGTTTGTTTGCAGCGCGGGCAAAGCACACGAACCAGGCGTTGAGCCAGCACACAGTTGAGCGCCGACACGAAGTTGTACGGTTCGACACCCATATTGATAAATCGTCCGATCACGTCAATCACGTTGTTGGCGTGAACGGTTGTGAAGACAAGGTGACCGGTCAAAGCGGAGTTGATGGCGATCTGCGCCGTTTCCTGATCTCGAATTTCGCCGACCATGATCTTGTCGGGGTCGTGACGCAGAATCGAGCGCAAGCCTCGCGCGAAGGTCAATCCCTTCTTTTCGTTAACGGCAATCTGTGCGACGCCTCGCAGTTGGTATTCGACAGGGTCTTCAATTGTGATGATCTTGTCTTCGTCGTTGCGGATTTCGTTCAAGGCCGCGTAAAGCGTGGTGGTTTTACCGGAGCCAGTCGGCCCGGTCACCAAAACCATTCCGTACGGTTCCAAGATGAAGCGTCGGAATTTGGTCAGAAGTGTCGGATCGAAGCCGACGACTTCCAGCCGCAAATCCTTGAACGATTCGTTGATCTGTTCCTTATCCAGGATACGAATCACCGCGTCTTCGCCGTGAACAGTCGGGATGATGGATACGCGGAAATCAACCTTGCGACCTCTGATCTGCATTCGGAAGCGGCCATCCTGCGGCACGCGGCGTTCGGCGATGTCCAGTTCCGACATGACTTTGATTCGCGAGATGATCGTTTGATGATGGCGTATGTCAATCGGATCTCCGGCTTCGTAAAGCGCGCCGTCAATGCGGTAACGCACGACCATGTCGTTATCTCGCGTCTCCAGATGTATGTCGGATGCGCGCTTTTCAAGCGCGGTGAAGACGATTGTGTCAACCAGTTTGATGATCGGCGACATTTCAGAATCGCTGGACAGACGGTCGAGGTCCAAAACCTCTTCACCCTGATCGGTTTCTCTGACCAGCGAAACGCGGAAACCTTCAGTGGCTTCCTGAAGCACGCGTTGTGAAGCATCGCCCTTCTTTAATACCGCCTCAATTGCGCTCCCGGTTGCGACTTCGACTTTGATTGAAATTCTCAACTGCGCTTTCAATTCATCCAGCAGCATCAAATCCGAAGGATCGGCCATGGCAATGACCATATGGCTGTTTTCGCGGCGCAACGGAACGAATTTGTTTCGCAGCATCAAATCAACCGGCAGCGATTGCACCAGCGCATAGTCCACCGGGAAATTTTCTAGTTGAATAAAATTGAGCCTGTAACGTTGAGCCAGTCGCTCTGCCGCTTCGCGCTCAGCTATTGCATTTATTTGTTCTGCCGCAGTTGCCATTTGTAAATGTATGAAACCTGAAAAATGATTTTAAGCGCCTGCCTTGCTGACCATTTGCAGCAATGGAAGGTAAATCGCCAGAAGAATTGTGATTACAACCCCGGCCATAAGGAACAAAATTGCCGGTTCAATCAGGCTCGTCAATTGTCCCAACTTGACTTCGGTTTCAGCGTCATAAAAACCCGAAACTTCATCCAGCATCTCGCGTAACGAACCAGAGCGTTCGCCAACGCCGATCATATCCGTAGCCAATTCAGGAACCCATCCGGCTTCGACCAAACTTTCCGTGAAGGGTTTACCTTCTCGGACTTTGGGAAGCGCAGGCTCTGTCGAACGTAAAAGCTCGCGGTTGGCAACGGAGGCGAGGGCAATTTGAAACGACTCGATAACCGTAATGCCTCCGGCTAGCAAGGTTGCCATGCTGCGTGAAAATTGAGCAGTCGTCATTTGCCGGACCAGATCGCCTATGATCGGAATCTTCAGAACCCAGCGATCCATGGTACGGCGACCATTTTCGGTCTTTCGCCATGAAACGATTGCTGCAATCAGTCCTACCATCGCCGGGGCCAACCAAAACAAATTTTCCCGAATCGCCGATGACAGTCCGACAACAAAGATGGTGATTGTCGGCAAATCCGCTCCCATGTTTTCGTAGAGGGACGAAAATTGCGGTATGACGAATGTCGTCAACACAGTGACAAGTATGGCTGCCGCGCAAAGCAGCATCACGGGATAGGTCAAAGCGCTGCGAATCTTGCGGCGAAGCTGCGCGATTGCTTTTGTATATTCGACATATCGTCGTAGGACTTCGTCAAGGTTTCCTGATCGCTCGCCAGCCAGAATCGAAGCGGTGTAAATCTTGGGGAATGTTTCGCCCTGAGCGTTAAAGGCTTCAGAAAGGGCGCTGCCTGATTTAATTCGAGCTTCAACGTCAGCCAGGATAGAACGCAGTTTTGCGTTAGGCGAGCGCTGACGCAGCATTTGTATGGATTGCAGAACAGGCAAGCCGGCATGAATCAGCGCAGCCAATTGCTGGTTGAAAAGCAGGAAATCGTCAAGTTTGATTTTTACGGATCGCTGTCTGCCAGACGCTCTGGTCCCACCGATTGCGCTCGAACCATCAACTGAAAAAATTCGATATCCCTCTTGCAATAGACGTTGGCGCAATTCTTGTTCGGACAGTCCCTCGACTGTTCGTGTCACAATCTCTCCTGCGGGTGTTCCAAGTCTGCAAATAAATTCTGCCATGTTGTACTGTTCTCGCTGATCCTTAGTTCGCGAAGTGTGGGTGGAGTTGTGTGTTATCCGTTATAGACTTCCAGAAAACTCGGCGTTCGAGTGAGGATGATGCTGACTGACTTAACTTACATACCTAAGGCTTATCTGTGGGGCAATCGCGTCGGATTGAGGGTTTCCGATATTTTTTAATTTCTTTTCTTCTCAGATTCGCCGACACAGTACAGTGCCACGATCAAATTACCAGTTGAAAGTGGGTCCGGAAAATTTGACCGGTGCAGAGCATCAACAAGAGCGCCAATTAGTCGGCAATACACACTTAACCTAACATAAAAAAGAACTCCGCTTATTCCACGCTTCGTCATCGAAGAGGTTTCAGAAAATTTTCTATTTAATGGGGTTTAGATTTGGGAAGAGGCTCAATGAAAATAAGAATGAGCGCAATCACCAATCGGGATTGCGCTCCTGAGTTAATTTGCTACGGTTACCCACAGCAAATTGCGGTTAGCTCACGTGTGAGGTTTGTGTGAGGTGCTACAGCCTTCCGCGTCGGTCAATTTCATTTACACAAGCTGCTTCCATTCGTTGGATATTCAACGCTGGAGCCGCAAGACGGCGGAATGACCGGGATGGTTATCGAATATCCCGGAGCATTGAAGGTCGTCGCATAGCGTAGATTTTGTCCACCTGTAAACGATCCAACCTTCGTAGCCGTTGCGCCCATTATGGGAACATTGGCGAGAGTAATGGTTCCGCCGGAAGTGTTACAGACCACTGTCCGACTTCCATTGGCAAAAAAGCTCGCCCAGCCAGTGCGCCCACTGGGAACTATTGTGTTGATAGGGGGTGAGGTGCGAACTGATGTAATTCGTTGCTTGTCAGAGGTCAGGAAACAATTAAGTGGAAGTTGTCCGGAGAATGTATTTTCCGCATCGTTGTGGACAAGGAAAAACAAGACGCCGCTAAAAACAGCCCCACCCGTCGCCAAATCCGGTAAGGGGGTGTAAATGTAAAGTCGCGTGTCAGCCAAGGGCGCGCCGACCCCCGCCACCTGACTCGGGAAACTGTCGAGAGTCATCGTGTACGGCAGGAAATCATATTGATCGCCATTGAAGAACATTGTCGAGGAAACGCCGTCAGAATTGATTGGTGATGAGAAGTTGCCGTCACGTCGCGCAGCAGCCACCGCGGATAAGCTGAATCTGTGTGCGGTCGGCGTCACGACTAGCTCATCGCCTGCCAGATAATTGAAACTGACAGGACGCCCCTCACGATCAACTGCAACCACAATCAGATAACCTGTCACATTCGGATCCAGGTCGGAAGCCAGGAACGTTGTTGTCTGATTGCCGGTCAAGCAAATGAATGCGTCCGCTATTATGCAAGTGTTGCTATCAACGAAAAAGACATGGACTGCTATGTCCTGTATGGGATGCACATTTGTGATGTTGATTCTTGTGTTGATTTGAGAACTGAGCGCATCACTCGTGTAATAGTTGAAAAATAGAACACTCCCAAGCTTGTTATCGCTGACACTCTTTCCGGTAGCCGCATCGTTTGCGCTACCCGGAAGGCCGGGAATACCCTGAGCGAAAACGCCGCTTAACGTGCCCAAATAAACCAACCCCAATACAATTGAAAATGTGAATAATGATGTGAGACGGCGATGTGAGGTTCGCATCCTGTTCTCCTCTCGTCGTCAGCCCTAACTTGCGCTTGATGAGCTTTCAAACCGGAGCAAGGCAAATGTGCCTGCCATGGTCGAAATCATCCGGGACTAAGGCGCGGCTCGCCGACAGATGGTAATAGAATTCAATAGAACTCGGAAAATTATTTATTTACCCTGTTGCCCAGTGAGACCTTCAACGGGGAAGCATCAGTTCGCACAACTTTGTTAGATTCCAGAGGCCCCTGCAATATAAACTGATTCCGCATTCAGGTTGATCGTCATTGATGCAGATTTCAGAGACAGGGTCGTTGCTGTAAAAGGGGATCTTCAATGTGTGAATGCATATGAAGCTTTTGAGGTTTACAGCCAACGCGAGCCGGATTGTAGCTTCGTTTACCAGGTGAGTCAACCGGCTTTTCATAACGAAGAACATTATAGCATTTACAGTTTATGCGCGGAGGCATCTAAGGGCGACAGGCTAAATCTCTCTGGTGACTGTGAACTGTTGCCTGGCTAGCCAAAGACTTATTGTCGTGTTAATCTGCTTTTGCCTTTGTATTTGTCGCAGTTCGATCAATCGAAATACTTTGTGTGAACCTGAATCGCGAAAGCCTCGACGCAATTTTTACAAATAGAGCATTTGGAAAAGCGGTTTTCTGCACGAGCTTGATCTAGTGCGAGAGATTACGGCTAAGAGAGGATTGGACTCACATTGTTTGGCCAGGATTTCGACCTCACTAAACCAGTAGAATCCGCCATAGCTGTGTCTTTCAGCAGTGGGCGGATCACTACCAGTTCGCCTCCCAGTAAACTTAGTCTGAGCTTTCTAGGTGGTCTTTGTGCTGGCCGCACGGGCCTTTTTCTGACGAAGCCGCGCACATCGCTCGGTCGAGGTGAAAACTGTGATGTTGTGCTGGATGGCGATACGGTTTCTCGATTGCACTGTGAGATAGTTCAGCTTGGCGTGGTTTATGTTTTACAGGATTTCAGCCGTAACGGAACCTTTGTCAATGGTCAACGCGTTCAACAAACTCAATTGAATGATGGAGATCAACTTCGCGTAGGCCAGAACATTTTGCAGGTACATTTAACTTCCTCGAGCGGAACCGGAATTCTCAGGACTCGCGATACGATGCCACATCGCCTGCCTCCAGTCATTGAGCTAACTCCGCACATCGCCGTCAAGGGGTTGGAGGATGGGGTTACGCAAAACTTCAGTGAAGATAAGATCACAATAGGTAGACGCACTGACAATCAGGTCGTGCTCGATGCAGACAATATTTCACGCAATCACGTTTCCATTGAGCGGATTGACGAAAAATACTTTATTCGAGACCTTGAAAGCGCCAACGGGGTCTATCTGAATGAACAAAGAGTTGATTTGGCGGAACTCGCCGAAGGCGACAGAGTGCGAATCGGGAATTACACCTTAATCGTCAGCCTCTGTAATCTTGACTGTGTTTTGAATTTCAAGAAGCCCACAAAAGGTTAATCGCCGCTTTTGGGCTTCGTTTGGTCTTGACTCAAACATGCTCGGACGAACCATCGGTAACTATGAGGTCGTCAGCCCGTTCGGTGAAGGCGGGATGGGCGAGTTGTATTTAGGCCGCCACACCAGACTGGCTCGCGAAGTCATCATCAAAACCATCCGCACAGAGGATTTCAGTCCTCGCCAGGTGGAACATCTTCGAGAACGCCTGGAACGTGAAGCTTTCATTCAATCCCAGCTTGATCATCCGAATATTGTCCGCGTTTATGATTTCATCGCCAGTGGCGATACGACCTGCATCGTGATGGAGTACGTGCCCGGACGCGATCTGCGAAAAATGATCACACGCGAAACCGGACCGATTCCGGATTACCGCGCGTTGAAGCTTTTCAAACAGGTTCTCGCCGCTATTGATTACGCTCACAATTTCATTTACCTGGACAAATCCGGCGCTCGTCATCAGGGAATCATCCACCGCGATTTGAAACCGGCCAACATACTGGTTACGCCTGACGACATAGTCAAAGTCACCGACTTTGGCATAGTCAAAGTCCGCGGGGTCAAAGGCGGCACTCAGATGGGATTCAATCCCGGCACACCCGAATACATGAGTCCTGAACAAGCCAGAGGGCGAGAACTTGATCAGCGTTCGGACATCTACTCGCTCGGCGTCGTTGTTTACGAGATGCTGACAGGCCATGTGCCATTCGAAGGCGACGGCAGCGGAACATCTGATTATGAGATTCGCCGCGGTCACATCGAATTGCAGGTCCCGCCAATGGAGCAATACTATCCCGGTATTTCGCCAGAGCTGGAAAAGATCGTTCTCAAGTCGTTGGAGAAAAATCCTGATGAACGTTATCAAACCGCTCATCAATTTATAGAGATGATAGAGGAATTCGAGCAGACCGGTTCGGCCAAAATTACCGGTCGAATGCTCGGCGCTCGCCAGACGATTTTGCATGAAGGGCGGGGAACAGGTCGTCAGAGTCTGGCCGAAGCTCCGACTGTTGGCATAGGAAACACAGTTGTCACAGACCCCAATCGTTCATCGAACGCCATTCCCAGACCTGGCAACAACGTCGTCAACATTCCCTCACCCGGTTCAGTGAGAGCCGATGGCTATTTGTCTCCGAACCTTGTTCGACCTGAAGCGGAACAGAAATCAAAATTGCCGTTGATCATTGGAGTTGCCGTGATAGCAATGTTTGCCATTGGCATCACGGCGTGGTTGCTTCTGCAACCTTCTGAGCCGCCAGCGACGAACTCGACTTCCGGAGGACTTGTCACCCTTCCCGATATGATAGCCATTCCCGGAGGCGAGTTTATGATGGGACGGGATGACGGAAACCAGTATGAATCCCCGGCTCACCGTGTAACAGTTGAACCTTTCCTGATTGACAAATACGAAGTGACCAACGAACAGTACTCTCAGTTCGTCCGCCAGACTCGCCGACAGCCCCCGACCCATTGGCCAAGAGGACAATATCAGATCGGCAAAGCCACGCATCCTGTGGTCAATGTCAGTTGGTTTGATGCTAAAGATTATTGCGAATGGGCGTCCAAGCGGCTGCCGACCGAAAAAGAATGGGAATTCGCAGCCAGAGGAAAAGAGGGAAGACTTTATCCTTATGGCAATGAGTGGAAGCCCAGGTTTTCAAACGCCCGCGAAGTGGGTTTGGAGGAACCGCAGCCAGTTGGAAGCTATCCGGAAGGCGTCAGTCCTTTTGGCATATTTGACATGGCCGGGAACGTCGCTGAATGGGTTGCAGACGATTACAAACCCTATCCCAATAGCTCCGGCCCTGTTGACGAAGGAAACAAAATCATTCGCGGCGGAGGTTTCAAAGTCTTCGCTCGCGAACAAACCGCCACAGACCGTTTCTTTGATCATCCGAATGTGATGTATGATTTCATTGGTTTTCGTTGCGCCAAGAGCGTCAAGTAACTCATATCACTTCGATTTGATCAGAGATGAATATTTTCAGGCATTCCATTGAAACACAGATAATACGGCTGACTTGTTTGCTGTTGATCGGTTTCACCACGGCATCGGCTCAACGTCAGTACACCATCGAAAAACCTCGCGAGCGATCCGCCACTGAAAGAGTGACAATTCGCACCAAGCCTGCTCAGGCGAGCAAAGGAATTCTGGCAGTGATTCTTCAGCCGGTTTTTCCCGGTCAGACGGTTGTGATCAAAGACACGTCCGGTAAAGTAATCGGCAAGCAGGATGGAATTCAGGACGGCCAGGCCGAATTTCAATTGCAGCGAGGCAGGATTTATCAGATTGAAGCCAGTCATCCAGGTTATCTCAGCGCCACCGGCAAATCGAAACCGCTGAGAGCGACGGAAATCATTCGGCTCCGACTTGTCCCTCAATTTGTCAGGTTCAATCTCGGCGGTTTGCCAGTTGGCGCTCAGGTTTTCATTGACGAGAAGTTGAAAGCAACGGTTGATCAGGGCGGTTCGGTTTCAATTGGCGAAATCGAACCCGGAAAACACAAATTACGAATCAGCCATCCAGAATACAACGATTACAGGGACGATTTCGGCAACGAAGAGCTAGAAGCCGGTGTGGAGGTCAATTACGGGCGCATACCACTGACGCGCGTGGCCAAGCTTCTGATTCAGGGGCCGCCGGGCGCGACAGTCATGATAAACGGCGCAATGCAGGGAAAGATTCAGGCGAATGGAAGCGTCAGAATTGATTACGAATTGGAACAGGCATCCGAGCGGACAATCAGTGTTGAACAGCTTGGGTATCAAACCTGGACGCGAACCGAAACTCTGACGCCAGGGCCGCGCACGATAACAGTTAGCCTCGATCCGATTGTGACTTCGGCAGGTGTTTCCGACTTTTTCGATTCGCTTTCTCAATGGAAAGCTCCCGCAAGCTGGGAATTGATGACTGACGGGCGCAACAAAAAATTGCGCGTCAAGGGCGAAGAGCTTGGAGTTCTTAAAGACAAAACCTACCGCGACATTCTTGGCGGATTGAATTTCACCATCTGGCTGGATGACGGAAGAGGCGCAACCTGGGCGGTTCGCGTGGATAAGGAAGGACGCAATTACTATCTATTCCATCTGGCTGGGCCAAACTCAACCACGCACACGCCCAAGCGTCTATACACTTATCTGGTCAGAGACGGCGGAGCGCCAATCGAAGTCAGCACGCCGATACCTGTGTTGACTGATTTGAATACCAGAACTTCATACACAATCAACATGGAAGTCTCCGGTTATACAGTCACCCAATGGATCACATCTAACGAAACAGGAGAAAGAGGCGATTTGGGCATCTGGACTGACACGACAGCGACCAAAGAAAATTTCCTGTTCGGCACATTCGGCTTCCGCTCTCTGGCTGGGGAGGTCTTTACCGTTGACGACCTCAACCTTGAACCGCAAAGGCAACAATAGCGTAATTAAGTGCGGTCGCTGGCCTGAATCTGTGAAATGTTAAATTAACTGCCACGTC
>CAYRQB010000027.1:0-33580 GCA_964426025.1 uncultured Heliomicrobium sp.
GCATCTTGGTGATGCCTTCGGCGTAAAGCGCCAGCATCTCGTGTCCGCCAAGTGAGGGAGCCATCAACTTCGCCCAGCCATATTTGTCGAATTCGCCCGTGAAGAATTTGCGCTTGCCGCCGAGTTCTTCGGCTTCGGCGTCCATGTCGTCCATGAACTTGTAAATCAGCGCGATGGTGATTTGTTCGACTTGTGACTTGGGGTCAGGAACTTTGCCGACCAGGATGTCGCGCGCGGTGTCAATGCGGCGTTTTGTGTCGGTATCGAGCATGGTGTTTGAAATTGTTGGGAACGCACGCGCCCTCGCGTGCCGGGGTTGTGAAGAAGACCTTTCGGGGAAGAGGCGATTTTGTCACCACGCCAGCACGCGGGGGCGCGTGCGTTCCCAGCATTACGGCGCAAACTGGTTCAACGGCACGTAATCCTTGATGTAATCGGGAATCGCCGACCGGTATTTCGTCGGCACGGCTCGGTAATCGCGCACCGAAAACACCGGATTCGTCGCCAAATCCGTCAACTCGCCGGATTCGATAATCCGGCGAACCTGTTCGTCGCTGGCATAAGCCTTAAAGAACGTTTTCATGGCCGGAATGGCTTCCGCTTCTTCCGGTTTGTAATCGGCCACGAACTTGGAAAACTCTTCTTCCAGCAATTCATCTTTGGATTTGAAGCCCGGAATCAGGCCGAAGATTTTTTCCAGAATCTCGCGCAAGGTCAGGCGACGATCTACGGCGGCGGCTTTGCGCAGCTTTTCCAGACTGTAAAACTCTTCCGGTTTATCAAAGAGTTTTTGGTTCACGTAATCAATCACGCGCTCCCATTGCCCGGCTTCGATGCTGGCGGCGATGAACTGATTCCCGCGTACCGTGTCTTCAAACCTTTCATAAAACATCCGGTCAATCCGCATGCCTTCGACGCCGATTTTTTCTTCCTTGATCGTGGCCAGAATGTCTTCGCCCAGATGTACGTACGTGCCGCCTGTCACCACTGGGCGGCGGTCGTTACCTTCGTTGCTGGCGGTTTGGGGCTTGGGCAATTCCAGCACTTCGTCGTAATTGAATTCTTCCTCGAAGTATTCGCAGTTGGCGAAAAAGTCGAAGAGTTTGAAGGCGATCTTCTTCGGCTGCTGGACGTTTTCCTTGATCGTGTCGTCAAAAAGCTGTTCGCGGAAATCGTGTTTGCGCGTGCCGCGTCCTTTGATCTGGATGAAATCAGTCGGCGAAAAGATCGGGCGAAACAATCCGAGGTTCAAAATGTCCGGGCAATCATAACCGGTGGTCATCATGCCTACGGTGACGCAGATGCGGGCTTTGCTGGTTTTGTAAGCCGCGATGAAGTTCTCCGAACCGAGCAGATTGTTGTTGGTGAAGTTGATGGTGAATTGCTGGGCGTCTGGGATTTGCGAAGTCACCTGCACGGCAAAGTCAGACTGATATTTGCCGGGAAACATTCGGTCAGCCATTTCGTTGAAAATCTGCGCCAGTTTGGCGGCGTGGTTCTGGCTGACGGCAAACACGATGGTCTTGCCAATTTCGCCACTGATGGGATCGCGCAGGGCGTTTTCAAGCAAAGTCCTGCAAAAAAGTTGATTGGTGGCCGGAGAGAAAAAGCGTTTTTCAAATTCGCGCTGCTTGTAAGTTTCCTGCTGGTCATCGCCTTCGCCGTCGTTGAATTCGACTACGAAACCGTCTTCGGAAAGTAGCCTGGTCGTGACTTCGCTGCGGGCATCTACGACCGTCGGATTGATGAGAAAGCCGTCTTTCACGCCATCCAGCAACGAGTAACGAAACGTCGGCTGGCCATCGTCGCAGCCAAAAGTGCGGTAAGTGTCGAGCAGCAAGCGGCGCTCGAATTCGCGCGGGTCTTTGGTCGTCGGGTTGGCGTTGTCGAACTTCTTCAGGTAATCGCGCGGAGTCGCCGTCAGGCCGAGTTTGTAGCCGATGAAATAATCAAAAACCGCGCGAGCATTGCCGCCGATGGAACGATGCGCTTCGTCAGAAATGACCAGGTCAAAATCCGTCGGCGAAAACATCCGCCGATATTTGTTATTGAACAGCAGCGATTGAACCGTCGTGACGACAATTTCGGCCTTGCGCCAATCGTCGCGGTTCTCTTTGTAAATAACGCTGCGGTAGTCGTTCGCCAGCGTCTTCTTGAACGCTTTCAAGGCTTGATCTTCCAGTTCCAATCTATCCACCAGAAAGAGCACACGGCTAGCGTTTCCGGTGCGCAAAAAGAGTTTAATGATGGCCGCCGAAGTTAGCGTCTTGCCTGTGCCGGTCGCCATTTCCAGCAGAAACCGGTCTTTGCCTTTGGCAACCGCCGACTGAATCGCGTAGATGGCTTTCTTCTGGTAAGGACGCAGGAAGCGCAAACCGTTCGTTTCGATAAACCCGGCACGCTCAGCTTCGTTTTTCCACGCGGCTTCGTTGGCATAACCGTGTCGCTGAGTCAGTACCACGTAATCATCTGCAACGACTTCTTCAATCAGTCGTTGCGGATTGGGTACGGTCTTTTGATAACCGGCAATGGATTTCGGCGTCGGAAAAGCCGTGATGAGGTAAGGAGTGCCCCGCTTTAAATCCCAAAAGTAATGCAGGTTGCCGTTGGAGAGGATGACGAAGCGGCAGTTTAGGGAGTTGGCGTATTGGCGAGCCTGTTCTTTGCCTACAAGCGGGCTTTTGTCTTCGGCTTTTGCTTCGAGCACGATCAACGGAAAGCCCTTTTCGTTGAGCAGCAGATAATCCACAAAGCCTTTGCTGGCCTTCTCAAAATTTTCGCCCAGCGCGTCAAGGTCCTGCTTTTTGACCGTAACGCCGGGTTCAAGCTGGATGTTGGCTGGCCCATTGGCATCGGCAAAGAACCGCCAGCCAGCGGCTTCAAGTTGCTGATTGATTTTGATGCGCGCGGTAGCTTCTTTCATAAGAGGATTGTGCTGGGGCAAGAATGTTGGTAAGGCGGAAGCCATCTTACTGACGTGCCGCAGTCCCCAGCAACACCTGTCCCGGTCGAGCGTCGGTCATCTTTCCGTTGTCGAGCACAACCGTGCCATTGACGATGACATAGCTGACGCCTTCGGCGTATTGGTGCGGGTTGGCGAAGGTCGCTCGGTCAATGATGCGGGCGGCGTCAAAGATCGTGATGTCGGCTTTCATTCCCGGACGCAGCACGCCGCGATCTTGCAGGCCAAACCGTTGCGCTGGCAGCGAAGTCATTTTGCGGATGGCGTCTTCCAAACTCAGCACGCGCTTTTCGCGAACGTAAACGCCCAACACACGCGCAAACGTGCCGTAGCTGCGCGGATGCGGAACTCCGCGTTTGGGAATTTCCACGCCGCCGTCCGAAGCCACCATCGTCAGCGGGTCTTTCAGGATGCGAATCAGATCGTCTTCGTTGATGGCGTGAAAGATGGCCGAAGCGCCGCCTTTGGCTACGAGTTCCAGCGTAGTTTCGGCGGCGTCTTCAAATGAGGTCGAACGTCCGCGAGCCTTTGTAATCTCGGCCATATTCTTGCCTTCCAGGCTTTGATCCCAACTGCAGCGCGCGATGTAAACGTTTTTGGGATCGCCGCCTCCGCGGTCGAATTTGATGTTTTCGATCACAGCCGCTTTGATCTTCGCGCGTGTCGAAGCGTCCGCCAGCCGTTTGACGATTTCGCGCTGACCGCCTTCTTGCGACCATTGCGGCAACAGCGCAGTCAATCCGGTGCTGGAAGCGGTGTAAGGATATTGGTCAATCGTCACGTCCACTCCGCGTGCGCGGGCTTCGGCGACAAGGCGCAAAGTGTCTCCGCTGCGTCCCCAATTATTTTTGCCGATGATTTTGTGATGCGTGATCTGAGTCGGCAATCCGCCGCGTTCGCCGATGGCAATGGTTTCTTCGACGCTTTTCAGGACGTTTGCGGCTTCGTCGCGCATGTGCGAAGTGTGAATGCCGCCCATTCGTCCGGCGATTTTGGCCAGTTCAATGACTTCTTCGGTCGGAGTGTAATTGCCCGGCACATAAAACAAACCCGTGCTCAAACCAAGCGCGCCTTGTTCCATCGCTTCTGTGGTCAACGCCTTGATCTTTTCGATTTCTTCAGGCGTTGCCGGGCGATTGACCAGACCGATGACTTTTTCGCGGATCGAACCTTGCCCGACCAGTGCGCCCATGTTGATGGCAATGTGCGCTTGGCGGAGATGGTCAAAGAATGGTTTCAGCGGCAAAGGCGAACTGCCGTCCGGGCCTTCGATGGCGGTGGTCACGCCCTGGCGGATGTAGTTTTCAGCTTTGGTTTCTTCAAAAATTTGCCGCCGCGCGTGCGAATGAGTGTCAACGAAACCCGGCGCGATGATTTGGCCGTTGGCTTCGATTATTCGTTTGGCCGTTGCGCCAGCAAGATTTCCAACCGCCGCAATTGTGTCTCCGCGCAAAGCTACATCGCCGCGAAACCAGGCGTTGCCCGTGCCGTCAACGATGCGTCCGTTGCGAATGAGCAGGTCGTAAGTTTGCGTTTGCGCAGCTTGCAGCGCAGGCACAAAGACGATCAAAAGGCACAGGAAAATTTGGAGTGTGAATTTCATTTTGTCCCTCTTGGCGGAAAGAGACCGTCTAAATGAGAACAAGCAACATTGATACAAACGATTAACCACGGATGAACACTGATTCACTCAGATGAACACAGATACCCGAAAAAATTTGATCTGTGTTCATCTGTGGTTTCTTTTTGTTTGTACCAATGTTGTTTGGTTCGATTTAGTCTTGAACCAGCGAGCCGTAAGTTTCGGGGCGTCGGTCGCGGAAAAATTGCCAGGTGTTGCGAACTTCGCGGATCACATCCAGGTTCAAATCAGCGACAACCAGCGCGTCTTCGTCTCGTTTGGCCTGAGCCAAAAATTGCCCGCGCGGATCGCAGAAATAACTTTGGCCGTAAAACTCGCCGATGTTCCAGGGAGCTTCAACGCCCACGCGGTTGATCGCGCCGATGAAATAACCGTTGGCTACGGCGTGGGCAGGCTGTTCCAGCTTCCACAAGTATTCGCTCAATCCGGCGACCGTCGCCGAAGGATTGAAAACGATCTCGGCTCCGTTCAATCCCAAAGCCCGCGCGCCTTCGGGAAAATGCCGGTCGTAGCAAATGTAAACTCCGATTCGCGCAAAAGCCGTGTCGAAACACGGATAGCCCAGATTGCCCGGTTTGAAGTAGAACTTTTCCCAGAAGCCCGGCGCGACGTGCGGAATGTGATTCTTGCGATACTTGCCCAGATATTTGCCGTCGGCGTCAATCACGGCTGCGGTGTTGTAATACACGCCAGTGATTTCTTCTTCGTAAATCGGCACGATGATGACCATGCCATACTGTTTGGCTAGCTCCTGCATCAGCTTAGTGGTCGGGCCGTCGGGAATCTTTTCGACGGCTTCGTACCATTTGGTTTGTTGTTCGGCGCAAAAGTAAGGCGTGGTGAAAACTTCCTGCATGCACAAAATCTGCACGCCCTGTTTGGCGGCTTGTTCAATGAAGCCCAGATGCTTTTCGATGTTCAACCGCTTGATCTCCGCCATCGGCGCATCCGCCGGCGCAGCATTCCTTGCTTGAATCAATCCGCATTTGACTATGCGTGCCATAATCACTCTCCTTTGAACTGCTGATCGTTTTTCATCAGCGCAAGATAAATTACGAAGCCAATCGCGAAGGTCACAAACCATGCGTAGGTATAAAGCGTGTCGAGAAAATTCGGCTGAGCGATTTGTCCGCCGGGAGTCGAAGCTGCATGCAGGAAACCCGGAACGACCGGCGCGATGGCTACAAACAGCGCGATCATCGCGCGCCAGTTAAAGCCGTTTGAATATGAATACTGCCCGCGCAGGTCAAACAATCCGGCTAAATCCAACCGCTGTTTTCTGAGCGCCCAGTAATCGCAAATCAGGATTCCGGCAATCGCGCCCATCAATCCCGAATATCCGATCAGCCAGGTGAAGATGTAATCGCCCATCGAAGCCAGCAGTTTCCAGGGCATCATCAGAATGCCGATGACCGCCGTAATCAGTCCGCCGCCAACATAAGAAATCATCTTCGGGTTGAGGTTGGAAAAATCGTTCGATGGCGAAACTACGTTGGCGGCCATGTTGGTGGAAATCTGCGCCGCGAAAATAACCAGCGTCGCAAACAGTATGACTGTGAAACTGTCGAATCGCTGGATCAATTGAACAGGGTCTGGAATCGCCGCGCCGTAAATCAGCAGCGTCGCGCTGGTGACGGCTACGCCGATGAAGGCGAAGGCCGTCATCGTCAGCGGCAAGCCCAGCGCCTGTCCCAGCATCTGCGACCGTTGCGAACGCGCGTAGCGAGTGAAATCGGGAATGTTCAAACTCAGGGTTGCCCAGTAACCGACCGACGCCGTCAGCGCGCCGGGAAAGATCGTCCAGAAATTGTTTTGCTGTTTTTGCAGTGCGCTGGATTCGGTCAGAACTTTACCCAAACCGCCGGCGCGCGACGAAGCCCACCACAACAGCACAGCGCCGCCAACCAGCAACAGCGGAGCCGACCACGATTCCAATAGCTTGATGCCTTCGACGCCTTTCAGAATGATCCAGACCTGAATTCCCCAAAACAGCAGGAAAGCGATCCAGGTATGCGCGGCGATGTTTATTATGCTTGCGTCAATTGCATTCCATCCGCTCCACATCCGGCCAAACAATGCATCCAGAGCCGTGCCGCCGATCCAGGTTTGAATGCCGAACCATCCGCAGGCGACGATTGCGCGCAAGATTGCCGGAACGTTTGCGCCTTTTGTTCCGAATGCCGCGCGACAAAGCACCGGAAACGACACGCCGTATTTCGTTCCAGCGTGAGCGTTCAATATCATTGGAATCAACACAATCGTGTTGCCAAGCAGTATGGTCGCCATTGCCTGCCACCAGGTCATCCCGGCTTCGATAAAACCGCCCGCCAGCGTGTAAGTCGTAATCACCACGCTCATGCCGATCCACAGCGCGGCGATGTTCCAGGTTGACCAAGTGCGTTCGCGGATGGAAGTAGGAGCAAGGTCTGGATTCCACAGCGGGCTGGCGGAAACGTCTTCTTTCAATTCGACAAAATCCTGCTTGTGGATTTCGGGAGCATCAATGCGCATTCGTATTTTCCTCCGCGCCGAATTCAATCTTGTCATAAATTTCAGCCATCGCCAGTTCGCAATTGATCGAAGGCAGTTGCAATACATCTTCCAAACGAACCGATTCCGACATCAGCCATTGCCCGTCGGCCTGTCGAACATAATGCTCGACGTGATGTTTGTCCTGGGCGATCAGCAGGTACTCCGTCAGCGAAGAGATTTGCCGGTAATGCCAGGCCTTTGCCCCACGGTCGTCTGCTTCGGTTGAAGGCGAAAGAACTTCTATGATGATGCCTGGATTGATCAGCGTGTCGCCGCTATTGTCCAGGAAACGGGCTTCGCCGCAGATGGCGACCACATCAGGATATGTACAAAGCCCGGTGGCTTCGACACAGACGCGCATGTCGTTTGAATAATTTCGACAGCTTCGTCCTTTGAGTTGTCGCCGAAGTTCACTGCTGGCGTTTGTGACGATCATGTTGTGACGTTCGCTGGCGCCGGCCATTGCAAACATTTCACCCGCGTAAAACTCGCTTTTGAAATCGGCCTTGCGCTCAATGGCCAGGTATTCCTGTTCTGTGAGCCGCATTTTTGGTTGTGTAGCCATCTTTCATTTCCTCCTTTTCACCAGGAATCATTTTTGAACCGGAGCAGGCGCGGCAAATTTTTCGGCGTAGCGGCTGGCTTTCAGAAGCTGCTGACAATCCTTGACGATCAATAATTCATGGACTGACTGCTTCTTGTCAGAGGAGTTTTTGTAATGCGCCTCGCTGATCTTGTAATCCATCCAGTAACCCAAATCCAAAACAACTGCGCTGACCGCTGACAAAACAAAGGCCTGTGTCTTCATGACAAAATCCCCCTGGCGCGTACTTTGAATGCCGCCGACGAATGCGGCAGATGTTTGCGAACGATCAATCGCAACTCATTCATCAAATCCGGTTCGGCTTTGGCAATTCGAGAGGCGACCGTCATGGCGAAGACCCGCACGGCAACCGGCTGACTGGCGTCATCCAGCAAATCAACACAATGCGAGTAAACCCTGCCCGCAAGCCGTTTGGGAATTTCGATGGTTTGCAGCAAACGCACGACGTTTCGTCTGACGGCATCGTGCATATCTTCGCGTTCCAAACAATCAAGCAGTTTTGGCAGGTAAGGCAGGATCAACGCCGGATGCCGCTCGGCGCAATAATTCATCGGCCAGGCGGCGCGCTGCGTCAGGCGGTATTCCCCGGCGAAAAACAGCTTCATCAATTCGGCAAAGCGTTTGGGATCGTCGCCGATGAATTCGACGATGGCCATCGTCTGCCGTTTGGAATGTTCGGTCATCAACGCCTGACGAATGTCCATAGCTTTCTTTCGGTCACTTCGCGCCGGTTGTGCCGCGCTTCAAAAACTGGCCTGCGCCCGCTTTGCCTTTCCATTCGCCGTTTTCGACGATGACGTTGCCGCGCGACAGAACAATGTCAGTCACGCCCTTGATCGTCCATCCTTCGTAGGCGCTGTAATCAACCCGCATGTGATGAGTCGCCGCGCTGATGGTCTGTTCGCGGTTTGGGTCGAAGATGACAATGTCGGCGTCAGAGCCAACGGCAATCGTTCCTTTGCGCGGGAACAGGCCGAAGATTTTGGCCGCCGCCGTCGAAGTCAATTCCACAAAACGGTTCAGATCAATTCGCCCCTGAGCGACTCCGTGGTGGTAAATCAAACTCATGCGGTGTTCGACGCCGGGGCCGCCATTCGGAATTTTGCTGAAATCGTCAATGCCGAGTTCTTTCTGTTCTTTCATGCAGAAGGGGCAATGGTCTGTGGAAATCACTTGCAGGTCGTCGCTGCGCAAACCTCGCCAAAGCTTTTCCTGATTTTCGCGGTCGCGAAGCGGCGGAGTCATGACGTACTTTGCGCCTTCAAATCCGGGCTTTTCGTAAAGGCTGTAATCCAGCAGCAGGTATTGCGGACAGGTTTCAGCGTAAGCGGGCAAACCAAGATCGCGCGCGTTCTGAACTTCGCGCAGCGCGTCGTAACAACTGAGGTGAACGATGTAAACCGGCGAATTGGCCATTTCGGCAATGGCGATGGCGCGGTGAACGCCTTCGGCTTCGGCTTTGGTGGGACGAGTCAGCGCGTGATATTTCGGCGCGGTGTGTCCGGCGGCCAAAGCGCGTTTGACCAGCACGTCAATCACAACGCCGTTTTCCGCGTGCATGCAAACAAGACCGCCGTGTTCGCCCGCCGCCGTCATCGCCTTGAAGATCACGCCGTCGTCCACCAAAAAGACTCCGGGATAAGCCATAAACAGTTTGAAGCTGCTGACGCCCTGGTCAATCAGCGCTTTCAATTCGGGCAAGCGCTCGTCCGGCAGATCGGTGCAGATCAGATGAAAGCCGTAATCGGTCGCGGCCTTGCCTTCGGCTTTGGCAAACCAAACGTCCAGTGCTTCGTTCAGCGATTGCCCTTTGTACTGCACGGCGAAATCAATGATCGTCGTCGTTCCACCAAAAGCCGCCGCGCGCGTGCCGGTTTCAAAATCGTCGGACGAAGATGTTCCGCCAAACGGCAAATCCATGTGCGTGTGCGGATCAATGCCTCCGGGAATGACCAGCTTGCCCGTGGCGTCAATTGTTTTATCCACCATGCCGACAACTGCGGAAAGGTCTTTGCCGATCATCGCGACGGTTTCGCCGTCAATCAGCAAGTCGGCGATGTAAGAATCCACAGCAGTGACGATGTGGCCGTTTTTGATCAGAGTTCGCATGGTTGCTTCTCCTTATTTCGACAATTCTCCGAATTGTTCACGGTAACGCGCCAGCGTGGCTTCGAGTTCAGACACGCGTTCCTGCGCTTCCTGGGGCGTGGGCAGGAACTGATTGGAGTTCGGATCAAACAGCCGAAGCGTTTCGCCAGTGTTCACCAGTTCCAGCCCAAGCACTTCGCTTTTGGCGCGCCCGTCTTTGATTTCCAACTCGACGTATTTGCCGTTTTCCAGTTTGTACCCGACAAGCGGATCATCCAGATAATCGTATTCCGGATCGAAGATGAAATACTCCTGTACGCCCAGTTCTTCGTACAGTCGCCATTTGATTTGCAAGTCCTCCTTCCAGGTTTTGCGCGAAGTCAGTTCAATGACGATCTGCGGAACAACGCTTTCTTCCCACAGCTTGTAAATGCGCCGTTGGCCTTTCTGTGCTCCGCGCACGACGAAGACATCCGGCGCAACACATTTGGAAGGATTGCCTTCGACGTAATAAACCAACAGGTTTCCGGAGACATAAACATTCGAATCGTCCCTGAAGTAATTGTCTAAAGACAATCTGAGGTTCATTAACAAGTTTGCGTGCGTATCTGTTTCAGCCATAGGTTTCCCATCACTTTCCGGGTAAATCGGCACCTTCCCATGGGCAGTTGTCGGAGAATACATAATTCCTCCAAATGGTTTTCAGTTCTTAGATTGTAGCCAACGCTTCATCCAGCGCCGTCACCATTTCATCCATATCGTCTTTGGTGGCGATCAGCGGCGGGCCAAGGCGGATGCAGTTGCCGTACAGTCCGCCTTTGCCAATCAGCACTCCGCGCTTTTTGGTTTCCTCAAAAACTTTCACGACGGCTTGCGGATGGGGTTCTTTGGTCTTGCGGTCTTTGACCAGTTCCAAAGCCTGCATCAATCCCATGCCGCGAACGTCGCCGATGACTTCGTATTTTTCCATCAAACCCATCAGCTTTTCGCGCAGATGATCGCCGACGACTTTGGCGCTGTGGACAAGGTTTTCGGTTTCGATAACTTCAATGGTCGCCAGTGCGGCGCGCGTTGAAACCGGATTGCCGCCAAAAGTCGAAAACGTCAGCGTAGGCACTGCGGCGGCGACTTCCGGCGTCGCAATCGTCCAGCCGATGGGCAAACCGGCAGCCATGCCTTTGGCTGATGTGACGATGTCTGGTTCAACATCCCAATGCTCGATGCCAAACCATTTGTCGCCCGTTCGTCCCCAACCGGTTTGAACTTCGTCTGTGATGAACACGCCGCCGTATTGGCGAACGATGGCGACGGCTTCTTTGAAATACTCTTTCGGCGGAGTGATGTAACCGCCGACGCCCAAAATGGGTTCGGCCATAAACGCGGCGATGTTGCCGGAAGTCGCCGTTTCAATCAGCTCTTTCAGGTCTTTGGCGCAGGCCAAGTCGCATTCCGGGTAAGTCAGTTTGAACGGGCAGCGATAACAGTAAGGCGCGGGGGCGTGGTAATAACCGGCGACTTGCGTCGGCAAAACTTTCCAACTGCGATGACCGCCCGCGCTTTGCGCCGCCGCCGAACGTCCGCTGTAACTGTGGCGCAAGGTGATGATTTCCTGACGCCCTGTGTAAAGCTTCGCCGCCATCGTCGCCGTTTCGTCGGCTTCGGTTCCGCTGTTGGTGAAGAAGGATTTTTCCAGTTTGCCAGGAGTGATTTCGGCCAGCTTGGCGGCCAGTTGCGATTGCGGAGCGTTGGCGTACAGCGTCGAAGTATGCGTCAGCTTTTTGACCTGATCCACGACGGCTTCGGTGATTTGCGGATGCGCGTGACCCAGGCTGTTGGTCAGAACTCCGCCAAAACAATCCAGGTATTTGTTGCCTGCGTCGTCCCAGACGTGCATGCCTTGGCCGTGATCCAGCGCGATAGGTTGCTGGTAATACATGGTGACGGCGGGGAACAGATAATCCTTGTGTTGTTGAACCGTGGCGGAAGTCGAAGTTTTATTTTCGGCGCTCATAAAAAGAAATGCTCCTAAAGAAAGTAGCGCAACTTGCCGAAGTTGCGCTGTTCGCGGAAAGGGCGAATCCTGAGTCGGAGCCACCTCGGCAGGTTGCTCTACTCTTGTCACTGAAGTTTGTTTTGATGCCGGAACAGCAACTTTATGGCAAGCATTATGGCATCGTCGGCAATGGCCGCCAAAAAGAATTTGGCCGTAAAGCTAACCTTCCTTGTTTCGCATAAAGTCGGCAAGCTGCATGAAATTGCGCGACAACTGAGTCCGCGCCAGACCGTTAGTGATGGTTTCTTCCAACGCGCGATTCATGCACCACAGCCATTGATCGCGTTCGGATTCGCCGATAGGGAAGGGAATGTGTCGAGCGCGCAATCGCGGATGGCCGAAACGTTCGATGTACATTGGCGGCCCGCCCGACCAACCGACCAGAAACCAGAAAAGTTTGTTGCGCGATTCGGTCAAATCTTCAGGATGCAGCGCCCGAATGCCGGCGGCTTCAGGCTGCGAATCCATCAAATCATAAAAACGGTCAACCAGTTTGCGGATGACGGTTTCGCCGCCAATCTGTTCGTAAATAGTTTGAGTCATAATTTCTTTTCGTATGATCTTCGTTTTTGAATGCGTCGTCGTAACTTTCTATCAGCGCGGAGTTTTCTTTTCCGTCGCCTGATCTTTTTCCAACTCTTCCTTTGTCAGTTCGTCCACACGTTTGAAAGCGGCTTTGGCCAATTCGCTTTGACCCAGCCGCTGGTAAGCGCGACCGAGCAGGAACCACGCCTGTTTGATTTTACGATTGAGCGCGACCGCGCGTTTCAGCGGTTCGATGGATTCGGCGAACTGGCCGTTTTGGAAGAGCGAATTGCCGTAAGCGAATTGCGTCGCTTCGGCGTTGGGCGCAAATGCGACGGCTTGCCGAAGATAGCTGATGGCGCGGTCGTGATTTTGCTGATAAGCGTGACAGACGCCGATTCCGTACGCGATGTCGTGATTGAGGCCGACCAGTTCTTCGGCCTGCTGGTAAAGCTTCAACGCTTCGTCGAATTTCGATTGAGAGCGTTTGAGTTCGGCCAACCCAATAATCGCATCCGCCGAACGCGGATTGGCCTTGAGCGCGGCCAGGTATTCCGTCTCGGCTTCGACATGATTTTCCTGCGCCAGTGCTGCTTCGGCCAGCAGTTGATGAACGCGATCGGAATTCGGAGCCAGCGCGTACAACCGTTCGTAACTTTGCGGCCCCAACAATTCTGCAACCAGAGCCAGGTAATAAAGCGCGTCAATGTTTTTCGGATCGCTTTCAATCGCGTGCCCAAGTTCGGCAAAAGCCGTTTGGATATTTCCCTGCGCCAGTTCCGCCCGCGCCAGCAACACTCGCAATCGCGCATTGGCGGGTTGAGTTTTCAACTTCGCCGCCGCAATTGAAGCCGCGCGCTGATAATCGCCACGCAAAATGATTTGTTGGATTTGCTGTTCCGTCGCGCCGACGGATTTGCTTTTTGCCTGCGACAATCCTGACGCGGGAAGCAAGATGATCAAAAGCAGCGAAAAAAAAAGTTTATGCATAAGCTGATTCAACGCGGACGAGTTTCAATTGCCCGAAGGAAATCCTGTTCCTTTTCAGTGCGAAGCTGTTTGACCTGCTCGAATCTTGCGGCTTGATCGGCTTCGCGCGCGTCTTTGGTGCGACTGTAAAGCGTCAGCAGGTTGAAATTGGCTGCGTAATTGTCCGGATCAATCGCCAGCGCCTGTTGCAAGGCTTTTTCGGCAGCCGGGTAATCGCGCCGTTGCAAATGCAGTTGCCCCAGTTCAGCCAGCGCCGCGTCGTTTCGCTGATTGATGTGCAACGCCGATTGCAATTCGCGTAGAGCTTCGTCGAAATTTCCTTCCTGTCGCGCGATGCGCCCCAGATAGTAATGAGCATTGCTTGCCGTCAGGTTGTCAGTCAGCGCCAATTTCAATTCAGTTTTCGCCGAAGTGTAATCGCCGGTTTTGAACAAGACAGCGCCCAGCAACAAACGACCTTGTGCGTTGCCGGGACGCAGTTTTAGAAATTTGCGGAAATAGGGAATCGCTTCAGACGGATCGCGCAAATAGGCCGAAGCCGCTCCCGCCGCGTAATTGTATTCGGGGTTGTCAGGCTCAAGCTCGACCGCTTTGACAAACGACTGATGCGCTTCGGCGACCAATTCCAACCTGATGCAGGTTTCGCCGAACAGGTAATGAATCTGCGCTCGGTTTGGTTCCAGATCGCGAGCGTGAGCCAGAAATCCCAGCGCTCCCTTGAAATCTTTCTGCCTGAAGGCCACGCGAGCCAGATCAAGCAGTAACGGCACGCTCGGCGCTCCCGCCGTTTCCAGAATCTTGCGAGCTTTAGCCAGTTGATTCTGCTCTTCATACATCAAGCCAAGCTGACGCAATGTTTCAGGCGAAGCCAGCGCCCGCCGCTGAAGCTCTTCCAGAAATCGCAAAGCCAGATCAGAGCGTTGGTGTTTCATCAACACGTGAAGCGCCGGCAACACATCCGGCTCGCTCAGGTCTGGGTGAGCCAGCAATCGTTCCGCAGCATCATTCGTTCTGACTTTGTCTGCTGCTGCGGCATAACCCGCGCAATACAGCGCCAGCACATTCGCCCCCGACTGATACTCGGCGGGAAGTTTTTGCAAATGTGGCAGAGAAGTTTTGGCATTGCCCGATAGCTGCAACAGGACGGCGCATTGATAATTCGCTTCGGCGTTGTCGGGGTGATAACGCAGCAATTGCTGATAAGTTTTCAAAGCCTTGGGCAATGCCGTTGCATCTTCGCTGGCTTGATGTTGATAAAGCCTGCCCAAATTCAGATAGGCATTGGCAAATCGCGGCGAGGCTTTGATTGATGCCAGAAAAGCGCGTTCAGCCGCAAGGTAATTTCCGCTTTGAGCTTCGATGACGCCGAGCAGATTTTGCAAACCGGAATCTCCCGGGTAACGTTTCAGGGCGTCGTTCAGGGATGAGCGCGCAGCTTCCGGATCGTTTTTCTGCATCAGTTCCTGAATCATCAGGATGGTTTGCTCTTTGGCCGTTTCGGTTCGGGGCCATCGGTTTCCGGTTCGATTCTGCGCCGGAGCATTCAACCCGAACGCAGGCCACAGACAGGCCAACAGCATTGCCAGCATGAAAATTCGCGCTCTGTTTGATGACCTCATTTCTTTATCCTTTTGAACCATTGAAGCTTATGTATTGAAGCTTGTGGCGTCGTATACTGTCAACGCACTTCAATAATCAAAACCAACATCTTTTTTCGTTATGCTTGGACGTTTAACGCATATCTGCTTCTTCTGTCTGCTGGCGACCTTTGGGATTCAGGCTCAAACGCCCGACGCCGCTACATTGTCGGCTCAAGGCATTGATGCGCTTAAATCCAATCAACCTGATGAAGCCGAGAGGTTGTTTCAGCAGGCCTTGCGGTTGAAGCCAATGGGTGAACTGTCTGCCTTGATTCATCACAATCTGGGCGTCATCAGGCAAGAGCGCCGCGGGCACGCCGAAGCCGTCGCTGAATTTCGCCTGGCCATACTGGCTCAACCCGGTTTCGGACAATCGCATCTTCAATTGGGAATCAGCCTGTTGGCGCTCAATAAAAATTCTGAAGCCGTGGTTGCGCTTGAACGAGCCGTCAAGCTTCTGCCAAAAGAAGAACTGGCGCGGTTGCAGTTGGCGCGCGCTTGCGAACGAACTGAGAATTGGCTTTGTGTGGTTGAGCAATTCCGCTCGCTCAGCGAAATGAAACCGTTGGAAGCCGAGTACGCCTATCAACTCGGACGCGCGTACACGCGGCTTTCCGAATGGAGTTATCAACGCATCATCGCGATCAACCCGGACGCCGCCAGATTGCATCAGGCGCTGGGACAGCAATACCTGACTCAGGGCAGATACGATCTGGCGTTGGCCGAATACCGCCGAGCTTCGCAGGTTGATCCGCAACTGCCTGAGATTCACCTGGCGATTGCGGTCATTTACCTTGAGCAAAAAAATTACGACGAAGCCGGCAAAGAGATCGAATTGGAATTGCGAATTGCGCCGCAAAGCCTGAAGGCGCTGGAACTCAAACGTCAGATCGAAGCCGCCAAACCGCGCTGAACATTCATGAAACAACTGCTGCTAACAATCCTGTTTTGTTCGCTGGCCGCAACTGGTTTGGCGCAAGTTCAACCCGCACCGAGTCGTGAAGCCACGCTTTCTGGCGTCGCTGAATTGCCGCTCGATTCGATGGAACGGCTGGCTTATTCGACGGCGATGCAGAATCGCGATTACACGCGAGCCGCGACCATTCTGGTCGAAGCCATCAATCGCGAAATGGCCGCCGATCCGAAATCGAAGCGCGCGGCTCAATTGTTGTTGGCCGTGGCGGATGTTTTCTTTCTCAACGGCGAATGGCTGAACGTGGTGATTTCATTCAAAAAGGCCGAAGTCATACAGCCACTGGCCGAACGCCAGCGTTTCACGCTGGCGATGGCATACATTCGACTGGCTCGCACGGATTGGGCGCGCAGCGAACTGGCCAAACTGGCGGAGCAATTTCCCGCCAATGCTTTGTACCTGTACTGGCTGGGGCGATTGGATTACGACGCGCGGCAATATCAATCGGCGATTTCCAAATTTGAAAAAGTCATCAAGCTCGATCCGCAGATGATGCGCGCTTACGACAATCTTGGGCTTTGTTACGATTACCTGGGGCAATACGACGAAGCCGTCAAACATTACAACCTGGCAACTGAACTCAATCGCAAACAGCCGCAGCCTTCGCCGTGGCCGCACCTGAATCTGGCCATTACCTTGTTGGCGCAAAACAAAATCAATGAGGCCGAGGCTTCAATACGCGAAGCCTTGCGTTATGACAGCCGATTGCCGCAAACGCATTATCAACTCGGCCTGACGCTGGAAAAGCAGGGGAAAATTGAGGATGCGATTCAATCGCAGGAACAGGCAGCGCAACTCGATACGGCCTATCCCGAACCGCATTACGCCCTGAGCCGCCTTTATCAAAAACAGGGAGACAGGTCGAAAGCCGAGCAGGCGCTGGCCAAATTTCAACAGTTGAAAGAAGCCCAGCGTCAGCCGAAATGAGACAAAGATGTTCGACAGAAAAACGCCGCCGCTGACTTCAATGTTAGCGGCGGCGTTTTTCTGTCAGAGTTTAGCACTGCCGGTTTAGAACTCGATGCGTGCGCCGAATTGAATCGTGCGCGGCGACGAGACGTTGCCGGTGAATTGTCCGAAGTTCGGACTGCTGACGTTGGTGTCGAACGGCAGATTGCCGCCGATGTTGAAGTTGCTTCCATTGACGAAGTAATGGAAGTTGCCCAGGTTGAAGAACTCTGCACGGAATTGGAAGTTGACCTTCTCTCCGATTCGAGTGTTTTTGATCAGCGTTGCGTCGAAGTTTTTGAAGTTCGACGAACGCAGATTGGTTACGCGGACACCGTTGCCGTTATAAAAACCGCCGCCAATGCCGGAATCTGCGTCGAAAACGGAGATGACCGAACCGTTCGGACGGCGCCGTCCGGTGTCGTATTCGAATGCGGCAATGTTAAACAACGGACCTTTCGCCGGATCGTAATTGTTGACGTCCTGCAGGAAAGGATCCACGCCCGGTTTCAGTCCGGGGAAACAGCCGAGCGCGAAAGCTCCGCCCTGACAATTGCCTGAACTGAAAACGAAGGGGATTCCGCGTGAATAACGATAGACGGTGCTGAATTGCCAGCCGCCGACCAGTTTATTCAGCGCGCCGCCGCTGTTCAGGTACTTTTTGCCGTTGCCGAAAGGCAATTCGTAAACGAACGCCGCGGATAAGACTTGCGGAACATCGTCCGGAGCCAGCGAACGGTTACGGCGTCGTTCAAACGGCGACAGAATGCCGCCCGCCGAATTCCACTGACTGGCTTCGCGTTGGGTCGAATCAGCCGCATCGGTGATGATCTTCGAGTTCGTGTAAGAGACCAGGAAGAAAACGCCTTTGCTGAATCGTTTTTCGGCCTTGACCTGCAAGGAATGAAAAGTGGAATTGCCGACGTTCTCATTCAAGCCGAACAATTGACTGCAATACTGCGGAAACGGCATCAATGCCTGAGCGACAGTCGGATTGCAGCCCTTGGATTTAAGCTGGCTCGCCCAACCGGTGTACGGTTCGCGGACTTCGTTGGGAGTGCCTGCGAAGGCCACGCCCGTCGCCGGTACTTCGCTGTAAAGCCTGTCAGGTCCCAATGCCTGCACGCGTGAATTGCGCGGATCGAGCCTGTTCAACGGTTGCAGGTTCGATGGCAGACGCGTGCCTTTGTTGCCGACGTAAGCCACGCTGGCAAAGATGTTATGCGGCAGTTCACGCTCAATCGTCAGATTCCATTGTTGTGAATATGGACGGCGGTTGGCGTCAACCGGACGATAAAGAATGCTCTGACCGTTGCGAAAATCAGAGGTGATGAACGGAGGCCGCGTGAAGTTCTGCGGGAAACCGTTTTGGATGTTGAACGCCGGAATGACTCCGCCCGCTCCGGTTGAACTGAACGATTGATTCAGGTTGAAACCGTCCAGCGACATGCCTCCGCCCCATCCGGGATAGAAAGCCTGAGTGAAGAAGATGCCGTAGCCTGTGCGGATGACCGTCTTCGAATCCCACGAATAAGCGATGCCCAATCGCGGAGCGAAGCCTTTCTTCCAGGTTTCTTCGGGAAATTCAGCGCCGAAACTGGCCGGGCCGTATTCGTCGCCCGCGAATGCCAGGCGTCCCGGACGACCGCCAGCGCCGGGGTTAGCGCCATTCGGATCGAAGAAGGACAGGCGATTGAATTTTTCGCGGAACGGTGTGAAGACGTCCCAGCGCAAACCGTAATTGACGGTCAGTTTGGGAGTCATTCGCCAGGTGTCTCCGCCGTGGACGACGTAAGCATTCTGGCGCGGATACCAGGCGCTGACCGTGCGGAAATCAACGTTGGCGCTGGAAACTCCGCCGAACAGGAAGCTGGCGATTGGATGGCCGCTGTTGATCAACGGCAATCCAGTGGCTTCGCGTCCGAAAGAGAATGTGCCGGATTCGTTGGTTCCCTGGCGGATATTGCCGCCCGCGTTGCGCCATTCTCCGCCGAATTTCAGCGTGTGATTGCCGCGAACCCAGGTCAGCAAATTGTTGATGACATAGGTCGGACGCGTGGTGATGTTGCGAGCGTTGATGCCCGAACTGTTGCTGATTTGCGTGAATCCGTCGCTGAAGTTGAATTGCGGCAGATAAAGCTGGCTGGCCACGCCCGTCACTTTGGGCAGATTCACGTCCAGATTCAGCGAGCCGTAACCTTCGTTGCGGTTCAAATAACCCAACGTCAAGTGATGAGTCAGCGTCGGGCTGAAGGTGTGTTCCCAATTGAAACGCGGAATCGGCGAATCCTGCGGAGTGGTCGGACTTTCGGTGGCGATTTCAGCGGGCAACAATGATGCGCGATTGATTGCCGCGAATTGCCGCCACCAGGTGAAGTAGAAATGATCCTTGTCGCCGATGTAATGATCAATGCGGGTCATGTAAACGTTCGACCCGTTGATCAGCGAATTCGGCACGGCGCGCGGAGCCGTCCAGTTGTTCAATTCGCCCGGATTGTTGGGCGCGGGCATGAACCTCAGCAGATATTCGCGGAAGAAAGGATTGGTTGCGACCAGCGCGTCGTAATCGGCCTTGCACATGACGTTGAGCTGGCCGTTGCATTGAATCTGTCTGCGCGTGATCGAACCGTCGGCGGCGACCTGAGTCGTGCGCGGATCGTAAACCGGAATCAATCTGCCCGTTGCGTCTTTCCAATCGCTGAAATCGCCCAGCCTTGCTTTGGCCGAAGCGACGGTGATCGTCGGGACGCTGGCGCCGCCGGCAGCGCGGAAGGCTTCCCAATTGAAGTAGAAGAAAGTTTTGTGTTTGCCCTGTCCGCTGCCGTCATACAACCACGGAATCTTAACCGGGCCGCCGAAATTCGCGCCGTAATTGTTTTGGATGTTGAACGGACGGTTGGAGGCGTTCCATTGCCGGGCGTTCAACACTCGATTGCGGTGATACTCAAAGACAGCGCCGTGATATTGAGCGCCGCCGCCTTTCGAAACGACCACCAATTGCCCAGATGTCGAAGAGCCGTATTGCGGTTCGTAATTTGAGGTGATGACCTTCACTTCGCTGACCATGTCCGGCGACATCTGAAAATCGCCTTGCAGCGAAACCATGCCGCTCTGGTTCATGTAACCCTGCTGCATGCTGGCGCCGTCCATCACCGCTTCGTCGCCCATCTGCAAACCGCCGTTGATGCGCGCGTTGAACGCTTCCCCTGCGCTGCCTGTGGTGATGCCTGGAAGCAAAGTCGCCAGACTCATCGAAGAGCGCGGAGCGCCTCCGACCACCAGCGGTAAATTGTTCAATGTTTCAGGCGCGATGCCGCCCTGCTGCGTCGCGTTTTCAAAGTTGATCAGCGATTGGTCGCCGACAACTGTGATTGTTTCCGTGGCTGCGCCGACTTTCAATTGCACGTCAACGCGAATGATCGAATTGATTGTCAGGGTAATTCCGGTTTGCAATGCGGTTTGAAAACCGGCTCTTGCGACCTTCAATTCGTAATTGCCCGGCGTCAGATTGCGGAATGTATATTCGCCGCGATCGTTACTGGTGAATTTGGCTTCAAAATTCGTCGCTGAATTGGTCAGCGTCAGTTCAGCGCCCGGAACCACCGCTCCATTTGCGTCGGTGATGACGCCGTTGAGCGTTGCGTTACTGCTTTGCGCTGAAACTTGGCTTGAGGCCATTACTGCCATCACCACAGTCAAGAGCATTCCCAGGCTGAAATGCAGATACTCTCTTATTTGTTTACTGCTCATGCCTAAACTCCTTTAAGTGGGTTTTGCGGTTTCCCGCGTTGATGAACCTGAACAACCGTTCCGACTCCAGTTTGAAGGCGTAGAACTCCGCTAAAGGCAAAGGTAATCCTTTGACCGAATAGCCTGGACCACGAAAACACTGCTGCGCTTAAATAACTATTGAACCGTCTGGTCGGACCGACCGGTTGAACATTCGATTTGGCAAAGCAAAGCCGTGTTGGTCTTTTTTGTGTTGTAATTGGTGGCTCAGAAAATTAGAACCGCGAAAAGCTCTTATAGAGTACAGGTTCAAATTATTTCATGGCGTTACCAGATATAGATTTGTTGTGGCAGGTAAGGTATTGAACAACAATAGTATAGAGGTGCGTTACATTGCGTTACATCGTGTTACGGAAAGTTTCATTGGCTTATGATCCCTTTTCCTTGTTCGATGGTAATGATGCGGTCAAGAGATTTGACCGCAATCTCTTCCGCTTTGCCGCCAGCCCAACGCACGGTCAGGGTTGTCGGTTTACTATCAGATCCAAATCCTAAATGAGGTCGCAAATCGTCTTGAGAAATGTAACTGCGCCCGCTCGCAACTTCCGCCCGCAGCTTGCGCCCACCCAGATTAACGAAAACAACCGAGCCGATGGCATCGCGCGGACATTTCTGTTTCGGATCGCCGATCAGTCTGATTGTCAGCCAGCGATTCTGTTGATTGCCGCCGTCGTTTCTGAGTAAAGTCGGCGATTCGCCGATGTTGTTGAGCAAAATGTCCTGATCGCCGTCATTATCGAAATCGGCGACGGCTGAACCACGCGAAGCTCGCGGCAGATTCAGCGCAGTTCCGGCGCTTGAACCGACTTCGTAAAAGCGATTATTGACGTTGCGAAACAGCAGCGGGCGTTGGCGGTAAGAGGAATTCCAGTCGGCTTTGTCCGCCAGCGGATAAACGTGGCCGTTCGCCACAAACAGGTCAATCAGTCCGTCGTTGTCGTAATCGAAGAAATTCGTCCCCCAACCGAGGAAGGGAATAGTCACTTCGCCCAGACCGGCAGCGTAGGTTTCGTCTGTGAAATTGACTTTGCCGTCATTTCGGTAAAGCACATTGGTGTCATCGGCGAAGTTGGTGATGTGAATGTCTGCGCGTCCGTCGCCGTTGTAATCGCCGATGGTGACGCCCATATGCGCTTGCTCGCGCCCGTGCATGTCCAGCGCCGCTCCCGACAGATAAGACACGTCTTCAAAAGTGCCGTTGCCTCTGTTGTGGTAAACGCCATTCGGAGTCGAGTCGTTGGCGACTATCAAATCCATCCAACCGTCATCATCCATATCGAACCAGGCGACGCCGAAGCCGTAAAAACCTGCCTTGTCCGCGACACCCGCTTTTTCGCCGACCTCGGTGAACGTGCCGTTGCCGTTGTTGCGGAAAAGATGATCGGGCGCTCCGCGCAAACCGCGCGGGCCGCACATCACCTGTTCGTTGCGATAACGGCAAACCTGCCCGGCTTTGTAGCTGGCGCCCATCCCTTTTGATTGCGAATTGCGGATTTCAGATTGCGGATCGCCTTCTTGTCCTTTTGTCTCGTTCTTTCCGTCTGCGCTCCCTGATGGAGGCAGGTTGTTCAAATCCAGTTCGATGTAACCCGCGACGAACAAATCCAGCAATCCGTCGTTGTCGAAATCTACGAAAGCGCATCCGGTTGACCATCCGCCCAAAGCGGTTCCGGCTTTTTCCGCCAGGTCGGTGAAAGTTCCGTCGCCGTTGTTTCGATACAGCCGGTTCTTGCCGTAATTGGTGACGTAAAAATCCGTCCATCCGTCGTTGTCGAAATCTCCCGCGCAAATTCCCTGGCCGAAGCGTTCGTTCGCCACGCCCGCTTTTTCCGTGACATCAGTGAATGTCCCGTCGCGGTTGTTGCGGTAAAGCGCGGCGCGCGGCGCTTTTTCCTTGCCGCGCAGCACGTCCATCGTTCCGCCGTTGACCAGATAAATATCCTGCCATCCGTCGTTATCGTAATCGAACCAGGCTGTGCCCGATCCGCTGGCTTCGATGATGTAATCGTTGCGAGAGCCGGATGTATGACGAAAGCCATTCAATCCGGCGGCTTTCGTCACATCTGTAAATTGCACGCCGGGCGCGGCCTGCGTTGAAGCCGCAGGTTGGCTGAGCGTCGGCGGCTTGCGCTGTTGCGCTCCGCTTTCAGGCGCGAACGAAACAATCGCCAGCGCCGAAACCACCGACAACAATCGCAAAAGTCTTTCCTGCATATTTCCGGTCAATCTGTGGGCTTTCGGGAAAATGATTCGCCCACGAAGTCTCACAAAGAGTTTCAAAGCTTTTTGGTTTCCTTCGTGCTTTCTTCGTGTATCTTCGTGGGCGAAAAGTTTTTCAGTTTGCCATTACATCAACATCGCTTTGACTTCCAGAAACTCTTCCAAACCGTATTTGCCAAGCTCGCGGCCAGTGCCGGATTGTTTGTAACCGCCGAACGGAGCCATCGGGTTAAATTTGCCGCCGTTGATTTCCACTTGTCCGGTTCTCAATCGTCGAGCGACGCGTTTGGCGCGTTCCGCATCGCCAGACCAGACTCCGCCCGCCAGACCGTAAATCGTGTCGTTGGCAATTCTGACCGCGTCGTCTTCGTCTTCGTAAGGAATGATCGAAAGCACAGGGCCGAAGATTTCTTCCTGAGCGATGGTCATCTTGTTATTGACGTTGGCAAACACCGTCGGGCGCACGAAATAACCTTTCGTCAAACCTTCGGGCATTTCGGTTCCGCCGCAAACCAGCGTCGCGCCTTCTTCGATTCCTTTTTTGATGTAGCCGATGACGCGTTCGCGCTGAGTCGCCGAAACCAGCGGGCCAAGCTTGGCGGCTCCGCCCAGCGGGTCGCCGACGGTGAAACCTTCAGCGGTCTTTTTGGCGATGGCAACGGCTTCGTCGTAACGCGAGCGCGGAACCAGCATTCGCGTCAACGCCGAACACGTCTGGCCGGAATTGAAATAACAAGCGCCGACTCCGCTTTTGACGGCTTTGTCGAAATCGGCGTCATCCAGAATCACGTTGGCTGATTTGCCGCCAAGTTCCAGCGAAACTTTTTTGACGGTTTGTGCGGCCAGTTCGCTGACGCGTTTGCCCGCGCGAGTCGAACCGGTGAACGAAACCATGTCCACGTCAGGATGCGCAGCGATGGCTTCGCCGACTACCGGTCCGTAACCTGTCACCAGATTGAAAACTCCGGCGGGCAATCCGATGTCGGCGATGATTTCCGCCAACACAAACGCGGTCAGCGGAGCGACTTCGCTGGGTTTCAACACTACGGTGCAACCTGCGGCCAGCGCCGGAGCGATTTTGCAAATCACCTGATGCAGCGGAAAGTTCCACGGCGTAATGCAACCGACTACGCCAACCGGTTCTTTGACGACCAGAGCTTTGCCAATGGTTTCTTCAAACTGAAAATCGCCGAGCATCTGCGCGTACGATCCCATGACCATTGCGGGCATTCCGGCCTGGACGGCGGTCGCCAGCGGCAGCGGCATGCCGACTTCGGCGGCAACCAAAGCGGCGATTTCTTCTTTCTTCGCTGCCAATTTATCGGCGATCAATTGCAGATACCGACGCCGCTCTTCGATTGAAGTCGTTGACCACGATTCAAAAGCTGCTTTGGCGGCGGCAACTGCGGCGTTGGCGTCTTCGGCTGTGCCTTCGGGAATCCGTCCCATCACTTCTTCGGTGGTGGAGTTGATGACTTCAATTGTTCCGCTTCCGGCGGGTTTGACCCATTGGCCGTTGATGAACAGTTTGTCGTGAATTTTGATTTTCATTGTTGTGGTTATTCCTTTTGGTTTTCCATTTGCTGACAAATCAGATTTCCCAATCTTCCAAAGGCAGGTTAGGTACTCGGCTAAATTCGCGGGTGTTGTGAGTGACAAGAGTCAAATTATGAGCCAGGGCGATAGCTGCAATTTGCACGTCATTTGGTCCAATTGGTGTTCCCTTGCGTGCCAAATCGGCACGAACTTCCCCGCAAATGCGTGCAGCATCAATATCAAAATCGAGATTGGGATAAGGCTGAAGAAAAGTTTGCAAATCAACCAGACTGTTTTGAGGCCGTTGGCTTTTGTATGCGCCGTAATAAAGTTCGGCTCGGACTATGGAGCAAATCACTTTTTCGGACGCAGGGATAGCAAGAAGTCGCTGCATTAAAATCGGGTGACGCCAATGCAGAGCGTTAATGCATACATTAGTGTCAAGAAGATATTTCATTCCCAATCAAATTTTTCCCGCTCTTCGTATTCGCCTTGCGGTGCACGAGGTGGGAAGTCGGGCATCGAACCCATGAACCTCAATGCATGCAAGTCCTTAACATCCTCTAGCTTCATTCCCGCTCGAGCAGCCAGTTCCGCCAAGTCCGGTTCATCATCCAAAGGTTGTAAGATGACCTCCACTCGACGGTCGCGCAACTCAGTGGGGATAGTAATTACTTCAGGCATCTTCTCGTAAATCTGGTAAATCGCTTCCATAGCTATCACCTCCAAACAATTGACTGATCACAAAGTATCTTTAAGCGTTGCCCATATCGTCAAGCCAGCGATCATTCGCGATTGATCAAGCTGGCCACAAAGCCAGCGCCGAAGCCGTTATCAATATTGACCACGGTCACATTCGACGAACAGGAATTGAGCATGCCCAGCAATGCCGCTATGCCGTTGAAGCTGGCGCCGTAACCGATGCTGGTTGGAACGGCGATGACCGGCACGCTGACCAATCCGCCGACGACCGATGGCAATGCGCCTTCCATACCGGCGACGCAGACAATCACTTTGGCAGATTGCAGCAATTCGCGGCGGCTCAGCACGCGGTGGATTCCGGCTACGCCGACGTCGAACAATCGCTCGATCCGATTGCCCATGATTTCGGCGGTCAAGGCGGCTTCATCGGCGACTGGAATGTCCGAAGTTCCGGCGGTGACGACGGCGATGGTTCCACGTCCGTTCAATGATTTATCCCGATGCACAGCGATGGCTCCGCAACTGTCGTGGAACTCGGCGTCTTCGGCGATCAGCTTTACTCGGTCAAAAGTTTCGCGGTTGGTGCGAGTCACCAACAAGTTTGACGAACGTTCCAGCAATTTTTCGGCTATTCCCGCCACGTGTTCAGGCGTTTTGCCCTGCCCGAAGATGACTTCGGGGAAGCCCTGACGAATCGCGCGGTGATGATCCACCGTCGCATAACCCAAACTTTCAAACGGCAGATGGCGCAAACCGTCCAGAGCCTGATCCAATTCGATCTCGCCCTGTTTGAACTTCAGCAACAATTCTTCCAGCCGTTTTTGATCCATAATATGCCCGACTTGTGACCGCTTCGTAACAGTATTGCCACGCTCATTTCGTAGATTTTACCGTGCAATGAAAAGGCAGTGAGCATGACTTATAGCCTTCGGAAGCATTGCTTGACAAGTTTTCGCGGCGGCTCCTATAGTTGCCGCTTAGATGAAGCGCGTCGTTCGCGACCTGACAAAAGCCAATGAAAACCATCACCGTCGGAATCACCGGAGCAAGTGGATCAATTTACGCCACAAAGCTCCTCGCTCAACTCAACGACAATCAGGACGTCGGTCGAATAGACCTGGTCATTTCGCAGGCCGGAGTTCGCGTGGTCGGCGAAGAGTTGGGATTGAAAGTCGCCGGAACGGATTCGCGAGTCGTGCGGGAATTGCTGGGCAAGGATTCGGACAAGGTGATGGTTCATTCGGCCAATGACATTGGAGCGACCATCGCCAGCGGTTCTTACCTCAGCGATGCGATGATCATAGTCCCGTGCAGCATGGGAACGCTCGGAGCAATCGCTTCCGGTATGACTCGCGATTTGGTTCATCGCGCGGCGGACGTGATGCTGAAAGAAAACCGCACGCTGATAATCGTTCCGCGCGAAACGCCGTTCAACATAATTCATCTGGAAAACATGCTGAAGCTGGCGCGAATGGGAGTTCGCATCATTCCGGCGATGCCAAGCTTTTACCATTTCCCGAAAACGATTGATGATCTGGTAGAACATTTCACTCATCGTTTGCTGGATCATCTTGGCGTCAATCACGAACAAAAGACGCGTTGGGAAGGTAGTAAACCGACGCGGGGAAACGGCGACGCGCAGACGCGGTGATCAACTCATCAATATCAAGAGCAATAAAAGTTATGTTGCGTAATCTGAAAACCACACTGGAAATGATCAAGATCGAACACACGCTGTTCGCCTTGCCGTTCGCTTTTCTGGGGGCTGTGCTGGCGGCGAATGGTTTGCCTGAAGGCCGACAGATTTTCTGGATCGTCGTGGCAATGGTCGGAGCGCGCTCGGCGGCGATGGCTTTCAATCGTCTGGTTGATCGTCAATTCGACGCCGCCAATCCGCGAACGGCGACGCGGGCGATTCCCGCCGGATTGCTGAGCGTACAATTCGTCGTGTTGTTCACCATTGTTTCCGCTGCGGTGTTTTTTCTGGCGGCGGCGATGTTGAATCGTTTGACGCTGTTGTTGTCGCCCGTCGCGCTGGCTTCGGTTTTGTTTTATTCGTACACCAAACGCTTTACGGCGTTTTCGCACCTGGCGCTGGGCTGGGCGCTTTCAATTGCTCCGACCGGAGCCTGGATTGCTGTTCGCGGCACGATTGATTCGCCGGTTCCGTTGTTGATCAGTTTGGCCGTGATGCTCTGGACTGCCGGATTCGACATCATCTACGCCTGTCAGGATTGCGAATTCGACATGCAGGCCGGATTGAATTCCATTCCTCAACGCTTTGGCATCGCAACGGCTCTGTGGATTTCGCGCGTATTGCATCTGGCGATGTTCGCTGCGCTGGTTACTGTTTACCTGCTGACCGGCTTGCATTGGATAGGTCTGGTCGGCATCATCGCGACGGCTGCTTTATTGATTTACCAGCATCGTCTGGTCAGGGCTGATGACCTGTCGCGATTGAACATGGCTTTCTTCAACACCAATGCCTGGGTCAGCGTGATTCTGTTTGTGACCATAGCGGCTGACGTCTTTTTACTGAAGTGATGAGTCAGTACCGAGAGCGGTAGCGACCGGGTTTGCTGAATGAGTCAGTACCGAGAGCGGTAGCGACCGGGTTTGAGGTCTGTATGGTATGAAAAACATCCTGAAAATATGTTGCCTGTTTTTTCCCTTGCTGTTTTGCCTAAGCGCGACCGCTGCTGCTCAACATGATCGCGGCCATCATTACGTGCCGATGCGCGAAGTGGGAATGGAAATCAGAGACTTCAGTTTTCCAACGCTCGACGGCCAGGTCGTCAAACTTAGCGAAGCCGTCAAAGGCAAAAAGCTGGTGCTGGTTCATTATTTCGCCGCCTGGTGTCACAACTCGAATTTCGACGTCAACACGATGAAAGAGCTTTACGAGAAATATAAGGATCAGGATTTTCTGGTCATCGGCGTTTGCGAGTATTCAAACGAAACCGAGCTTCGAGGCTTCATCGAAAAACACAAACCGACTTATCCAATTTGCGTCGAAGGCGATGGCCAGATGAAAGATCGGACAGGAACGACTCATTACGCTTATCGCAGCAAGCTGGATGACAACCGGCACTGGGGCACTCCGTTGAACATCTTGATTTCGGCTGAAGATGTTCAAAAGAAGGGCGACGTGGTAACCAAACGAGTTCGCATTGCCGCGGGCGAAGTCATCAAGTCAGAGTTTGAAGAATTGATTCGGGAGAAATTGAGAAAGTAAGCTGGTTCATATCTCATGCTTCAGCCTGTCGCCTGGTCAAACAGGCTGAAAATTGACTCAGAACCGAACGGAGCATTTATGCTGAATAATTTTCTGGTTGATCAAAAACTGGAACCGATCGCCGAAAAAGTTCTGGCCGATGAACGGCTGGGCTTTGAAGACGGAATGACGCTTTTCAACAGTCACGATCTGCACGGCGTGGGCCGTCTGGCCGATGTTGTCCGCCGCCGCAAACACGGATTGAAGACTTATTTCAACGTCAACCGCCATCTGAATCCGACCAATTACTGTTACGCCGATTGCAAATTCTGCGGCTTTTTCGTCAAACACAATCAGGAAGGCGGTTACACGCACAGCCTGGACGAAGCGCTGAAAGTCGCGCGCGAAGCCACCGAACAAGGCGCAACCGAATTGCACATCGTCGGCGGATTGAACACGCGATTGCCGTTTTCCTATTACACCGATCTGCTTTCCAACCTGAAGCGCGAATTCCCGCAGCTTCACCTGAAAGCCTTCACGATGGTCGAACTGGATTTCTTCGCCAAGTTTTACAAGATGACCGACGAAGAAGTGATCGAAAAGCTTCACCGCGCCGGAATGGATTCCTGTCCGGGCGGAGGAGCCGAAGTCTTTGCCGAAGAAACGCGCGAAAAGATTTGCACTCACAAAACCGACGGCCAACGCTGGCTGGATATGGCAGGCAAGGTTCATAAAACCGGTATGAAAACCAACGCGACGATTCTTTACGGACACATCGAAACCATCGAAGACCGAGTTGATCATTTCGTCCGGTTGCGAGAGCAGCAGGACAAGTCCGGCGGTTTTCAATGCTTCATCCCGCTGGCATTTTATCCGCCGGGAACGCAGCTTTCGCATTTGCCCGGCCCGTCGGGCATAGACAGTTTGAAAGTCATCGCCGTTTCGCGCCTGATGCTGGACAATATTGATCACATCAAAGCTTACTGGGTGATGCTGGGCAAACGGCTGGCGCAGACTGCGCTGCATTTCGGCGCGAACGATTTCGACGGAACGATCAGCAAAGGCGGCGAACTGATGGAATCCTATCTGGTCGAATCCAAAAACGAGAACGAAGCGACCAAAGACGAAATCATACGCCTGATCAACGAAGCCGGCTTCGAAGCCGTCGAACGCGACACGCTTTATCATCCGCTGCGCGCTTACGCGGCTACGAAATAATTTCAACCACGGGGAATGCGCGGCGCACGAGGATTTTTCCCGTCCCCGTGTTCCCCGTGTTCCCTGTGGTTAAACCTTCCAATGACAAAAAGAGAAATCAAAGTTGCACACAGTCCGGATTCGGACGACGCATTCATGTTTTACGGACTGGCTACAGACAAGCTGGATACCGGCGAACTGGAATTCACTCACGTTCTGAAAGACATTCAATCGCTGAATCAGATTGCGATGACTACGCAGGAATACGATGTGACGGCGGTGTCTTTTCACGCTTACGCTTACATCGCGGACAACTACGCTTTGCTGCCGCACGGAGCCAGCATCGGCGACGGTTACGGTCCGATTGTCGTCGCGCGCGAACCCATCTCTGCCAGCGAATTGAAAAACATGCGCATAGCCATTCCCGGCAAATTGACCAGCGCATTTCTGGCTTTGAAGCTGCACACGCCGGAATTTGAATACGGCGTCGAACCCTTCGATGAAATCATTGATCTGGTGGCGGGCGGAAAGTACGACGCCGGATTGCTGATTCACGAAGGCCAATTGACCTTTCACGAACAGGGGCTGGACAAGATTGTTGATCTGGGCGCGTGGTGGAAAAAGGAAACCGGATTGCCTTTGCCGATGGGCGGCAACGCCATCAAACGCAGCCTGGGGCCGGAATTGCAAAAACAGGTTTCATACTGGCTGCACCGTTCGATTCAGTATTCGATGGACAACCGCGAAGACGCATTGGCTTACGCCATGCAGTTTGCCCGCGACATGCCCACTGAAACGGCTGACCGTTTTGTGGCGATGTGGGTCAACAGTTCGACGCTGGGTTATACAGACCGCGACCGCCAGGCAGTCCATCTTTTGCTGGATGAGGGGTTCAAGAAAGGCGTGATTCCGAATCAGGTGCAAGTGGAATTTGTCGGCTGAAAACTTTAGAGAGCCTCGCGCGTTAAATCAGAACAATCAGGATTGGAACAAACCACAAACCACGGATGAACACAGATTCACCGATAAACACGGACAGGCTGAAAAAATTGATCCGTGTTCATCTGTGGTTACTTCATTTCGAGTCTCAGGTATCGGATGTCAGTCTTGCATTTTCCTGAACAAGCGAATTGAAAACGCTTTAAGACTAGGCATTAGCGATCATTCGTGATCCTTCGTTTCGGGCGTCAGGCTTTCAACGCCGCCATCGCTTTCTCAGCACGGACGAAGCGGCGGTTGACTTCTTCCCAGTTGACGTTCTGCATAAACGCGTCAATATACCTGGCCGCCGCCGAACCGTAATCCATGTGATAGGAATGTTCGTACATATCCAAAGCCAACAGCGGCAATCCTGTCGGGGCGTTGTGCATATGATCCCAGGCCCAGTAATTGTGCAGTTCAGCGGTGTGCAGGTTGAAAGCCAGAATCACCCAGCCCGAACCTCCTGCCAGACCGGCTGCGGTTTTTCTGAAGTCGGTTTCCCATTGCTCGAAACTCCCCCAGTTTGATTTGAGCGCGTTTGATACTTCTCCGCCTGATTTTCCATCCCCGCCCAAATTGGCAAAGTAAAGTTCGTGCAGGACGACTGATCCGGTTCGAACCAGTTCTTCGCGTTTCAGGTCGGCGTAAATGTAACCCGGCATATCTTTGTCGGCGATCATCGTCGCCAGCCGCTTTTCGACGTTGTTCAATGCTCCGACCGCGCCCGAATAGTTGTTTTCGTGGTGCGAGCGGATAAGCTTTTCTGACAACCCTTTCAGCTTGGTCGGGTCAAAAGGCAATGGTTTCGGTTGGTGCTGTCCGGCGAAAGCTTTGACCGTTGCTGGCTGAGTCGTTGTCTGCGCATCGGCCAAACCGGAAAGAGCCAGCCCGGATCCAGCAGTTAAGATCATTTCCATTGCATTGCGTCTGGTAATCATTATTTGCCTCCATGAATTTGTTTGATGTTTACCTTCGTGCCTGCGCGCAATTCATCAGTGCCGCGAACCGCAATCTGGTCGCCTGCGCTCAAATCGCCGAAGACTTCAACCAGATCAACGCCTTTGATGGTCATCGAAGCTCCGCGTTTAACGTCAATCCATTCGGCGATGCCGTCATTGATGCGTATGACAAACGCCCGTTCGGTCGTGGTCACGATTGCTGTTGGAGGAACGAACAAAGAAGGACGGGGGCGACGCGTAGGCCAAGTTACTTCGGGAAACATTCCGGGCGCAAGTCTGCCGGACGAATTGGCTACGTCAAGTTCGACCGGCATCGTGCGAGTTTTGGCATCAAGCGAACGGCTGTTGCGGGCGACCGTTCCGGTGAAAGTTTCGCCGGGGAAAGCCGGGACTGTGAAGTTAAGCTTCGCTCCGTTTGTCACACCTGCGACTTCAGCTTCGGGCACGGCGACGACCAAACGCAGACGCGACACCTGCTGCAATCTCAGCATCGGCATTCCCGAAATCATCGCCAGACTGCCCGGATGCGCGTTGCGTTCGGTGATGACGCCATCGAACGGAGCGATGATTTTCAGATAAGCTTCGATGTTCGATGCCGAACCGACGGCTTCGCGCATTGCGCGTTCGCCATCGTCCAGAGTTTTCGACTGAGCCTGCGCGGCCTTTTCGGTTTCGCTCAAAGCCTGAACGCGCGCGCGTCCCGATTCGACCGAACCAAAAGCGATTTCAACATCGTTGCCCGCGACGACGCCCGGAGTTGCCGAAGCCGATTTCAATCGTTTGTAGGTCGCTTCGTCGGCGGCAAGCCTGGCTTCGGCTTCGACGCGTTGAGCGCGGATACTGGCGACGCGCGCTTCGGCTTCGACCTTTTGCGATTGCATTGCGCTCGCGCGCGCTTCGGCTTCGCGGCGTTGAGTGTCAAGTTCAGGCGCTCGCAATCGCGCCAGCAATTGGCCGCGTCTGACCGCCGATCCGCGATCCACATTGATCGTTTCGACAAAGCCCTGAACTTTGGCGTAAACGGCCACGTCCTGAAACGGCTGCAATTCGCCGGGCAAACGAAGCTGGCGATTCAGTTCGTGCGATTCGACGGTCGTCACGTTGACGGTCGTCACGGTTGGCGCAGCAGCCGATGTCGTTTGCGATTGAGGTTTCGGAGCGTTGCCGCAAGCCGCGAGGCCAATCAATGCCAATGTCAGGCCGATACAAAAAACAGTTTTTCGCATTTTCAGTTTTTCTCCAGGCTTCTTGAATCTTCAGGATGCAGCGACGCCGAATCGCGACCGGCTTTGCCTTGGGCGATGGTGAAGACCAACGGCAGGATCAACAGCACGGCGACGGTCGAAGCCGCCAGTCCGCCGATGACAGCGCGTCCCAGCGGCGCGGTTTGCTGTCCGGCCTCGCCAATGGCCAGAGCCATCGGAATCATTCCGGCGATCATGGCAAAGCTGGTCATCAGAATCGGGCGCAATCGGCTTTTGGCTCCTTCGATGGCGGCGGTTTCGGTTTCGGCCCCCTGGCGGCGGCGTTGTTCGGCAAAGGTTGCCAGCAGGATGGCATTCGCCACCGAAACTCCAATGGCCATAATCGCGCCCATAAAAGATTGAACGTTGAGCGTCGTGCCGGTCAGCCATAAAGCGATGACCACGCCCGCGACCACCGCCGGAATCATAGCCAGAATCACCAGCGCCACGCGTATTGATTGGAAGTTGGCAACCAGCAGCAAAAAGATAGTGACGATGGCCAGCAACAATCCCAATTGCAAACCGGACAATGTTTGCTGCATCGGCGGAACCTGTCCGCGTAAATTGACCGTCACGCCGCGCGGAACTTCGCCTGCGCGTTTGATCGCCGCCTCCACTTGGCTGGCTGCGTTGCCCAAATCTGTTCCGGCGATGTTGCCGGTGATCGTAACCATTCGCTGTTGGTTGTAACGGTCGTATTGGCCGACGGTTGTGCCGTAACTGATTTCGGCCACGTCACCGGCCAGAGCGTGCGCGCCGCCAGCGGTGTTGACCGGAACGC
>CAYRQB010000028.1:0-33021 GCA_964426025.1 uncultured Heliomicrobium sp.
CGCGCTCAACTATTTTTGTTCAACCAATAAAACCTGTTCGGTTTCGTCAAATTCCGGCAGCATGACTTTGATGATTTCGGCTTCGGTGGTGGTGACGGTTTTGCCTACGTAATCGGCCTGGATAGGCAATTCGCGCCAGCCGCGATCAATCAGCACGGCCAGTTGAACTCGGCGCGGACGCCCGAAATCAATCAACTCGTCCATTGCCGCGCGGATTGTGCGTCCGGTGTACAGCACGTCGTCAACCAGAATGATCGTTTTGCCGGTGATGTTGGCGGGCAGTTCGGTTTTGTTGATGACCGGACGGTCGGCGACTGTCGTCAAATCATCACGATAAAGCGTGATGTCCAGCGTGCCTCTGCCAACATCCACGCCGTCCATTTCCTTGATTTTGTCGGCGATCTTGTCGGCCAGCGGAACGCCTCGGCGATGAATGCCGACCAGCAGGACGCCGGAAAGATCAGGATTGTTTTCGACAATCTGCGAAGCCATTCGCGCCAGTACGCGGTTGATGTCTCCGGCGGTCATCACGATGGCTTTTTCTGTGAATTCCATTTTCCACCTCTGAGAAGGATTGATCGGTTGAGAGCTTTTATAAACAGGCGCGGAATATATCCCCACTCACAATTTCTTGACCAGTTCAGCCTGGAACGCGCGAATGCGGCGGGCGTTCGTGCCCATATCGCCTTTGCCAATGCGCGATTTCGACCGCACGTTGACGACGGTTGAAGTGCCATCGTTAGTTATGGTGATGGTCACATCGTCTTTGAACTTGAAAAGCCGGGTTGTGGCAATAGCTTCGATGATGCCTTGTTCGGGTTTGGTTTCGCGGATTTCCCAACCCTGCGCGCGCGAAACTTCCAGCGCGGCAGCGAAGACCTTTTCAATTGGTTGATTGAATTTCTGCGGTTGGATGTCGGCGTATTGCGGGGTCGCTCCGGTTTGAACATCGTTGATGCGCGGCCAGATCAAACCCAGCAGAAACGGCGAACCGGCCAACAGGATAATCCCGATGATGATTGCAGGGAAGATTTTGTTGAGCTTCATAATTTTGATTTCGTTTAGAAGTGGTATTTGAACGCCAGCCAATTTACACGAAGCCGCGCGAAGCTGCCAAGCTGTGCCAACTTTGCCGGTAAAAATGCTTTGGGTTAGACTGGCATTCGGTTTCGACGATCTCACTCATTCGGAGTTTTCCCATTGTCAGCTTTTGGAAAAATTATTGACGCCGTCGTCACGGTTGAACGGAACGAGATTGTTCGTTCAGGTTCGTCGCGCAGCTACGGATATTTGCGCTTGCGACTGGACGAACCGATCCATGTGTTGCCCGGCCAATTTGCAATGCTCAAAGCGCACGGCATTCACGAACCTCTGTTGCGCCGAGCGATGGCTTTTTATCGTTGCGAACCGGCGGGTGACAAGCTAGACGTTGATTTCATCTATCAGATTCTTGGGCGCGGGACTCAATCGCTGGCGAAATTGGAACCGGGCGACAAGGTGGATTTTCTCGGCTCGCTTGGCAACACCTTTGACATCGGCTTTGCCACTGGGCGCGAAGCTTTGCCTGAAGTTCTTTTGGTAGCCGGAGGCGTCGGATCGCCCGCGCTGTTTATGCTGGCCGAAGAGTTGGCGAAGCTGAAAGTTCCAACGCGCTTTTTCATCGGCGGAGCCAGTCGCGGCGATCTGTGTGGTCTGGATGATTTCACAGTTTTGTTGTCGAAAGAAAATGTTACTTGCGCGACGGTGGACGGCAGTTACGGCGAAAAAGGTTTTGTCACCGCTCCGTTGGAAAGGTATCTGAAAGCCAGCGTCGGCAAACCCTTGATGATTTATTCCTGCGGCCCTGACCCAATGCTGCACGCGGTGGCGAAGCTGGCCGCAGCGTACGAAGTTCCGGCTCAATTGTCGCTGGAAGCTCCGATGGGTTGCGGTTTCGGCGTTTGCGTCGGTTGTGCAGTCGCCGTCAAACACGATTGCCCGGAAGGATTCGTCTACAAAAAAGTCTGCACCGAAGGGCCGGTGTTTTGGAGCAAGGATTTGCACTGGTAATGCGGTACGGGGAGCGTAAGCGACCTGAGTTTTCTGAATGCGTGCTTTGAGCCAGGAGCAGGGCGCTTACGCTTCCCGTACTGCATCGGGAAAATTATGAAGAATCGAGACATTGTGTATTGCGCGGGCGGAATCGTTTGGCGAGACGACGATCGCCAGGTTCTGTTGATAAAAAGTCGCGAAGATGGGGCGTGGAAATTTCCCAAAGGTCACATTGACGACGGCGAAGATTGGGAAGCCGCAGCTCAACGCGAAGTCAAAGAAGAAACCGGTTACGACACTGTGATTACCGACTTTGCGGGTTTCAGAAAATACCCGGTCAAAAGTCGTTTGAAGGTTGTTCTGTATTGGCACATGGAAACGGTCGGCGATCACGAATTTGAGCCTTCCGATGAAATCGAAGAATTCGAATGGCTGATGGTTGGCGATGCCGTCAATCGGCTGACGTTCATGAACGACAAACAATTGCTGCTGAGTTTCACCAACGATGGCGAACGCAACTGATCAAAATCCGCAATCTGCAATCCGCAATCCGCAATTAGAGGTCGAAATTGCCGGAGTGCTATTCAACAATCCCGTCTGGACGGCCAGCGGCACGTGCGGCTATGGCCTGGACATGGCCGAGCTGATTGACCTGAACAAGCTCGGCGGCATTTGCACTAAAGGGTTGTCAGCCAAGCCAATGCGCGGCAATGCTCCGTGGCGAATCGTCGAAACTCACGGCGGGATGTTGAATGCCATTGGTTTGCAGAACATCGGCGCGCGAGCGTTTATCACCGACAAGCTGCCGCAATTGCGGAACTACGACACACGAATTGTGCCGAACGTGTTTGGCTACACGATTGACGAGTACATTGAAGCGATCAAAATTCTGGAAGACGGCGAAGGCATTCACGCGTACGAACTGAACATTTCCTGTCCGAACGTCAAAGCCGGTGGTGAATCGTTTGCCAACGATCCGCGCCAGGCAGCCGCTGTCACCGAAGCAGTCAAAAGCGCCGCCAGTCGTCCGGTGATCGTCAAAATGTCACCGAACGTGACCGATGTTTCGGCAGTTGCGCGCGCGGTCGAATCCGCCGGAGCCGACGCTTTGTCGCTGATTAACACTGCGGTTGGAATGGCGATTGACATCAACACGCGGCGGCCACGTTTGGCCAATGTGACAGGAGGTTTGTCTGGTCCGGCGATCAAACCGATTGCCGTGCGTTGCGTGTTTCAGGCTTCGCGAGCGGTCAAAATTCCGCTGGTTGGGATTGGCGGTATCGCCACAACAGAAGACGCGCTGGAATTCATGATCGCCGGAGCTTCGGCGGTTCAAGTCGGCACGGCGAATTTTTACGATCCGTCGGCTTCGATGAAAATCGTGGATGGGTTGGCCGAATACTGCCAGCAAAACAATTTGGCGAGCATTCGTGATCTGGTCGGAACCGTAGCAGTAAATTGAGGAGTAGTAATGATTGCCTTTATCAAGCAACACAAATTGTTTTTTTCTTTGTTGGGGATGGCCGTTACAGCGATCAGCGGGATGTTTGCGCGAGCAGTGGCGATTGAGCCAGATTTGTCCCGCCGAATTGCTCTGACGGTAAGCTGGGAACCTGCCAATCCGGTCAACGGCGCTCCGGTTTTGTTCAGCGTCAAGTCCGAAACTCCAATGAAAATTCTCTCCGGACGCTGGCTCGACCGTCGTGTTTTCTTCGACTTTGACGCGAATAATGGCACGTGGTACGGTTTGGCCGGAGTCGGCTTGGACACTTCCGCCGGGAATCATCGCCTCGCGCTGAATTACACGTTTGCCGATAATAAACGCTCAAGCTCTTCGCATGTTGTCGCAATCAGCCGTGGCAAATACCCAAGCACGGCGCTCAGCGTTTCCAGAAAGTACACGGAACTCGACGCCGAAACGCTTGTCCGAATCAATGAGGAGCGGGAACTGAAGCGCGATATTTTTCGCCGCGTCAGCAATCAGCGATTATGGAAGGGGAATTTTGCCAGGCCTGTTGACAATGTAATGACTTCGGCATTCGGCACGCAGCGAAAGTTCAACGGCAGGGTTCGTAGCGTTCACCAGGGATTGGATTTTCGCGCAGCAACCGGCACGCCGATTCAGGCAATGAATGGTGGCGAGGTGATACTGGCTCAGGAGATGTTTTACGAAGGCGGATTTGTGGTGATTGATCACGGACAAGGACTGCTGACGATGTATATGCATTTGTCGGAAATCAAAACCAAAGTAGGCGACAGGATAGAAAAAGGACGGGAGATAGCTTTGAGTGGCGGCACAGGCAGAGTCACCGCCCCGCATCTTCACACCAGCGTGCGCTGGCAGGGGTTATACCTCGATCCTGCGACGCTGTTGAGCCTGCAACTGCCGTGAGTGTTGAAACTATGAGTGACTCGCAAATTCGCAACCCCATTGTCGTCGCGCTTGATGTTGACACCGACCGGCAAGCATTGTCATTGGTTGATCAATTGCGCGGAACGGTTGGGATGTTCAAGGTCGGCAAACAGCTTTTCACAGCCGCAGGGCCGGATGTTGTTCGGCGCATTATCGGAATGGGTGAACGTGTTTTCCTTGATCTAAAATTCCACGACATTCCCAATACGGTTGCCAAAGCGGGCGTCGAAGCTGTCAGGCTGGGAGTCAGCATTTTCAACCTGCACGCGATGGGGGGATCGAAGATGATGCGCGCCGCCGTCGAAGCGGTTAAAGAAACAACAGAGCGAGAGGGGATTCCGCGTCCGCTGATTCTTGGAGTCACTGTATTGACCAGCCACTCACAGGAATCTTTGACCGAGGTTGGTATAGAGAAAAAGCTTGAAGACCAGGTCGTCGCTCTCGCCCGCCTGTGTGAATCTTCGGAAATTGACGGCGTCGTCGCCTCGCCGCAGGAGATTGTGCCAATCAGAAAAGCAGTAGATAATCCCGGCTTCGTAATTCTGACGCCCGGCGTCAGACCGGCGGGATTGGCGCTCAATGATCAAAGTCGCGTGATGACTCCGGCTGAAGCGATTAAAGCAGGAGCGAGCTTCCTGGTTATTGGACGACCTATTACGGGAGCGGATGATCCGTTGAAGGCCGCGCAAAAGATTGTGGAAGAAATTGAACAGGCATAAGCTTAAAACGTTTACAGTAGAGGTGTTGATGTAGTCCCGGTCACTGCCAACGCCTTCGGTTGCCCGCAAGCGAATTTGCTCATCCAACGCTGCACGGGACGACGAGCGGAGAGCATGCCCCCTCATCGCCAACAGAATTTTCAGCAGTAAGGCGGAATTTTTTTGAATGTCTTTTTATAAACCAGTTCGTAAATTACTTTTGGGGTTGCTCGCCATCGTCGCCATCAGTTATGGATGGAAGCTGTACGCTTATCAGCAACAGGGCGGACTGACGCCTCCACCCAGACCAAAAGAATCCAACACTTCATCCGCCAAAAATGCCGATGCCGCAGTTTCGCCTGTTTACAACGGCTCGCCATTGAGAGTTGGCGAACGACTGACTTACAACATCACCTTCTCAGATTTTGCCACCGCCGCCCGACTGGAAATAGAAGTTGCCGAACAGGGCGTATTCTTCGGACAGGACAGTTATCAAATCAGGACGAAGGCTGAAACATTGGGACAAGTGCGCTCGCTTTTCGGCGACATTGATCATCAATATGTGTCTTATGTGAACACCAAGACGGCCATTCCATACAGGTTGATTGGCTCCATTCGCCAGGGCGGCAAGCAAGTTGAAGAAACGGTCGTCTTTGATCAGCCGAAACAACAGGCGACCTTTTCCGACGAAAGCACGGTTGGCATTACGCGAGACACCTACGACATCACGTCGCTCCTGTACGCTTTGCGATTGCGCGGAGTGCCTGAAGAGGGCAAGCAGAAGTTCACAGCGCTTTTGGGCAAAGAGTTGGTCGAATTCGAGGCGGTTCATAAAGGCCGCGAGCGTCTTATCACGCAAACAGGAACCTACAACGCAATTCAAATAAAGCTTTATCCGCAAAACAAGAAGTACAACAAGTATCGCGGTTACGTCTGGCTTTCTGATGACAGTCAGCGATTGCCATTGACCATCAAAGCCAAGCTTTCATTTGGCGAAGTTCGAGCCGATCTGACCAGCGCGACGATTTCCGTACGTAATTCCACGCCTTTGGCGAAAGTCATTGAAGGAACTGATGAATCAGGCGCTGCCACCGTTCCCGGCGGAATACCTTCTCCGGGCAATGGTCATAAAGCCAACCCGGTCGTCATTGTTGATCCGCCTTCTATAAAAGGAGCGCTTGCCGTACCCGCGCCCAATCTTCCTTTTGTAGTTGGTGAACGGCTCAATTACGAAGTTGCGTGGGGACAATTTGCTTCAGTGGGCAAGGCCAGCTTCGAGGTTCGCCAACAGGGAATGTTGGGAACCAATCGCGTTTTTGAATTTTACGGCGAAGCGTCAACGGTGGGAGCTGCCAGAACTCTGGTCAGCGTCAACGATCAGGCCAGCAGCTTTGTTCGTGTTGACACGCTTCTGCCGGTAAAAACGGACATTCGATTGAGAGAAGGCCGTCGCTCAAAACAAACTTCAGCCAATTATGACTGGTCGAAAAAACTGGCTACGCTCACCAACGGCACTGAAGTTTCGATTCAATCCGGAACGCTGGACATACTCTCGCTTTTTTACGCCGTTCGCGCCACTGAGTTGAAAATCGGAGCTTCGTACAACTTTCCATTCCTCGACGCCAATCATCGTTTGCAATTGGTCAAAGTAAACGTCGTCAAACAGGAAACCATTGGCGGACCAATGGGCACGCGCGAAACGTTGCAACTGGATATCCTGACGCCGGAACCAACGCCAATTCTGTTGGCTCAGGTGTGGGTGTCGAATGATGCGCGACGCTTGCCGTTGTATTTCGCCACTCGCACACGGTTTGGCGAACTTCGTTTCCAAATGACCGGCGCAACCAACCTCAGATAAATCGCCAAGGTCAACGAATGGAGTTCTGACCATTCATCAGCTTTGAAAACATCTCCCGCTGCCAGCCGGATAATTTGCTTGCAAACCTCAATCTGGCGCGGCCTCGCGTGGCGTTACTTTGCTCAATCGTCAGGCCGTAACCTTTTGTTCGCTCGGCCAGATTGATTTCGCGAGTTCCCATAATGTCGTCCTGAATCAAACGCGAGAAATTTCCCAGTTTGCCCATCGCGTCTAAAACTTCCCGGTTGCCGACTTCACGATTGTTGACGGCAAAATCGGCGTAAAGGATTTTCATTACTTCTGTCAGGTTGAACTTTCCACGGCTTTGTTTGCGAAGTTCCAGATCGTAAAGGGCGGCAACCAGCATGCCTTTGCGATAAACCAGATCATAATTGGCGGCGCTGGCGAATTTGTCCGGCGAAGCCGCGACCAGCGAAATCTGAAGTCGCGAAGGATTGAACAGATACGCTTCATACTCTTCGCTGATCGAATCAAGATATTCGCGCGATTCAATCAGTCCCATTCCGGCCAGAGTCATCAAAGCGACGTAGCGAGTGAAGCCCTCCCAAAACCAGTCGAAATTTTCTCGAATGCGAAAAGCATTCGGCAGGTAAAAGTGAAACAGTTCGTGCGCCAGATGCCTGCGAAAATGTTTCAAACTCTGGTCGGCGTCGTTATTCGGATTGAATAGAAAGGTCACCGTGCGGCCAATTGTCACGGCGCTTGATCGCAATCCGGTCAGCGGCTGCGGAAACGGCGCGACCGCCAACAGAAAATCGCCATTTTCCTTGCCGCCGATGATTGAGGCCTGTTCGCGAACGATAGCTTCAGTCAGCCTGTAAACTTCTTCGTCACTGAAACCCCTATCTCCGGCGATGGCGACAAGTAAATTCATATCGCCAATTTTCGCCGTTCGAGTTTTCAATTTGCCCAGGAAAAAAACGGCGCGCGAATCGTCTGCAAGCTTGAACCATTCACCATCTCTCTGTTCCGTCGTCGCCATCTGCCAATCTTCAGGAATGGCAATTTTCATGCGTTTGACGCCGATTGCCGTTTCGCAGCCCTGTTCGCCGAAACACACGCGAGGAAGCAAATCGGCCATCATCAACACTGCGGCATCCGCGCCAAAGCTGGAAACCAGCGCGTACTGTGACGGATCGAGCGCGCGAGCCAGTCGCATTTCGTAATTTACTGTGACCGGGTTTGAGCGATGATCGGCGTCGAACAAATACAAACCGTCCCCGCGAATTTCCAATGGCAAAGTCGTTCCTTGCTCGGCTGTAACTCTGAGCGAGTGAACGCGCTCGCTTAAACGATCTATTCCGGCGAACTGATCAACAAACTGCAAAGCTGTTTTTCCGGGCAAAAGATTTTTTATCGAGCAGGTGATTTCAACCGAACGGGCTGATCTAGATATTCGATTTATCTGACAAGTCAAATCCGGCGGCTGAGAATTCTTTCCGAATGCCAGCGTACAGGTCAGAAACAATAAGATCGGCGATAGGATCAACAATCTGGCGCGAGGTTTCACAGATTTTCGAAGTGAAGATTGATTTTGTACATCGTGTCAACGATCAACACGGCGATTGGCGGATATATCAGGGCGAAGAAGAATGCATCCGACATCGTCCAATTGCCAATGATCGGAGATGGCGAATCGGTGAGCATCCCAATTAACATGCCTGCCAGCAGAGACATCAGATAACCGCCGATGACAAACATCCAGGCAACGCTACGTTTGAAGCGTTTGTCGGCCTGACGTTGCCGGGCGCGGGTGATCGAAATTCTTTCCGGAATGTAAGTGTAATGGTCGAAATGTTCCTTCAGGCTTTTGAACAAATGCCAGACGCCGACGGCAAACAGTAAAACCACCGCGATCCGCCACGACAGATTTCGCAGTTCGAAGAAGGAAGGTTTCATGGCCACGAAGAAAGTCGAGACGAAAAGCGTGACGGTTGTGTAAACGGCCTTGCCGCGAGCGCGAGTTTCCTGGCGTTCGCGTTCCAGCCATTCGTTGACCACCTGATCCGCGCGAGCCTGGTAATAGGCTCGGCGCGCTGCTCTGGCCGCGACCGTGTTTGCATGTCTGACAGATGATGACGGAGTGCGGCCCGTGCGGTCGTATGACCTGCGACGATCCGCGTCAATCAAAATGTGATAAGCCTCGTTGATCTGAGAAAATCTTTCCGCCGACGAAGGATCGGAGTTCACGTCAGGGTGATATTTACGCGCCAACCGGCGATAAGCGGATTTGATCTCATTGGCGGTAGCCGTGCGGCTGACGCCAAGCACGGTGTATAAATCAGGCATTGTTTTTCACGTACCGGTCAAAGGAATATCGTACGATTGATCCTTTGCCGGTGTGGCCAAACGGCTTTTAGTCATTTCGCTTTCGGCGACAGCCGCCGAAGTCATTCATATTTTACGTAGCCATATTACAGTTTCAAGCACGATGTTATCTTCGTGCTGACTGAAAACATTTTCGCACGTTATTACATCAATTTACTCTCTTCTCGTTCGATGCCTATAATTCATCAGGCGATTTGACGGACTTCTTATCCGACTAACTTTCGGCTCAATGCAACTTTAGTAAACCCCGCCGCGTCATGTCGTGCCAATTATGGAAACGGAAAGTATTGGCTAACTCACTGGGAGAAACTCACATGTCAACCAACCATTGTCCTGAATCATTTTCAAATCGAAATATTTTTTCTACAGGCCGAATCCGGCTCGCGATAGTAATTACAACGATTGGGCTTTTGACATTTGGCGCGACGCTTTCAAGCTCATTGTTGCGAAAGACGCGCGCTGCGGCAACAGTTCAAAACAGCGTGCCGGTGGCCAGCGTTTCAGCGGCAAGTTTCATCGGCTCGCCCGCGACATTGGCGCCGAATTCAATTGTTGCTGCTTTCGGCACACAACTCGCGCCGGGTGTTCAGGTGGCAAACACGCAACCATTGCCGACTACATTGTTAAATACGTCTGTGACTGTGGGCGGTGTTGCGGCTCAGCTTTTTTTTGTTTCTCCGGGACAAATCAATTACCTGATACCTGCAAATGTGCCTGCCGGTGATGCACAGATTGTTGTGACGACCACCGCGCAAAATGGCGATCAAATCATTTCGCGCGGAACCCTGCGAATTGCGCCGACTGCTCCTTCGATCTTCACGGCCAATTCCAGCGGAGTTGGCGTGCCTGCGGCGGTTACCGGTCGAGTCAACGCCGGCGGACAATTCGTTTTCGATCTCAATCCGCCTTTTGAACCCGACCCGGTCGCGCCCGGTCGTTTGATTCCCGCGCCAATTGATGTGGGCACTGCCGACCGTCCGGCATTTTTGATTCTGTTTGGTACTGGACTCCAAAACGCGGCTCAGGGTTCCGTGCGGGCAATATTCGGCGGAATAGAAATTCCGGTAACGCCTGTTCCCGCACCCGGTTTCATCGGACTTGATCAAATCAACGTGCCAATTCCCGTCCGGCTTAAAGGCGGGGGATTGGTTGACGTGACGGTTGTGGCGAACGGCGTTTCTTCAAATACAGTAACAGTCAATTTGGCCGGAACGCCCAGCACGGTTCTTACTATAAGTTCTTTCAGCATCACTGACGGAGCGATTGCCGGACAAACCGTGAACATCATGGGCAATGGCTTTTCGACAAACAGCGGTGAAAACATTGTCCGCTTCGGCGCGGCTCAGGCTCGCGTCATTGCCGCCACGGCGAATCAATTGACAGTGATTGTTCCTTTCGGCGCTGAATCAGGTCGTGTGACGATTCAAACTCCGCAAGGTGAAACCCGCAGCGCCGCGACCTTTCGGGTCAAAACTTCGTTGAGCGGAATTGTGCAGTCAACCGGCACTACTTCATCAAATCCGGTGCTGCTGGAAGGCGTGACGATTCGCCTGGTTGGAACGAACCTGACAGCTCGTTCAAATCGGCAGGGAGCTTTTGTCATGGCCGACATTCCAGCCGGTTCAGCCGTGGTCGAAGTTGATGGCGGAACAACCAACAGCGCCCCGCCCTTCCCCAGCATCACGCTCAAAACCGTAGTTCGCGCCGACCGAGACAACCAGTTTTCTCAACCGGTCAGTTTGCAACAAATCACCGGCGGCAGCGGAACTGTGGGCGGAGCATTGGGATCGGCGGGGAATCAGCAATCGGCAATCGGCAGCCGTTTCCTTGAGGCTTTGGATAGGAAAAACAGCGATTCGTTATCAATCGGCAGAGAATCGCTGTCTGCCAAATCGCAGTTTCCAACGTCGAATAAAACCATTGTGGTTTCAGATCGCGGAGTCACACTGGAAATTCCAATCGGCACGAACGTGCGATTCCCCGACGGAAAAACCAGCGGCGCGTTGCAATTGACCGTCGTGCAACGTTCGCGTCTGCCGGGCATTTCATTGCCGGTTGGCGTTTACTCGTCGAACATCGCGCAGATCACTCCGTTCGGCTCGCAGTTTTCGCCGGGCGCCAGCATCAGTTTTCCGAATCCGGATCAGGCGAATTTGACGCCTGGCGCAAAGGTTGATCTTTATCGCTACGATTTTCAGAGCGGGAGCTTTATCAAACGCGGAACGGGTACGGTTACGACGGATCGTCAAAGGATAGTTTCCGATGGTCGAGTCGTTGATGTCGCCAGTTTCTGGTTTGCGGCTTCGCCCGGAGGCGTGACGACGGTGGTAGGTCGCGTCATCAACGATTTTGGTTTTCCGGTCAGCGGCGCTCAGGTATCAGTCAATGGTCGCGCCAACATCTCCGATGAAAACGGCGGATTCGCAATTCCTGATGTGGCGACAGCCGGAAACACTCAAATTCAAGCCGAAGCTGTTCTGCCGCGACAGTGGGCTTCCGCGCCACGTGGAGTTTCAACCGCGACGAATGTGGTTCCGGCAGGCGTGACGAACGTGGGAACCATCGCGCTTAGCGGCACGGGCGTGACCGGCCTTGTGCTTTCACCTTTTGTAATTGATTTCGATTCCGATTCGTTGCCTGGAAAAGTTGACGTCACATTGACGCAACCAGCCACTGCCGGAGGCCTGAACATAACTTTGGCCAGCAGCAATCCGCAGGTGGCAGGCGTTCCGTCCAATGTGACAATACCCGCCGGACAAACCACAGCTTCATTCAACGTCACTCGCACAGGGCCTGGAGTAGCCATCATCGGAGCCACGGCGACTTTCGGAGGAAACACGCTTGAGACCTTTGCCGTCGTGACCGTTTCGTTGCCCGCGCCATTGCTGACTGGCGTTAATCCGTCCGCCGCTCCAGCCGGAGCCAAGATCACCATCAGAGGCGACGGTTTCAGTTCAATTCCCGACAACAACGTGTTCGGATTCCTGCGCGGCAACAATTTGATCTGGATTCTCGACCCGGACGAGAACGAGGTGGTCATTGATTCGACAGGCAAGGTTTCGGTTCGCGTCGAAGTGCCGCCGATTGCGTCCGGCGCAGTCAACATTCGCGCAGCGGTGGTGAACGACATCACGGGCATTCTTTCGGACATCAGCGCGCCGATCAATTTCACCGTTCAGGATTCGAATATACCAACGCCAGTGTTGACCGGTGTTTCACCCGGTCAAGGTAAACCGCGCGATCAGGTGACGATCACCGGCACGAATTTCAGCACAGTTGCGTCTGAAAATCGCGTCATCTTCCGTCAAGATTCCATTGAAAGCGAAGCCCGTGTTTTGCAGGCCAGCGCGACGCAATTGGTTGTCAACGTTCCGTCGCAGGATTTGACGCAGGGGCCTGCCGTAATCATCGTCAGGCGAATAGCTTCGGACGGTTCCAGAGGCAGCCGGTCGAACGCGCTCGATTTCATGTTAACCGGGGATCCGGGCGAGCCTGTCAAACCGACGATCAGTTCGGTTGTCAACGTAGCCACACAAGTTCCGAGCGGACGCGATGGCGATGCCATTCGTGTGTTGGGAACCGGTTTCGGATTGAACTATTACGACATTGAAAACGACGACGTTGCCAACGACGAGCCGTTGGTTTCAATTCTGCTGTTTTATCAAAACAATGAGTTCGTCAATTTTTCTCTGCCAGTCGCAGCGCAGGGCGGGACACAGTTGACTTCAGTGGTTCCGACAGGTTTGGCCGCAGGTCAGGCTCAAGTAACTGTCTTCACCTTTGATCTTGAAACCGGATTGCTCAGCGACGAAAGCAACCCGGTCAATTTCAACATCACTGTTGGCAGCTTGCGCCACATTGACGAAGACGAACCGAACGATTCCCCTGAGACAGCGACCGAAGTCACCATCCCGGTCGTCGTTGATGGCGATGCGGATGTGGACGATCCGGCTGAATTGATCATCCAATTCGAAGGCGGCGCAACAGAAAAACTGCATGATCTTTTCTTGCTCACGCTTGATAAAAGCACGAGGGTGAATTTTCTGCTGAACTTCACAACCACGGCAGATTTGGATTTGTTTGTTTTGCGTGAAGAGGCGAACGGCAACATAAGTGTGCTGGCCTCTTCCACAAACGAACGAACGACGGTCGAACAAATCAACGGCACACTGCAAGCAGGTGAGTATCTGATAGCGGTTGGAGCATTCAGCGGCTCAAGTTCATACGAACTGACTTTGACTGAAGGGGCGGCTTCTTTGACTCGTCTGAACCTTCAGCAAGTAGGATTCATCAAGCGCCCGGTTGCTGTGGAAAGAAAGAATCAGTGAAGGGTAGATAGAGAGACAAGGAAACATATCGGCTTTTCCTTGTCTCTCTTGATCCTGGAATCATCAACGGACGACGCCGCTGATTGGACTGCTGGCGCTGGCGTAAAGTCGTTTCGGCATTCGTCCTGACAGATAAGCCAGTCGTCCCGCTTGCACTGCCAGCTTCATCGCGTCGGCCATCGAGCCAGGGTCTTCGGCTTCGGCAATGGCCGTGTTCATCAACAATCCGTCCACGCCCAATTCCATTGCGAAACAGGCGTCCGAAGCCGTGCCGACTCCGGCGTCAACGATGATGGGAACTTCGGTGATTTGTTCGCGCATGATTCGCAGGTTGTTGGGATTCTGAATTCCCATCCCCGAACCGATGGGCGCGGCCAACGGCATGACCGCCGCCGCCCCGGCGTCAATCAGTTTTTTAGCCATAATCAGATCGTCGTTGAAATACGGCAGCACGGTGAAACCTTCCTTGACCAGAATCTTCGTCGCTTCCAGTGTGGCTTCGTTGTCGGGGAAAAGCGTCGCCTGATCGCCGATGACTTCGATTTTGACCCAATCGGACAAACCGACTTCGCGCGCCAACCGAGCGGTTCTGACGGCTTCTTCAGTCGTGTAACAACCGGCGGTGTTCGGCAGAATGGCGAAACGTTTGAGGTCAATGAAATCCAGCAGCGAGGGCTGGCTGCGGTCAGTGATATTCACGCGGCGAACGGCGACGGTGATCATCTCCGCTCCGCTGCGGTTGAAAGCGTCAACCATCTGTTCGTTTGTGCGATATTTTCCTGTGCCGATGATCAAACGCGAACCGAACTCGCGTCCGGCAATGACAAGTTTGTCGTTCATAGGATTGCTCGAAACTGTGTGGATTTTGATTGAAGCCAAACTATAACGGCTGAGCTTCGAGCGGGCAAACCGACAAGGCGATCAACAATCACCGCATTTTCCGTCGCGTTTTTTCGTTAGCGTTGGCGAGCCGCTACGTCTTCCGTCGAAGCCGCGTGCCATTGTTGGACAAGGAATTTGTAATTGACAACGGACAACACCTGACCATTCCGGCTCAGGTTAACTGCCACTGGATTGATTTCAGTCCGAAAGGTGGCCAATTCATGCCAGTTCATCCAATCCCAAAGCCGCACCGTGCGATCGTTTGCCGTCGTGATCAGACGTTTGCCATCAGGCGAAAAAAACATTGCGGTAATTTCCTTTCCGTGGGCGGAAAAACGATGCATTTCGCGTCCGGTGACACTGTCCAATACCAAAATCGAATCGTCATTTGAAACCAGAACTTGTCGTCCGTCCGGTGTGAACGTGAGCGTGGCAAAGGTGTCAGATACCTGTTCATGGAGTTGGAAAGAAACTTGCGCTTGATCGGTTGCGGGATTCCACAAATCCACCTGGCGATTAAGTCCTACTATCGCGATTCGTTGGCTGTTTGGCGCAAATGCCAGACCCAGAACCGGAGAATTGGACTTATGTGTGTACAGAGCGCGTTCAGACGCGAGGTCCCATACCGCGACCCCCTGCGAAATGCTTCCCGCCGCCAGCCAGCGACCATCGGCGGAACAGGCGAGATTGATGACCTCGCCCAATTGGCTGGTCAGGCTGCGTAACAATTGCCCCGTCGCAGCAGAGCGAAATTTGATTACGCCCAACGCGTCGCCCGTAATTATTTGCTGTCCGTCAGCGGAAAAAATCACCGCGTGCAGCGGAGCGTCTTTTTCGTTCGTGTTAAATATTTGCGCGCCTGTCGTCACATCCCACAAACGCAGATTAACGCCCGGATTGCTTAAGCCCTGACTGGTAAACTCGGTCACAGCCGAAACCATCCTCCGTCCATCAGCATCAAATGCCAACGCTTGCAATATCGCTCTGCTTGGCTTGAGCACCTGTATCGGCGATATGACTTCTGTACTGAACTGCCGCTGACTGAGCATTTGTGTCAGCGGCCAGACTTTGGCTGTGCGATCCAATCCCGCAGTGGCCAGCGTCTGACCATCGGGCGCAAACTGTGTCGAGAGAATTGAATTGCTATGGCCTTTGATGGTGATTTGCTCGCGCCACCATTTTGTATCCCACAACTTGATTGTTTGGTCGCGACCCGCTGTCACCAACTGTTTGCCGTCAGGAGAAAACGATGTTCCAAACACAAAATCGAAATGCCCTGTCAGTTCGGCTAAGTCATTGCCTGTGCCGAGCGCGATGATTTTCACTGTAGCGTGAGGGACGGCCAGCCATTGGCTGTCAGGCGAGAAACTTACCTGGCCAACCACTTTGCCCATCAGAAGCGATAGACGTTCCTGCCACGTTGCCGTATCCCAAACCTTACAACCTCGCCCATTGACCGCCAGCCAACGGCCATCGGGTGAAAAGCAAATTCCATGAATAACGTCATTCACACTCGCAAATTGGCGAGTCGTCAAAACCCGTCCTGTTTTCACATCCCAAACCCTGACTGAGCCATCCATACTTAAAGCTGCCAGTCGTTGTCCGTTCGGCGCAAAAGCCACATCGGTCAAAGCAGTCTGGCTGCCCGCGAAACGACTCACGATCCGATTGGTCGCAATATCCCAAACCTCCACTACCTGATTTCCAGTGCTGACCGTTGCCAGCCAACGACCATCCGGCGAGAAAGCTACGTCGAGTAAAGTTCCGGCAGATACAGGAAAAGTTTGTAGCTCTTTTCCTGTTTGTGTGTCCCACAACCTGGCCACGCTCTCAGGCGAAACCGTGGCCAGCGCTTTGCCATCAGGGGAAAAGGTGATGCGCCGCACATACTGTGCATTCGTCAAGGTGAAGCGTCCGCCATGACAAAGCTGCCATAGGTAATACCATTCGAAGCCTCGCAAATCCTCTTGCCCGGGTTGTGGTTCGTAATTGCGCAACAAACCCAGCACACGATCTAAGTTGAAATATTCCCAGTTATGCTGCGCCAGGTTCATCTGCGCAGCATAAAGCGCACGGTTCTTGGCTCGTTCCTGTTGCGTTGCGCGATTGCGTTGACGCAAAGCGACGACAGCCAGTGTTGCGACCAGAGTTATGATGATGGCCGCGATGCCGCTTGCCCGCCATAAACCGCGCCGATACGCAGCGCGCTGGCGTCGCATTTCCGCGTCGGGCATGTGTTTGGCAATCCATTCACGGTCGAATACGCACGCGTAAATCCGGTTGCGCGGTTTCAGCAAACCGGCTTCGACGCGAACGATGCCGGACAATCGCAGAACAGTCACCAGCGGATTGCTTTCCTCGTCGGCGATTTTCTTTCCGCGCAAAACCTGCCCGTAAAGCGTCAGCAGGCTGACCAGATCAAATTCGCTGCGCAATATCCGTTCGCGGACGAATAACAGATTGTCGTCCTGTTCGCTGGCGCGTCGTGTGAAAAACAGTTCTTCGCCAATTCGATCAACGCTTCGCGCGTCCAGCACGCGGTTGTCGTCGGCGACGGCTTTGCACATTCGCTGGGTCAGGTAAGGATGGCCGCCCGTCCAGTAAAGAATGCGATTCAACAACTCCGAAGCCAGCGGCTCTTCGCGATTAAGCCCGGCGGTCAGAGAGATTGCTTCGGTTTCAGTGAAATCCGTCAGTTCAATTCGCTGGCCAATGTTGAACGGCGTCAACCGTGTGTCGCGAATCAAATCCGCAGGCGAAGCCACTCCCAGCAGACAGAACATCAATCGTTCGAGTTCCGCGTCTTCGGTGCGGAAGTTGTGAAACTCGCGAATGGCCGCAAAGAACTCATCGGTCGAAAACGGGACTCCGCGCACGGCGTCAATTTCGTCAACGAAGATCGCCACCGACCCGACGTAACGCGGCAGCACCACGCGGCGAATCGCCAGCATCAAACGTTGCATCGGGCCGAACTGCAAATGCTCAGCCCAGAAATCCAACAGTTCATCTTCCAGATCGAGTTGCTGCCCGATCTGGCCTAACAATCCGCCGTACCATTGTTCGGCGTTGACGTTCTGTCCGATGGCGGTCAGATCCAGCACCGCCACGCCAACGCCTTCTTCGCGCAAACGCGAAGCAGTCCTCACCATCAACGAAGATTTGCCCATTTGCCGCGAAGTCAAAACGTAACAGAACTCGCCGCGTTTGAGCGCGTCGTAAAGCTGCGCGTCGGCCTGGCGTTCGACGTAACATTCGGCGTCGCGCCTGAGCGTGCCGCCGACGATGTAAAAGCTGCGATATGAAATTTTGTGGTTGGCGATCGTCGTCACAACAAATGTTTTTCCAGATACGTTGCATACAACTGGCAACGCGGACGCAGGTCGCGAACGGAATCTCCGGACATCAATCCTGCGCTGCGAAGCCTGTAAAAACTGTCCGTGTTTGCCGATGGACGGCCTTGCAAAACGTTTTGCACGACTTCGCAAAGCATTGGGTCTTGAGTCAGCGATACCAGAATCCGGCGCAGATGATCGCCGAAAGGTCCTTCGTCGTGATCGGACTGAGTTTCCAATTCCGGCAACGTCCAGTTGCGCGCGGTCATTTCGTGCAAACCGCGCCTGACCAGATAAGGATGCCCGCCCAGCAGACGGTAATAACGCGCTATCTCCGCGCGATCACGGAGCGGCGAACCATATCGCTCGTTTAACTCAGCAATCTGCGTCGAAGTAAAATCTTCCAGCGCCAACCGTGTTCCGACGTTGAAAGGCGATTGATTCAGATCGGTGATGAACAGATGAGCTTCAGTCGCATAAGCGATGATCATCGTCATACCACGCCAGGGGCCTTCGGGATCCAGCGCGCGTTTGTTATGCCACGATCGGAACAGTCCGAAAATGTCGCTGCCGAAATCGCAACTGAACAGACGATCCACCTCGTCCAATCCCCAAACCAGTTGAGTTTCGATCTTGCCCAGAACTTCGCGGCGCAGAAAGCGTTCAAAATTGATGCCCGGACTGAGAAACGAATTCCACATCTCATTCGGATACACATCCAGCCCGAGTTGATCGGCCAGCGTTTCAGCCAAAGTCAAAATCAATTTATCCGACGAAGTCAGATATTCAGCGCTGAGGGATTGAAAATCTGTCAGGACAATTTTTGCTCCGCTCGAACGCGCGTATTGCAGACCGCGTGCGAGCAGAGAAGTTTTGCCAACCTGCCGCGCGCCTTTGACCAGCACCACACTGTCCTGACGCGAGATGGCTTCGCGGAATTCGTGATCGGTAGTCCTTTCGATATAAAACTGCGAATCGAGCGGAACCGCACCACCGACTGGTTCCAGTTTGGCAATCGGCTCGCGCTGGTGTTTGCCCGAAACCGGTTCTGTGGTGGTTGGCAATTCCGGCGTCAGCTTGTTACCGGATTCCGTGCCGTCAGCCGGAAAAGCGATGCTGGCGCGTTTGAGTCTGGCTTCCATTTCAAGCTCAAGCTTCAGATTTTTCAGGTCGAGCGCGAAATCCTTGATGACCTGATAACGTTCTTCGCGATCCTTCCTCAAAGCTTTCTCGACGATGCGTTCCAAATCGGCAGGCAGCGAACGCGAGAAGCGAGCCAGCGGCATAGCCTCTTCGTTCAAAATCGCCGCGATCACCGCGCCCGGCGTAGCGCCATCGAAGGGCGTTCGGCCTGCGATCATTTCATAAAGCACAACGCCCAGGCTGAAAACATCGCTGCGTCCGTCCAGTTCCAACCCCAGCAATTGATCCGGGGAAATGTAATGCGCCGTACCCATGACGTGGCCGGGATCGGTGTGGATGGTTTCATGCGACGACGAAAAACTGTCGGTTCGCGTCGGATGATCAACCCCGAACCGCTCTGTCAGTTTGGCTATGCCGAAATCCAACACCTTCACGTAACCGTCGCGGCGAACCATGATGTTCTCCGGCTTGATGTCTCGATGCACGATTCCGGCTTCGTGCGCGGCGGCCAATGCCCCGGCAGCCTGTATGATCATTTCGATTATTTCGGACAGTCTGACAGGGCTGGCCGACAAACGCTGTCGCAAAGTGTGGCCGTCAATGAATTCGTTGACGATGTAATGCCACCCGCTTTCTTCGCCGATTTCAAAGATCGTCACGATGTGCGGATGATTGAGCGCCGAAGCCGCACGGGCTTCCTGCTTGAATCTGCGGACGCGATCGGAATCCTGCGTGAACTGACGCGGCAGCAATTTCAGCGCGACTTTGCGATTGAGCCGAGTGTCTTCGGCCAGATAAATTTCTCCCATCCCGCCCGCGCCAATCAGAGATTGAATGCGGTAATGACATATCCTTTGGCCGATCAGGGATTGTCCGGGCTCGCCGAAGATCGTTTTGGCGGCGACTTCCAAAGCCGGAGCGTTCATAAAATCTCCGGCTTCGTCGTTCGATTCGAGCAGGGATTTGACTTCATTGGACAACTCTTCGTCGCCGTTGCAAACCTCGTTCAGAAAAATTCCGCGCTCATTCGTATTGCGCTCAAGCGCGCCGTAATAAATCTCGTTGATCCGTTGCCACCTGTCAGAACTCATCTTCCTTTGCCTCGATTCCTGTAGATTTTTGGACGCTCGGTATGCGTTCGCTTATCAGCCCGAATGCTAATGCGCGAAAAGGCAACGGAAGCTGCCAAACAGACGAAAGATTTTTGTCATCAACCAAATAAACAAAGCGTTTTCGTTAATAGCACTGTGCCTGTTCGTCTCGGCTCATTTCCCTGTACAGCCAGGCGCGAGCCAAACTCCATTCACGCATCACAGTGCGCGGCGAAACGTCCAACACTTCGGCAATTTCCTCGACGCTCAAACCGCCGAAAAAACGCATTTCGACAATCCGGCTTTTGCGCTGATCAATTTCCGCCAGACTTTTCAGCGAATCATCAAGCGTGACGAAATCGGCATCGCGACGGACTGCCAGACTTGCAACTTCGTCCAATTCAACCTGCCGCAAACCGCCGCCGCGTTTTTCGTAATTGCGAGAGCGAGCGAAATCCACCAGTATTCGCCGCATCAATTGCGCAGCCACTCCAAAAAAATGCGAGCGGTTTTCCCAACGCGCTTCTTTCCAATTGACCAGCCGCAAATACGCTTCGTTTACCAGAGCGGTGATTTGCAATGTATGTCCGGCCTGTTCGCGGTTCATATAACTGCGCGCCAACCTGTACAGTTCGTCGTACACAAGCGGAATCAGCGATTCGAGCGCTTGCTTGTCGCCGTCGCTCCAGGCCATCAGCAACTGTGTGATTTCTACTCTCTTTTTGTCGTCAAAATCTTTCATCGTTGTTTCGTAACGGCCCAGCCGGGTCAGCGTCGCGCGCGATAACAAGCGGGTTTGCCGCGATTCAAACCAGCAGGTTTGAGCAATTACGTGATTTCAAGTCAACGCCTTCGAAATGGCAGAAAATTTTTTGCCTGACGTGGCAGCTTTCGTTTCCGCATCGCGCATTAATCGGCGAGGAGGTAACGAAATGTTCAATTGGATGAAATCGAACAATGCAACTTCAGAAGCGGACGTTCAGAAGAATTTCCGCGAATTTGAATCCGCCGCGCTGCCGCATCTCAACGACCTGTTTCGCATCGCGCGCCGTGTAATCGGCAATCAAACCGAAGCCGAAGACATTGTTCAGGAAACATTCCTGCAAGCCTGGAAATCGTTCCATCGCTTTGAACCTGGAACCAACTGCCGCGCCTGGCTTTTCAAAATCCTTTTCCACGTCGCGTCTCATCAACGCCGCAAATTGTTCCGTTTGCCTGTGTCTGATGTTTGCGAACAGAAGCTGGCTGAAACCGCCGTTTACAATCCTGCGCCGGCAGAGCATCTGACCGACGAAGAAATTCTGGCGGCCTTTGAAAAAGTTCCGCCGCTATATCGCTCGGTCGTTATGCTGGCCGACGTTCAGGAGTTTTCGTACAAAGAGATCGCCACGACGTTGAACATTCCGCTTGGCACAGTCATGTCGCGATTGAATCGCGGAAGGAAAATCCTGCGTGAAGCCTTGAGCACATCGAAGATCGCCGCCGATTTTATCGCTCCGCGTCGTTTGGCGGTCAGCCACTGAAATAATCTTCAATTCCTATCGCAACCACCTGTCGAATAACATCCGCCCGGCTTGCCTATTTATTCCACACCAATTGCCGGGCGGAATCTTTTCTTTTTCGCCGGATTCTCGCTATTGCAAAGCCCGGCTTGATGCAGCCGGAGATAAACTGTTATTGTGTGAATGCCTGCACACCTCCGAAGTTTATTGTCACAGGCAGCGATGACCGACCGGTCAGAGCAGCTTTTTCCGCAGAGAAATAAAACACTTTATGACCAAGTTGAAATGGCGTTTGTTTTTAATGGCAGTTGTGTTCGTCGCTTTTTCGGCGATTACGGCTCAAGCTCAATTTACCTTCGATCGTCCGAAGACCGAGCCGCCGCTTGATAATCCGTACACGATCAGTTTGCCGCGCGAGAAAATTCTGGAAGGAGTGCGGGAAGTGCTCAAAATCTGCTCGATTCAAATTGACGATAATCTGAGCAAACCCGGTGAAGGAAAAATCGTCACCAAACCCGTCAGCTTTACCAAAGGCGTGACGACAAAAACCGATCTGGAATATCTGGGCACGCTTCCCGCCGGAGATGTTCGCAATTGGGTGCAGGGCAGATATTCGCTGGAAATCACAGCCTTGCCATTGGATCAGACTCGGTCGCAGCTTCTGATCGGCGCCAATATTCAGGGTCGCATTGCCGATGTTCTGAACCCCAACAAATGGATTGATTGCCAATCGAACGGACGGCTGGAAGACGAAGTGCTTCGCGGGTTGGCGGGCAAAATTCTGGGCATTGATTTGAGTATGAAAAACAGCAGCGGACGCAGTAGCCGCCGCATTTTGAACTGTGAGTATTGATTGAATTGCCATGCAGGTTCGGTTTCTTGTCCTAGTCGCGTTTTTGCTTTTGACTGCTTCGGCGGTTCAGGCGCAAAGCGGGCAGAGCGCCAGCGCCGGACAGGTGGTTCCAGCGGATGAGCAAAGCGAAACCATGCGCGACACGCTCAAACGCATGCAGATCAAACGCGAAGAAGAAGAGCACAAGAAACTGCTGAGCAAAGGTTTTCGGATCAAGGAAGATGTCGAATCGTTATTCAAATCCGCGACCAATGGCCGTTTGCCGCGTTCGTCTGAAAAACAATTGAAAGAAATTGAAAAAGCGGCCAAACAGATTCGCTCTGAATTTGGCGGATCCAAAGACGAACCTTTGGAATCGCCGCCGGAAAATCTGGCCGATACATTGAAACAATTGCAGGAAGTCAGCGAGCGTTTGAACGACGGCATGGCCAAAACCTCGCGCCACGTCGTTTCATTCACGGTCGTCGAAGAAGCGACCGAGATCATTCAGTTGGTTAGAATTCTTCGCAATTACCTGAACTGAAGATAAATCACTCCATGCACTGACAATCTGTTATCGGAGGTACATGCTATGAGCCGCAGGTTAGGCCTTTTACTGCTGGCTTTCGGCCTTGCGCTGAATTCGACAAGCGCCCGCCAGCAAGATCAGCAAAAAAAACAAGAGCAACAAAAGACCGAATCAAAAACCGAAAAGTCGGAAGAGACTCTGACCTTCGATACCGATCTGGTCGTCCTCAACCTGACAATCACCGATGCCAATGATCGTTATATCTCCAGCCTCAAGATGGAAGATTTCAAGGTCTTCGAGGACAAATGGCAGCAGAAGATTCTCAGCTTCACTTACGATGAAAAACCTTTTTCGGTAGCGATACTGCTCGATGCCAGCCTGAGCATGGAAAACAAACTGACGTTGGCGCGGGCGGCTTGCGCGAACTTCGTTGACGGATTGCGAGTCGGCGACACCTTTGCCATTTACAGCTTCAGCGGTTTCAAGGTCAAAACTCTTCAGGATTTCACTGACATTCGCGACATACCCGACGCGGTTTGGGATATGCGCGCTGAGGGCGAAACGCCTCTGTACGATGCCATCGTCAAAGCCGCCGATGCGTTAGCTGAACGCGAAGAACGTCGCCGGGCGATTCTGGTGGTTTCAGACGGAGCCGACACCAGAAGCAAGGCTTCGTTTGATCAGGCGATGCGGAAAGTTTCCGATGCTCAGATTTCAGTTTACGTGGTTGATTTGAGTGACGCCGCGGTTTACAGAACTCAAAGGCGGGATAACAACGCCGCAGTCATGAAGACAATGGCCGCCAAATCCGGCGGCAGATTTTTCAGCGCAGCGGGCGGCGGAAAACTGCGAGAAGCATTTGAAAACACCGTAGAGGAATTGCGCCAGCAATACACGCTGACTTACGAATCAACCAACGACCGTTTCGATGGTCGTTGGCGCAACGTCGAAGTTCAAATTTCCAAACCGGAACTCAGCGTTCGAACCAAGCAGGGATATTACGCCCGAAAAGCTCGCCGCTAAAAACAGTATTGTTCTGAGTTCATCGCTCAGAGTTCGCGCTACAGCGTGTTACCACAATCAACACGCTGAAACGTGAACTCTGAGCATCCACCCGACTACAACCTGATGATTTTGCCGTCGAAACGCTCGTCGCGTAATTCTCGCGTTGCGTTGCGGGTATCAACCACCAACTTCGCCTTGTCAGCCACCCACTCGTAATCCAGCTTGCTGTGATTGGTGACAATCACCACGCAATCGGATTCGGTGACAACCTCGCTGCTCAATTCTATGCCGCGCATTTGACGGCCATTGCCTTCCAGATGAATTTCCGGCACGAACGGATCGTGGAAGCTGACATCCGCGCCCAATTCCTGCAACTGTTCGATGATCGCCAGCGCCGGGCTTTCGCGCATATCGTCAATGTCGCGTTTGTAAGCCACGCCCAGAATCAGCACCTTCGATCCGTTGACAGGTTTGCGATGGTTGTTCAAACCCTTTGAGATGAGTTCGACGACGTGTTCGGGCATGCGCGAATTGACTTCTTCGGCCAGCGAAATGAAGCGAGCTTCAAAACCATGCATTCGCGCTTTCCACGACAGGTAATGCGGATCGAGCGGGATGCAATGTCCGCCGATGCCCGGCCCCGGATAAAACGGCATAAAACCGAATGGCTTGGTCGCCGCCGCGCTGATCACCTCCCAGGTGTCAATGCCCAGCGTATGACAAAGCTGAGCCAGTTCGTTGACCAGGCCGATGTTTACCGCCCGGAAAGTGTTTTCCAGCAACTTGCAGGTTTCAGCCACGCGCGCCGAACTGACCGGATAAACGTGATCAACAATCGCGCCGTATGCCGCCGCTGCGACTTCGGCGCTGACGGCAGTCACGCCGCCGACGACTTTGGTGATGTTTTTGGTGTTGTATTTTTCGTTGCCCGGATCAACGCGTTCCGGCGAAAAAGCCAGAAAGTAATCTTCATCCAGCTTCAATCCGGTTTCGTCGAATATGGGTTTTAACACCTCGTCGGTTGTGCCTGGATAGGTGGTTGATTCCAGAATGATCAATTGGCCGGGACGAAGCGTCGCCTGAATCTTTTCCGAAGCGGCCAGAATGTAGGAAACATCAGGGTCTTTGGTTTTACGAAGCGGCGTCGGCACGCAAATGATGACGATGTCCTGATCTTTCAGCTTGGCGAAATCGGTCGTCGCGCTGAGACGTTTGGCTGTGACCATTTCCGCAACCTGAAGCGTCGGCACATCGGGAATGTATGATTCGCCGCGATTGATGACGTCGGCTTTTCGTTCGTCCACCTCGAAGCCGGTTGATTCAAATCCGCTGTGCGCGAATTCCACGACCAGCGGCAAACCTACATAACCGAGTCCTATGACTCCCACGCGCGCCGAGCGCGAAGCAATTTTTTCAAGCAATGATTTTTTGTGTTCAACCACAGAAGTATTCCCTTTCAAAATCCGGAAATTGAAGATACGGGCAGTTTCATTGGAGAGGTTGGTATTAGATGGTATTCGTTTGATTGGTTCAAGTCACAGGCTGTTGGCAATCCGTCCAGCTTGTTTCATGAAATCAAGAAACCAAATCAGCGGCAACGGGGACGCCATCTTTTACACTGTTTCAGGTTTTCCGCTCAAGCGATTTTTTTGTTGATTGATGGCTATCAGGGCAATGAACTGATGATCGGCCATTGATTCGTTAGTTCAGATTTCAGAAAAGTGTATGTTGAGCTGATGCGGTGATTTCTATGTTATCCCCGGTGGCGACAACGCCGCCCTTGATGATGCGAGCGAGCAAGCCGCATTGCCCGTAAAGTCGTTTTGGCAGACGATTGTCAATACGCGTGATGTTGCGGCAGGGCTGACGGGCTTCGACAATTTCCAGCACCGCTCCGCCGACGCAAAGCTGTGTGCCGGGTTTGAGCGAGTCGAGTTCCAGGTTTTCAGTGAGAAGGTTGGCGCTCAATTGCTCCGGCGTGATGTGGAATCCTTCGGCCAAAAGTTGGCTTAGCGTTTCCTGTGCGAAAAGGCTGATCTGGCGGCGCGGATCATGGCCTGCGTGGCTGTCTCCGCGCAGGCCATGTCCGGCAATCAATTCGGCATTGGCAATTTGGATTTTGCCTTCGCCTTTATGCTTTCCGGCGTAAACGCCAGCGAGTTTTCCGGTCAGAGAATCTGTCATTGTCGGAATGCACGCGGGCAAAGATGCCTGCGTTGCGGGTTAATAAGCCGCCGTTTCCTGAATCACTTTCAGAACGTCGTCAACCTGCGGCAGTATGGCGTCTTCGACTTGCGGCGCATAAGCGACGAAGCAATCCAGAGCGCCGATGCGTTTGACCGGCGCATCCAGATGATCGAACAGGTCGTTGGTGATACGCGCAGCGATTTCCGCGCCGTAACCCCACGAGATCGAATCTTCGTGAGCGACGATGACGCGATTGGTCTTTTTGACGCTGCGTTCGATGGCCGCCCAGTCGTATGGATTCAAGCTGCGCAGATCAATTACTTCGACGTCAATATCGGATTCGGCGGCTCGTTTTGCTGCAACCAGCGAGCGCTGAACCAGTGCGCCGTAAGTGACGATTGTCAGATCGGAACCTTCGCGAACGACCTTCGCCTTGCCAAAGGGAATAAGAAAATCGCTGCCCGGATATTGGCTCTTGTTGTAAGTCTGGCGATACAGATGTTTGTGTTCCAGAAACAACACTGGGTCGTCCGAACGAATGGCCGTGCGCAGCAATCCGTTGGCATCCAGCGCGTTTGAAGGCATGACCACTCGCCAACCGGGAATTTGCGTGAAAGTCGAAACTCCGGACTGGCTGTGATAAATCGCTCCGCCGGTCAGATAACCGCCGATTGGTACGCGAACCACCATCGGGCATTTCCAGGTGTTGTTCGACCGCCAACGCAGGACCGAAATTTCGTCGCGCATCTGCATGAAAGCGGGCCAGATGTAATCGAAGAACTGAATTTCGGCTACGGGTTTCAATCCGCGAGTCGCCATTCCCATCGCTCGACCAACGATGTTGGCTTCGGCCAACGGAGTGTTGAAGACGCGGTCGCTGCCGAATCGGCGCTGCAAATTTGCGGTTACTTTGAATACACCGCCTTTGCCTTTGACGCGGCTCAGGTATTCGGTGCGACTGGCGTCGGCTACGTCTTCGCCAAGCACGACAATGCGCGGATTGCGCTCCATCTCTTCGTGCAGGCAACGGTTGATCAAATCAACCATCGTAGCTTCGTTGCCGCTCAATTCCGCCTGGTCTTCGGTGTCGAATTCTTTTGAAGTCGGGTCAACATCCGGCGAATAAACATAGTTCAGCGCCGAATCTTTTGGCGGTTGAGGAACTGCCAGAGCGCGCTCTGTCGCCTCCCTGATTTCGGCGTCAACTTCGTCGCGCAAATTTTGCAGTTCGTTCTGATTCAGTATGCCTTCGCGAACCATGAATTTGCCCAGCTTGGCAATCGGGTCGCGAGCCGCGTCTTCGGCCAGCTCTTCTTTGGGGCGATACTGCGATTCGTCGTCCGACAGCGAATGCGAATAAGGACGAATGACGTGCGCATGAACCAGGGCCGGACCTCGCCGTTGGCGGCAATGTTCTATTGCGCCCTTCAACGTTCCATAACTTTCAAACAGATCGGTTCCGTCGCATTCGGCTATGTACAGGTCAGGGAATCCGCTGACCACGCGCGAAATGCTGCCGCCGGGCGTTTGAACTTCAACCGGAGTGGAAATGGCGTAACCGTTATCTTCGATCAGATACAAAAGCGGAAGCTTCAGATTACAAGCCGTGTTGAGCGATTCCCAGAATTCGCCCTCGCTGGTGGTTCCGTCACCGGCTGACACGTAAACCACTTCGTCGGATTTGAAATGTTTGGCGCGGTCGGCAATCTCTTTGATCTGCGAATAACGATAACCGGCTTCTGCCGCGCCGACTGCCTGCAGAAACTGCATGCCTGTGCAGGAAGAACGCGAAACGAAATGAAGTTCGGGGTTGCTCCAATGCGATGGCATTTGACGAGCGCCGGAAAGCGGGTCGTCCTTGGCGGCTACTGAACCCAGCAATTGATCATAAATTGTAATGCCCAGATGCAGCGCCAGAGCGCGGTCGCGGTAATAAGCATAAAACCAGTCGTGACCAGGTTTCAGCAACAGAGCCGCCGCGACCAAAACGGCTTCGTGACCGGCGCCGCTGATTTGGAAATAAACGCGATTTTGCCGTTTGAGCTGAATCTCCTTATCGTCAATACGGCGCGATGCATACATCGAGCGGTAAGCGCTGACGATTGTTTGGGGATCGAGCACAAGGCGGCGTTCTAACATAAGATCAGTCACCATATAGTCATGTGCCTCCTAACAGCGGTTGAAAAAGCTCGCTTACGGGGAGGTTCAGGGTATGTGATTAGTGAAATTAATACGGTAAATAAATGTCCGTCATTGAGCAGCAAGTCTATACAGCGTGATGACGTTGCGCAAGCCGAGCTTCGTATGCGAGCATTGCTCACTTGGTTATACCTCCTGATGTTCTGGGTTTCTCGTAATCGGCAAAAAGAAACAGTTTAGGAGCGGTTTATGAAACTGAATGAAGAGCAGATCAACGAGCTTTTGTCTCACCTGACCGGTTGGCGTCGCGAAGGCGATTGGCTGATTCGTGATTTCAAGCTGGAAAATTTCAAGGCTGCGATGGCCTTCGTCAGTCGCGTCGCCGATGAAGCCGAAGCGATGGATCACCATCCGGATATTCTGATTCACGGCTGGAACAATGTCCGGCTCAGCGTCATGACTCACGATGTCGGCGGATTGACCGACAAGGATTTCAAACTGGCTGTGCGAATCAATCGAATGGGCGGTTGATTTCGGTGTGCGGAAAAAAAGGTATGGAAGATTTATCGAAGGCGCTGAATGCGCTGAATATCCTCAGCGCGATGATCACTCCGGCGGTGCTGATTTCCGCCTGCGGCACTTTGGTCTTTTCAACTTCGACCAGGCTGGCGCGAATCGTTGACCGCGTTCGCGACCTCAGCCGTTCGATCGAAGAGTTATCGAAATCCGAGGAGATGGATTTCCCCGAAGAGCGCCGCGCGGAATTCGACCGACAGCTTTCCATTCACACCCGCCGCAGCCGATTGATTCAAACATCGCTGACCAGCTTTTATCTGGCGCTGAGCCTGTTCGTCGCGGCAATGGTTGCCATAGGCTTCGTCGCCGTCTTCAAATACGCGGCCTGGGTTCCAAACCTGTTGGGAATCATCGGGACACTGTTTCTATTCTACGGATGCGTGACGCTGATCGCCGAAACCAGACTGGCTCTGCGATCAGTCAATTACGAAATGGCATTCACGCTGATGCTGAGGAAGAAATATCAGGAACAACGCGCCAGCTTGATGCAGACCAGGCAGTGAGAAAATGCGTGTCTTTCAAAAGAAAACGGCAGCCCGATTTTGAGCCGCCGTTCTCTTTTCCAACCTGATTAGGCCGGTCTATCAGCGATTACCTGTTGTGCAGTTGGCTGTAATGGGCAAAGAACCAGTAAGTGATTCCGACCCACGCCAACAAATTGACCAATGACACAGTCAGACCGATCATTTTGACCTTCGGACTTCTGGCGCCGCTGGTGTCTTTTTTGCCGTACATCAGCATGATGACCAGCAATCCCACGACCACCCAGAAGAACAGTCGAATGCCGTAATCAAGCATCCCGGCATTGGCTATGTATTTGTTCACCTGCCAGATGGTCAGGACGATTGTAGCGACGATTCCGATAATTGCCGCTATCGGAGGCGAGACTTTTTCAGGCGCAGTCGTCTCGGTTTGATTGCCGTTTCCTGAACCGAGTCTGCTGTTGGAATAGCTGTATGCGAAGTAAACAACCAGACCGATGCACATCCAGTCAATCAGCCGAATCCAGGTGTCCAGCGGCAGGCTGTTCATCAGATAGGCCGCCGAAACCACCGTCGCAATCGGGATGAACGGTGACAGCGGCACTTTGAACGGACGATTCATTCCCGGATTGGTTCTGCGCAAAATGATGATGCCCGTTCCCACGATCACGAACGCAAAGAGGGTTCCGATGCTGACCAGTTCGCCCAGCAATCCTATGGGAACGAATCCGGCCAGTATGGCGACAATCGTTCCTGTAATGGCGGTCGTCACATGCGGAGTCCTGTATTTGGGATGGACTTTGGCCGCCCAGGTCGGCAACAAACCGTCTTTGGACATCGAATAAAAAACGCGCGGTTGTCCCATGACCATGACGACCATCGTCGAACTCAGTCCAAGCACTGCGCCGACTTTGATGATAGTTGGGAAAACGGCCAGGATTTTACCCATCGTCGTTCCTTGAGCCAATTGCAGGGCGGCGTCAACCGCTACGGCAATCGGAGCAGCAGCGTCGGTCAGCAGCTTGTAATCAACCACTCCGACCATGACTCCGGCCACCAGCACGTAAAGCACGGTGCAAATCGCCAGCGAGCCGATGATTCCGATGGGCATGTCTTTCTGAGGATTCTTGGCTTCCTGAGCGGCGGTCGAAACCGCGTCAAAGCCGATGTAAGCAAAAAAGATCACTGCGGCTCCGGTGATGACGCCGCCGAAACCGTTAGGCATAAATTCCGCGCACCCGGGCGTGCCCGGCGTGCAACCGATTCCCATATTGCCTTTGCTGACGTAACCGATTCCCGCGACGATGAACAGCACAACGACCAGCACTTTGATCAAAACGATGATCGAATTGAACGAAGCCGATTCCTTGATCCCCTTGATCAGCAACAACGTCACTCCGACTGCGATCAACACACCCGGCAGATTGATAAGCCCTGAAACCTGGCTGCCATCGGCCAGCGTTACGGTATTCCACGGGCCAACGGTCAGCCTGGCCGGGAAAGTTATGCCGAAGTCATTAAGGAGGCTTATCAGGTAACCAGACCATCCGACCGAAACGGTTGCCGCGCCGAAAGCGTATTCCAGAATCAAATCCCAGCCGATGATCCAGGCGACGAATTCGCCGAGTGTGCCGTAACCGTAGGCGTATGCCGAACCGGAAATCGGAACGCTGGCGGCAAATTCCGAATAACAAAGCGCGGCGAACGCGCTGACAATTCCCGCCAGAATCATGGAAATGACCACGGCAGGACCGGCATGTCGTCCGGCGGCCTGTCCGGTCAGCACGAAGATTCCCGTGCCGATGATCGCTCCGACTCCGAGCATGGTCAGGTCAAGCGAAGTGAGCGCCTTTTTCAAAGTATGCTCGCCGGTTTCCTGCGCCTCGGCGATGATCAGATCAATTGACTTCGTTGCGAAAAGTGACATTGAAGCCTCCTTAAAATTTTTGATGATTTATTACAGAGGTTGATAGGGTGAAAGTTTATGACAGCCGTGATTGCCGTCGAACAAATTGTCGGCTCTTTCAATCGCCCAGAGCTTCGACCGGAACCACGCCGCGTTTGCGCGCCTGTGCCCGCCACAAAAAGTAAACCGGCACGCCCGTCAGCACGATCAACAATCCCGGCCAGGTGGTTGCCGTTTGGTAAATAAACAGCACGACCAGAATCACCGCCGCGCCGACAATGTAAAGCGCGGGAATTAGCGGATAGCCGAACGCCTTGTAAGGACGATCAACATCCGGCCTCTTCGACCTAAGCAAGAAGATTCCGGCTATCGTCAGGATGTAGAAAATCAGCGCCGCTGAAATCACATAATTCAGCAAATTGCCGTAAAGGTTTCCGTAACTGACCGATCCGTCCGCTGCGGTCTGAATCGTTCGCGGCAAAATCAGAAATGCGGACCAGATGAATTGAATAACCAATCCCCAGGCCGGAACCGCATGACGATTGAGTTCGCCGACGGATTGAAAAAACAATCCGTCGCGAGCCATCGCGTAATAGGCTCTGGAACCGGCCAGTATCAATCCGTTATTGCAGCCGAAGATCGAAATCATGATGGCGACGGCCATGATGCTGGCTCCGTATCCGGGAAAGATCACATCGGCGGTTGCCGAAGCCACGCGGTCGCTGGGAACTTGCTGAATGGATTCAAACGGCAGCGAAGTCAGATAAGCGACGTTGGCCAGCAGATACAAACTGATGACCAGAATTGTCCCGAAGGCCAGCGACAATGGGATGTTGCGTTTCGGTTCTTTCACTTCACCTGCGGTGAAGGTGATGTTGTTCCAGGCGTCGGAAGAAAACAACGAATTGGTTTGCGACACGCAAATTGCGACGAACAACCCAAACATAGTGGCGGCGGTCAATCCGTGTCCCACATCCTGCAAACTGCCGCGAACAGTCCATAAATCGCCGAAGTTCGCTCCAGCGGCGATTGCCTGATATCCGACCGTCACGCCCAGCACGATCAAAGCGATCAAAGCGCCAGTCTTGGCAAAGGTGAAGACGTTCTGCACCAATTTGCCCAGTTTCAAACCGCGAGTGTTCATCCAGGTCAGCAACGCAATCATCAACACGCCGACAAGCTGCGCGGTCGAAAGCGAAATGGCGTAACTCGATCCCAGATGAATAGGTTTGATGATGTAGTTGGTTTCTGAAACCGTCGGCCACAGCACGCCAAGATAACGCGCGAATCCGACGGCGACCGCCGCTATCGTTCCGGTCTGGATGACCAGAAACAGCGTCCAACCGTACAGAAATCCCCACAATGGCGAAAACGCTTCACGCAGGTAAACGTATTGGCCTCCGGCTTTCGGCATCATCGCCGCCAGTTCGCCGTAACTGAGCGCGCCGACCAGAGTCAGAAAGCCCGTAATCAGCCACGCTACCAAAAGCCAGCCGGGCGAACCAACCTGCCTGGCCATGTCCGCCGAAACGATAAAGATCCCCGACCCGATCATCGAACCCGCTACGATCATCGTGGAATCGAGCAGACCTAGACCACGAACGAATTTTTCTTCTTGTGCCATAGGTGAACTTTGGATTTCCAGATTCCCTGATATTAAGGATTTGAGATGAAGGCGAAAAACTGCCGCCGCGAAAGTAAGGCGCGCGGCTCAATAACAAAAAGATGAAAACACAGA
>CAYRQB010000029.1:0-31900 GCA_964426025.1 uncultured Heliomicrobium sp.
GATCACCAACGCCTACGACCGCGCCCGCAAATGGCAAGTTGAGCAAATCCTGACCGGAACTGATTGTCGTCGGCAACGTCGGGAACAGCGCAGCAAAAACCGGCGCAGGAACCAGAGGTCCGACTGTCTGACGGATGAAATCTGGTGAAAAGCCCACTGTACAGGCCGGGTCGCAATAACCCCAGAAACCAGTGCCAGGAGCATATTCGAACTCAGTGCCGAAACGCATGCGGTGTGAGCCTTTTTGCCAGGTCACGGTGTCAATGAAGGTAAAACGCCGCAGATCGCGTCCCTGTGTTGCGTTTGACGTATTACCAACGGTGACATTGGTTCCGTTGATGTTAAGTTGAGGAAAATTCAAACCAACGCAATTTGGGCAAACCGAACTGTCCGGAAACAGATTGCGATTCTGCCAGTAAGTGAAGTTGAAGCGAAAGTCGTTGACCAGAGTCGGCGTAAACGCGGACGTTATGCCAAGCACGCCTTGATCCGAAAAATTCTTGTTCTGCAACCAGTTCGACTGAAGCGCCGCTCCACCCTGCGGGCCGAACCCTCTGTTCTGGTCATGAGAGTAACGCAAAAATGCGTTGTGTTTGTCCGTAACTTTCCAGTCCAGACGGGTGCTGAACAAATGACCCTTGTAGGGGCTGGAGAAGTTGCCAGCCAGATTGTTGGCCGGAGCGTAATTGGGTTGATAGGTGACGATTGACGTCTGATTCGTATATTCGTAGTTGGAGAAAAAGAAAAGACGATTCTTGATAATCGGACCGCCAACCCAGACACCGGGGTTCCGGCGTGCGAAGAAGGGATTCTCAATCACGTCACGTTCACCGGAATTATTGCAAAGCGCCGGAGCAGCAGGTTCCTGGCAGATACGCCTTAAACCGGGGTACGCGGACATATTGTCATCGCGGAAAAAGAAGTAGCCGGAACCGTGGAACTCGTTGCCGCCCGTTCGGGTGACAATATTGACCGCTCCGACCGAGGTGATGCCTGTTGAAAGGTCGAAATTTGTGGATGAAAGCTGGAATTCCTGCACGACTTCCTGCGAGAAGTTCATTCCGGTGTTGCCTTCGATCGCATTACGGACATTACCGCCATCTACAGTAATTGCCGTTCTGGCCGAATCGCCACCCAGAATCGAGACTGAAAACAATGAGTTGTATTGAGATGTCGTGCCGGGCGATGCGGTCACTCCCGGTTCCAGAAATGCAAGTTGCAGGAAGCTGCGACCGTTGAGCGGCAATTCCTGAATCTTCTGCCTGGTGATGACCCCATCAATCGAATGAGATTCTGTGTTGATCTGCGCCGAACTGGAACCTTCAACGGTTACAATTTCGGTGGTCTGTCCGACCTCAAGTTGTAAACTGAGATTGGTGACTGTGCCGGTTGCGACAACGATTTCCTGTAGCAGAGTGCGGAACCCCTGCATTTGAACTTTGACTTCGTACCCGCCAGCCGGTAACGCCGGAGCGGAATAACTGCCGTCGCTTTCGGACTTGGTCACTCGTTCGAAGCCGGTGGCTTTATTGCGAATAATGATGGAGGCGTTATGTATAACTGCCCCCGACTGGTCTGTTACTGTGCCGCTGATTGTGCCTACGGGAGCTTGTGCAAATGCGGAAGCTGCCAGGGCAACGATCACCAGACACAGCGAAAATACGTAGCTGACGGAACGTCGCATAGATTTCTCCTTAACATAGAAAATGTTGAGATAAGGTGCGGAGAGCCGAGGGCTTTTTACGAGAGCCTGTGCGGTGAGGTCTTCGCCTACGATTCTCCGAACCGTGTTTACTCTCAGAACCCTTAGCCAGCCTTCGGAAAGAAATCTTCTCCTGCTACTACTTCAGTCATTAGTCGGTCACCAATCTTGTTGGTTGCTCGCTTATGCGTTTATTCAGTTATCTTGAATTTTTATGATGCTGATCTTAATCAGCTATGCGGAGTTGCGAATGCATTATAGCCGACAGCGGGATTTCGGCAAGCCCTTTTACTGTCCGATCGGTAAGTTAGTTGATCGCATTTAGAAAAATCAAAACTCGAAAACACGTAGAATTACGTATATGCAATGAACGCCGTCTGGAATAATTTATCCGTGTCAGATGGCATGTGCTGCCTGACATTTGGAGAGAGCATCGGGGACGGAATAACGGAGTGGGGATTCCGGTTCCGTTCTTAGAAGCGAGTGGTTCTGGGGAGTCCTGCTCGCTTCACGTTCTTTGAGCGAGAGGTCATTCAACGTCTCGCTCTTTTTTCTGGGGGTAGGGTGACGGTCGGCAGCCGCATCCTATCCCCAATGTTTTTTCAGCAGTCATCAGCCGAATCATTTACTTCCTGGCGAAGCGAGTTTGTGTCCCAACAGCCATTTCATCAGTTCAGGCTCGGCATAGGCTTTGTCCCAGGAATTGTGACCAACCTTTTCATACTCCGTGTATTGAACGTTGCCGCCCGCAGCCTTCAGCGCTTCATTCATCTTTCGTGATTCATCAGGCGGAACGACAGTGTCAGCGTCACCATGAAATATCCACACGGGAGTCGAGCCGATCTTTTTAGCGGCTTCGGCGTATGGATCACCCATTGTTTCCGTTGGCGCAGGTTCGGGAGTGTTCGGGCGGCGAGGAACTCTGATGCCGCCGCAGATTGCAACTAAAGCCGCAAATTTGCCGGGATTGTTTGCGGCGATTCCCCATGTTCCATAACCGCCCATCGAAAGCCCTGTCAGATACAACCTTTCACGATCACCATTGAACTCTTTAACGGATTGCTCCAGAGCTTTGAGCGCCTGAGCTTGCATGGCATTTTCCGTCCACCAGACGCCCTTGCGGCATTGTGGCATCACCACGATGGCGGGGAAACGAGCGGCGTTTTTCCGTATGGCCGTGCCGATGCCGACATCGGTTTGAGCGAATCCATCGTCGCCGCGCTCACCAGCTCCGTGCAAAAACAAGATGACAGGCCATTTCTGTTGCTTCTTCCATTCGCGCGGAACGAAAACCTGAAAGTGATAAGTTTCTTTGTCAATCGTGACGGTTCGGTTCAGAAAGCCTGTTTCAGCCGCATTCGCCGAAATAAAACCGAATACGCCGATAAACAGACAAAGTAAGAGCAAGGTGGATGCTTTGGAAAATTTCTTCATTGCAATGTTCTCCTGAAAATTAGGCGAGAGTTGAAACCGCCGTGATCTTAGCATCCGAGTGATCCGACAATAAAGATTGAGGCGGGGAATTGCTGATTTCCTCAAAAATCCAGAGTCATTCCTATTCGCATGGTTCGCGGTTTGACGGTTCGTCTTGGAGTCAGGAAATTTCCCAGACTGGACGGCGAGAAGTCAACGAACTCAGCGCCGAAGCTGAAAACGGTCGAGTTCAGCGGATTGAAGGCTTCGACCTGGAATTCGAGTTTTCGTCGCTCAGACAACTGAAAAGCTCGCGACAGCCTGAGGTTCAGAGTATACGAAGCCGGCGCCATTCCGGCATTGCGCGGCAGATTGCCGACTGTGCCGATGGTCGGCAACGAAAACGCGTCGGCCAAAGTTTGATTCAACGGCGATGACGGTTTGCGCCAGATGATCGAATCCGTGCTGCCGCTGAAATTGGGGCGGTCGTTGTTCACATCATCCAGATTTCTGTCGTTGCCGTTTGCTCCGATATTGAATGGACTCGATGAGGCGAGGTTGAAAGTTCCGGCGATTCTGACGCCGCCAATCGCTCGCGGAGTCTGGTAAAAACCGCTGAGCGCCAGACGATGGCGAGCGTCAATCAGACTGCGCGCGTATTCGCGACGGAAATCTCCTGCCACCAGCGGCGACGAAGTGTTGACCACGCCGTCATCTCTCAGCTTGCTCAGCATGTAACTGGCGCGAATGAACCCACGTCCGGTCAATCGCCGCGAAAACTCAAAACTGACGCCGTGATAAAAACTGTTGCCGCGCGATTGCAATTCTTCTATCTGAGTCAAATTTGGCTCGGGGCGAAATTGGCGAATGGTTTCCATCGCCGCTCTGATCCCGGATGTAGCGTTGCTGGTTGACGGGTTATTCAGGCCGAAGATGACGACGGTTTGATTTGCTTCTCTGATGGTTTGAGTCGGCGTTTGGCTGAGATTGAATCGCACAATATCTGCGTTTCCGGTTGAAGTGATCGGTCGTTGACCGGTTGTCGGATCACGACGATTGTCGAAATCGCGCGAGGTCAGGTAATCGGCGAAGTTGTTGAATCCGTCAGGCAATCGCGGAGCATTGGCGTTCACTTCTCGCCACAGATGCAATCCGCGATTGAAGATGTAATTGACTTCAAATTTGAAGCCGCGAGCCAATTCGCGTTCAAAGCCGAATGAGGCCTGATAGCTTTCGGGAATGCGGAAGCCTGAACTCAGGCGGCGAATGAAACCTGCTTCGCGAACGCCGAATTGTTTGACTCGCGCATCATCCGATTTCAGCGTCGCGGGGAATTGCAGCGAAGTGAGCAAGGATTTGGCCGCTTCGTTGTTTGTGTCAATGGCGATGGCGTTTGACGTGAGAACGAAATCGTCCAGAGTCCGCAGCAACGCACGGTTGTAAAAGATGCCGTAACCGCCGCGCACAACCATCTTGTTCGATTCGCGCGGAGACCAGGCGAAAGATGCTCTTGGTCCGAAGTTGTTTCTATCCTGCAGAATGGTTTCGTTATCCCACCTCAGCCCCAGCGAAACCGTCAGATTGCGACGGGCTTTCCAATCGTCCTGCGCAAAGATTCCGACGTAAGTGTTTCGCAATTCTGAATCCGTGAAGAAGCGATGTTGATAACGCGAGGCTTTGTTGGCCAGAAAGTCGGCGGGCGAAGCGAAAGTGAATGTGCCGGTCGAATCGCTCAGGTCAATGAATCGCGATTGAATGCTTTGCGCGTCAACGCCAAACCGAATCGAATGTTTACCTCGCAGATAATTCAACGTCTCCTGAAATTGATAGCGTCGTTCGCGCCGGTCGGTTCCGCTCAGATTGCTTGAGCCTGCGGTCAGATTTCCGCTTCGCGTCAAGGGGTTGGCGTTCGCGTTGCCGATCACGTCTCGCGGGTCATCAATATTAATGATGACGACGGGATTGTCATTCGGCGGAGCGTCAGCCGGTAAAAGCTGAGAAAATTGAAACCGCGCGTTGCTGATCATTCGCGAAGAAATCACCAGATTGTTGCCGATGGCGATTGAGTGGCTGTTACGTCCGGTTCGCCTGATGGTGTCCAGAGTGCGGCGTCCGCCGGGAAAACCTCTTTCGTCGGTGTTTCGCGCCAAAGTCAGAATCGCGAAGCCATTATGGTTCGGGGTGAAATACAAATCGCCGCGAGTCTGCCAGGTGTGAGCGACGCGCGGCGTGGTCAATGTCAGATCGTACAGGCCGACCGCCGCTCCGCCGTTTACCTCTACGCTTTTCCCGTTTCTGTCCAAAGCCGTGAAGCCCAGATTCGTCCCGTTCGGTTTTGGCAAAGCGAACGTGGGATTGGTCGCAACAGGCAGAAGCGCGACGATTTCGGCTTTGTCGAAAATGTAATCGTGTTCGTAGGCTGAGAAGAAAAACAGTTTGTCGCGTTTGATCGGACCGCCAAAACTTCCGCCGGGATTGTGATTTTGAAAGGGAAGACGTTTACCCCGAATCGGATCGGCATTTCTCATAAATGGGTTGGCGTTCAAACTTTCGTCGCGGAAGTAATAAAAAGCCCGTCCGTGAAAACGGTTCGCTCCGCTTCGCAAACGCAGATTGACGCGTCCGCCGGAAGCTCTGCCGTATTCGGCTGAAAATTGATTGGTGATGACCTGAACTTCTTCAACCGCATGAGTCGAAGGAATGAAGCGTTCGCGCGCGGCTCTGTCGTCGTTGTTGTCCAGGCCTTCAATCGTCAGGTTGTTGGAAAACGGCGTGCCGCCGGTCAGACTGAATATGCCTGCTTCTTCGGGCGGGCGTCTGAAATTGTCCGAGCGGTCTCCCTCCGCTAGGTCTTTGTCGCTGAGCGCTGGTAGAGACGTTCCGGCCAGCGTAAAAATCAGATCGAGCGGATTGCGCGATTCGGTCGGCAAAGCGTCAATCTGTTCTTTGGTCAGCGTTCCGCCGACGACTGTGCGCGAAACGTCAACCAATGTCTGACTGTTTTCGGCGCTGATCGTTATCTGCTCCTGCAACGCTGCGGGCGAAAGTTGGAAGTTATGCCGAAAAGTCGTTCCCGCAACCGCCAATATCTTTTCGATCCTTACGATCTGAAAGCCTTCCGCTTCGACGCGCAATTCGTATGATCCGGGAACAAGCGACGTGATGCGATAACGGCCTTTGTCGTCGGTCGCAGCCTGACGTTCGTTGTTGCTGGCAATGTGTTTGGCTGTGACGCGCGCGGCTGGTATTGCGTTACCGGCGACATCAATCACTGAGCCTTCAAAGATGACGTGATCAAGATCGTCCGTAAATCTGGTTGTCGAATCGGAAAACAGTAGGAAGGAAAAACAGAGAGCGAGCACAAGACGCGTCATAACAGTCTCCCCAGGCTGAAAAAGCGATGCTGAGTTTTAAGGGGGTGGCCGACTGTTGTTGTGAACGAGTGGATAGTACAACCGCGAGGTTAAATGCTCAAGATTGAGAAGAAGAATTCACAAAATGAACGAATGTTACGCAGGAGAAGCACGGCGATAGGAAGTCAGGTATTTTCTTCCTATAAATTTTTTTCGGTGTCACCAAAGCGGCTTTGCCGCCCGATGTGCGGCAAGTCTGTGACTTGCCGCAGGCAAATGGTTTCATAATGGGCTACGCCCGAACTCTTCGGGCGTAGCCCATTAGCTTCTTAAATGCTCACGGAAGTGCGAAGCACTTCCGTACATCAAGCGGCAGAGCCGCGCCGAAACCGCAGAAAATTTACAGAAGGAATATTTTTCCTGCGTAACATCCGTCATGGAAACATCGGCGTTGAGCCGATTTCAGACAGTGAAAGGTTACAGCGTCCAGCCCTTGCGATATTCGCGTTGGAGGTACTGGTTGGCGTCTGAATTGTTGGTGATGACGCCTTTTTCTCCGTCGTAATAAATTTTCTTGCTCTGGCCGACTTTCATCGCCACCACGCCAAGCAACATCGTTTCGGTCAGTCGCGAAGCGTACTCGAACGGACAAGTGGCTTTCTCTTTGCCCTTGATGGCATTGATCCAGTTCATGCGATGTTTGGCAGCGGCAAATTCGCCTTCGCCGGATTTCTCAACGCGGAAGTAGGTCTTCGGAACTTTGGCCGCGGCTTCGTGCAGCGATTGCGGATAAAGTTTCGGGTTCGAAGCATAAGTAGCATGAACCAGAATGCCCTTTTCGCCGATGAAGATTACTCCGCCGCCCGGATCGAGTTGAACGTCGTCAGGCAGAACATCAGGACGCGCAGGCATCAGACCGCCGTCGAACCAGGTCAGTTTGACTGGCGGTTGTTTGCCGCGAGCGGGGAAGTGATAAACGACGTGTGAACCCATCGGGTAAGAGACTTTGTTGTTTTTGATGTCAACGCCCCAGGGAGTGAAGGTCGCTTCGACGCTGGTCGGGTATGTCAGTCCGAGCGCCCAATACGGATGGTCAATCAGGTGAGCGGCCATATCGCCAATCGCTCCGGTTCCCCAATCCAGCCAGCCGCGCCAGTTGAACGGGTGATAGATCGGGTGATAGGCGACTTCGGGCGCAGGCCCCAGGAACAAATCCCAATCCAGATTTTGCGGAACCGGATAATTCCCGTCCATTGCCGAAGCCAGCGCGCGATTGACCAGACGAGCGTTCCAATCAGTGCCAAAATTGTTGCCACCTTCAGGAGTGCTTGATGAGGCTGGAACTTTGGCCGGGCGAGGAACTCCTTGCGGCCAGAAACCAAGCGGACGATTCGTCCAGACGTTGACTTCCTTGATTTGTCCGATCACTCCAGCTTGAACCCATTCATTGACCAGCGCCGCGCCTTCACTGGAATGTCCCATGTTGCCCATTTGAGTGACGGCTTTTGTGCGAGCGGCGGTTTCGCGCAGCACGCGGGCTTCGTGGATTGACCAGGTCAGCGGTTTTTCGATGTAAGCATGTTTGCCGAGTTCCATCGCCGCCTTGCCGATGACGGCGTGAGTGTGATCGGGCGTGGCGACCAGAACGGCGTCAATGTCTTTTTGCGTTTCCAGCATTTTGCGGAAATCGCTATAACGTTTGGCATTTTTATAAGCTTCCTGAAGCTTGACGGCTTGAGCGCGGCGTTCTTCGGCGGCCTTTTGCATTGCCGACAATTGCGCTTCGGTTGGTTGCTGGCCGCCGGGGCGAGCGCCACCGCCGCCCGGTCTGCGTTCTCTGGTCAGGTTGGCGACTTCGCGATCAACGTAACCGAAATCCACGTCGCAAAGCGCTACCAGATTTTGGCCGCCTGTTACCAGTTCACCCGAATCTGCCTTGCCCTGACCGCCACAACCGATGAGCGCGAAATTTACTGTATCGCTTGGCGCGGTGAAGCCCGGTCCGCCAAGCACGTGTCGCGGCACAATCATCGCTCCCAGTGAAGCCCCAGCCGTAGTCGCGACAAATTTCCGTCGAGAGATATTGTCCTTTTTCATAGCTGTCGTTTTGTTCCTTTCGATTTTGAGGGTTTTAGTCCAGTGAACGGCGGGCAGGGGAGCCTGCCGATGGTTTCGAGCATAATTCCGAATCGTCTGTGAAGACGTTGGATTGACCAACTTAGTTTCAGGCCAGTTGCCCGCAGGCAATGGCCACAAAATTACGGCTTCAGATTTTGATGTTGTAAACCTTGATCTTGCTGTTGAGCGTGGTGTTGTTCATGCCCAGCAGCTTGGCCGCTCGGCTTTGATGTCCGCCGGTGATTTCCAGCGCGCGTCGAATCAATTCGATTTCAAAACGCGAAACTTCGTCGTAGAAGGAAATGCCATGAGCAATATCAAGCCCGGCGGCGGAATCGCCCATATTCGATTGCTGTCCGTCAACGGTTTGCGGACTGATGATTTCTTCGCGCAGGCATTCGATTGTCAGTTCATCTGTGCGAGCGATAATCACCGCCCGTTCGACGGCGGTTTCCAGTTCGCGGACGTTTCCCGGCCAGTAATAGCTTTCCAAAGCTTTCAAAACTTCCGGGGAAATTTGCTCGGAGATTGTGCGTCCGTTTTCCTCGTTATATTTTCGAATGAAGTATTGCGTCAACGGCAAAATATCCTCTCCACGATTTCTGAGCGGCGGCAGATGGATATTGATGACGTTCAGGCGGTAATACAAATCTTCGCGGAAATCGCCGGACTTTACCGCGCGTTGCAGATCGGTGTTTGTCGCGGCAATGATTCGCGTGTCAACCTTGCGCGGTTGTGTGTCGCCAAGAGGAGTGAACTCGCGTTCCTGAATTACGCGCAGCAATCGAGCCTGAGTTTCTGGCGGAATGGTGCTGATTTCATCCAGGAAAATCGAACCTCCGTCGGCGGCTTCGAATAAACCTTTTTTAGCTGCAACTGCTCCGGTGAAAGCGCCTCTGGTGTGTCCGAACAGTTCGGATTCCAGCAGTTCCGAGGGAATGTTGCTGCAATTGACCGCGACGAATTGACCGGACTCGGATCGGGGACTGGAGAAGTGAATCGTGCGGGCGACAACTTCCTTGCCGGTTCCGGATTCGCCTGTGATCAGTACCGTCGAACGCGCGGGAGCGACCTGTTCAATCAGATCATAAACTTCGCGCATCGCCGCTGATGAGCCGACAATGCGGTTGCGATCGCCAGTTGTCTTCAATGTGCGTCGCAACACGCGGCGTTCTTCATCGCCTCGACGGCGCGAAATACCCGCCGCGACGGTCTTCAATATTTGTTCGTTCTCGAAAGGTTTGCGAATACAGTTGAATGCGCCGAGTTGCCAGGCGGCGATTGCAGTGTCAAATGTGGCGTAGGCCGTGATCATGATAACCACTGCCTCGCGATCCAGTTTCAGCAATTCTTCCAGCGTTCGCAGTCCGCCAATGCCTGGCATGGACACATCCAGCAAAACCACGTCATAGGTTCGCTCGCCGAATCGCGCCAAACCTTCTTCACCGGTTTTCGCCAAATCCACGCGAAAGCCGTCTTGCGACAACAGACTTTCCAGCACGTCGCGCATGACTTCTTCATCGTCAACAATCAGTACGTTGCCTTTTTTTGCCATCTTTGTTCTTCGGTGCGTTTTTTCTTTTGAATGAGACCGGATTATCGGGCATAGGTGGCGGCTAGACAAGTTTTGCCTTTTGTTACTGCATTTCTTACCATCGCGCCGAAGGAGATAAAGCCGCTCTATGTTTCTTCGCCTTATATTTATGTCTGCCTTGCTCGCGATCGTTACGCTCGCGCAAAAGCCAAATCCAGCCAGATATATTTCCTATGACGAAGCGCGCTCTTTGTTGCAATTGATGGACGAAATATTGCCGCCTGAGTTGCGAGGTAAAAACCCCGAACAACAAGCCGCAATCTGGTCAGCCTGGGTTAGTCGGCAAGACGCCGCCGTCCGCTCCAGATTATTACGCGGAGACGAAGACACATTGGCGAACTTTCTGCTGTTCGGAACTTCCTTCACGCGTCAGCCCAGAATTACCACCGAGCAATTAGACAGCATTAGGCTGTCGGCCAATCCCGAAATTGCGGGCAAGATCATCATCAGCAGAATTGATGACCTGATTCGCGCTCTTGCCAGTCCGGCAAAAAATCCGCGCCGGAGTTTTCTGAAAAACTTTGTCCTGAATCAGGGATATAACACCAACAGCCCGGCTGAAAGAGAGAAGTTGCGAAATTATCTGATCGCAAATCTGATCAGAGTGTTGCGCGAACAGGAATCTTACTCACAGGCTTTGGCCGCTGCGCGAGCATTGGGCAATGCCAGTGAAGAATTTGCTCAGCGGTCGAAACTCTATAAAGATCGAGGATTGTCGCTGGACACTTCGCTGTCTCCGAATTTCGCGATTGAGCAATCGCTTCAGGCCATAAAGTCGAAAGGCCTGGTGAAAGAAGGCGGCTTGCGGCGAATCGCCATCGTCGGTCCGGGGTTGGATTTCACAGACAAATCAGCCGGATTTGATTTTTACCCTGAGCAAACTCTGCAACCGTTTGCCGTGGCGGATTCAGCCATCAAGTTGGGATTGTCCGCGCCCGGCAATTTGAAAATTACGACTTTCGACATCAGCCCCAGAATCAACCAACACTTGAAGCGTATGATCAAAGGCGAGCCTGCGGTTTACACGATTCAATTGCCGATAGATTCGACGGTTGATTGGAAGCCTGAACTGCTCTCGTATTGGCAACGCGTCGGAGATCGAATCGGCTCTTCCACCAAACCTGCCCCTGTCCCGAACTCACTTTCAAATTTGAAGATGAGAGCCTTTCGCGTCCGCCGGGAAATCGTCAGGCTAATTGATCCGGTTGATTTGAACATTGTCTTTCAACGAATTGATCTGCCGGAAAGCGAAAAATTTGATTTGATCATCGCCACCAACATACTGGTTTATTACGACACCTTCGAACAGTCTTTGGCTTTGGCGAATATCCGGGAAATGCTGAAACCTTCGGGGATATTGCTTTCCAACAATGCATTGCTGGAACTACCGGTCTTGAATATTCGCTCAGCCGGTTACCAAACGGTGGTCTATTCCAACCGTCCGGATGATGGAGATCACATAGTTTGGTATATGAAAAGATAGACTTGAACATCTCTTGTACTTCACTTCCTATTCCTGTCAAAACATCCCGCCTTTTAACGTGTCTGATTCCGGAAAGATTTTTCCCTGTAAATTCGGAATGCTTAAATCCAGAAATCTGAATGTGAATTGATAATTTTGAAGAAAGAAAGTCGCGTCACTTCCAAAATTAATTGTTAAATTATTGACTGTAAAGCTTTTCAGGAATTAACTCGGAAGCCGAAAGACAGGAATGACTGTTGCAAATGCCGATTTTGCTGTCTCGGGCGAGACAGTTATGCCAATAAAAAATCCCCCGAAGTTATTAAGCTATTAAGCATGGACCCGGCAGTCAAAATTCTCAGATAAATGCCGGACACACAAGCCAAAAATGCTTTTCCGAATAGGAGGTAATTTCATGAAAGGGCTAGGTAACGTCAAAACAAGCAGGAGTTCGGGAATGCCGGCATTGACCAGTTTCTTGTCAATGCTGCTATTCCTTTCTGCGCTATTTGTTTTTGCCGCGCAATCGGCACAAGCGCAAACTGAAACCGGCCAGGTTCTGGGAACGATCACCGACCAGAATGGGGCCGTCATTCCATCAGCGAAAATCAAAGTCACAAATGTCAACACCGGAGCCGAACGTTCGCTGGTCACAGATAGTCAGGGAAATTTTGCGACCGCCAATCTGATACCGGCAATTTATGAAGTGACAGTGGAAGCCACAGGATTTGCCACTGCCAAACGGCGAGTTCAAGTGACAGTAGGTTCGAAAGTCACGCTAAACGTTCAAATGGTTGTCGGGGCTTCGCAGGAAGTCGTCGAAATTGTTGGTGGCGCGGGTGTGGCAGTCAATACCGAAACTCAAACCATTGCCGAAGTCATTGATTCGCGCAAAGTGACGGAATTGCCCAGCTTGACTCGCAATCCGTATGCGTTCGTGATTACCGCCGGCAACATTTCCACTGCCGATCCTTCGGGCAGAGGCGTTGGGGTTTCTATCAACGGCCAGCGCGCGGCGGGAACCAACGTCTTGTTGGACGGCGCGGCGAACAACGATGAATTCATCGCATCCGTCGGCCAAAGCATTCCGCTCGATTCCGTTCAGGAATACAGCATCATCACAAATAATTTCACCGCTGAATTCGGACGCGCCACAGGCGGTGTAGTCAATCTGGCCACCAAATCCGGCGGCAATGAATTCCACGGCACGGCCTATCATTTCGGTCGTTATTCAGCTTTGTCGTCCAACAGTTTCCAGAACAATGCCAATGGATTGCCGAAACCTGTGTTCACTCGCAACCAGTTCGGTTATTCGATTGGCGGCCCGATAGTCAAAGAGAAACTTTTCTTTTTCCAGAGCACTGAATGGACGCGCATTCGCAGTTCAGCGCCGCAGATCGTGGTCGTCCCTACGTCCCAGTTCATCAATCTGGCTGACGCTCCGACCAAGAATTTCTTCAATGCTTATGGATCGTTGAAATCCGGGCTGACCAATCTGGGAACCATCACCCGTCAGGATTTGGCGAGCGCCGGTTCAGACCCCTGCGCTCCGGGTTCGATTTGCGAAAGCCGAATCGCCCTGAATACGCCGATGTTCAATCGCGTCTCTTACACTGTGCCGAATGACGCGGGCGGTGGAACTCCGGGCAATGCCTACAGCCTGATTGGCAGAATTGACTGGAACCTCAGCGACCGGACGCAGGTTTACGGGCGATACGCTTTGGAAAGAGGAAGCGCATTTGACGGCACGATTTCCAACAGCCCTTATCAGGGATTCGACACCGGTCAGGAAACCACCAACAACAGCGCAGTGGTTTCAATCACGCGAACACTTTCATCGAACCTGGTTTCGCAATCCAAGTTGGTCTACAACCGTCTGAACACCTTGCAACCGCAGGGTGACGCAGTTCCGACGCTGTTTTGGCGCGACAACGCGACAACCCGCTTTTTGGGCAATCGCGCTGCCTTGCCGGGCTATCTGCCGTTCAGCCCCGGTTCAGGAATTCCCTTTGGCGGACCGCAGAATTTCGCCCAGGCTTATCAGGATTTGAACTACACCACAGGGGATCACAATTTCCGATTCGGCGGTTCTTATGTTTATTTGCAGGACAACCGCACGTTCGGAGCTTATCAGGATCCTTCTGCCGGTTTGAGCACTTCAGCCGTTTCGACTGCGGTCAACAACTTCCTGCTCGGACAACTAGCCCGATTCCAGGGCGCTGTTGATCCGCAGGGCAAGTTCCCTTGTCGCAATCCGGCTGCTCCCGATCCGAGTTGCATAGTCAATCTGCCGGTCGGCCAGCCCAATTTCAGCCGCAGCAATCGTTATCACGAATTCGGCATTTATGGTCAGGACTCCTGGAAAATCAGCCAGCGCTTCACTCTGAATCTGGGCGTGCGCTGGGAATATTTCGGTGTTCAACACCACAAGGATCCGAATCTTGATTCCAACTATTACGATGCTTCTGCCGGAAACGTCTTTCAGGGAATTCGCGGCGGCGATGTCGCGACTGTTCCCAACAGCCCGATCAAAGGCTTGTGGAAGAAAGACTGGAACAACTTCGCCCCGCGTCTCGGCTTTGCCTGGGATTTGTTCGGAGACGGCAAAACCAGCCTTCGTGGTGGTTATGGCATTGGTTACGAGCGCAATTTCGGCAACGTCACTTTCAACGTGATTCAGAATCCGCCGAATTACGCGGTGATCGCCATTTTGCCCGCCGACGTGGGCGGAACGATTCCCATTCCGACCAGCGTGGCCGGACCATTGGCCGGAAACACCGGAACCAAAGTCCTTCCGCCCGTCAGCTTGCGTAATGTTGATTCCAACATTCGCACTGCTTACGCTCATTTGTGGAGTCTCTCGATCGAGCGTGAAGTGCTGAAGAACATCTTCCTGGCAGTGGATTACTCAGGATCGAAAGGCGAGAAACTTTACTCGCTGGAAAACCCGAACCGATTCGGCACGGGCAATTTCTATCTGGGCGATCCTTACGACCCAGCCACAGCGCCGTTCGGCACGCGTCTGCGCACCACGCAGTACACGAACATCAACCGCCGCAGCGGCAATGCATTCTCGAATTACAACGCGATGAACATTCGCGTGAACATCAACAACTTCGCCGAATCCGGTCTGCGATTGACGACCAATTACACCTGGGCGCGCTCGATTGACAATCTCAGTTCGACGTTCAGCGAATCGGCGAACAACTTCAATCTCGGTCTGCTCGATCCGTTCAATCCGCAATTGGATCGCGGCAACGCCGATTTCGACATTCGCCATCGCTTCGTGCTCAGCGGTATCTGGGACATTCCATTTGCCAACGGCACATCCGGCGTCTGGCGTCATATCCTGCACGGTTGGGAAGTCGCTCCGATATTCTCGGCTCAGACTGGCACGCCGTTCACGGTGTTTGATTGCACGAACGGATTCACGGTCTGCCCGCGCGTGTTCCAAAGCGGCGCTCTTCCGAGAAAAGGTTCCGACAACCCGGCTCAGGACCCGGACACTCCGGGTACGTTCACTTATCTGAACCTGGCCGGCTTGTACGCCAACCCTGCAACCCCAGCCTGGGGACATTGGGATGCGGGCAAATTGCCGTCGAACATGATCGGACGTAACTTCTTCCGCGGACCTGGCGGTTGGAATCTGGACATGGGAGTGTACAAGAACTTCCAGTTGACCGAGCGTTTCAGGCTGCAATACCGCGCGGAGTTCTACAACACATTCAACCGCGCCAATCCTTTCATTCTAGGCAGCGAAGCAGACGTTTCCGCTCAGGACGTTGTTCGCAGCCAGAAGGACGGACGCCGCAATATTCAGATGGCTCTGAAGTTGATCTTCTAAAAAAGTCGTCTGGAATTATTGCCAACCTTCGAGGGGAGCCTTTACACAGAGGCTCCCCTTACTTTTTCATGACGGCTTATCAAATCGAATTTCAATTTTCATCTCTGATCATTTTCAATGACTGAAAAACTTTACTGGAAAGATTCTCATCTCGTTTCATTCAAATCGTGCGTTGCCGAGTCTCAGATTGTGGACGGGCGCGGAATAGTGGTGTTGGAACAATCGGCTTTTTACCCCGAAGGCGGAGGCCAGCCCGCAGACCGTGGCCGCATCAATTCGTTGACAGTCGCCGATGTTCAAATTGCCGATGACGGCAGGATTCTTCATTACCTTGAAGGCGAACTTTTGCCGTCGGCGGGCGAAATCGTTGAATGCGAAATTGACCGGTCGCGCCGCCGCGAGATGATGCAGCAGCACACCGCTCAGCACATTTTGTCGCAGGCCTTCTTTCAGCTTTTCGGCGCTGAAACTCGCGGCTTTCGCATCAACGACCGTTTGACGGAGATTGATTTGACGCTGGAACTTCAGCCAGAAGAAATCGAACAGGCGATTGCGCGCGCAGAAGATTTGGCCAACAGCGTCGTTTTTGACGACCGTGAAATCCGCATACACGAAGTTTCTCCAGACGAAGCCGCGAAACTTCCATTGAGGAAAGAAAGCTTCATCACGGATTGCATTCGAGTGATTGAAATTGACGATTACGACTGGTCGCCATGCGGCGGCACTCACGGCAAACGAACAGGCGAAGTCGGTTTGATCGCCGTTCGCGCCTGGGAGCGCGCGAAGAAAATGACTCGCGTGCATTTCATCGCCGGTCATCGCGCTTTGCTGGATTATCGGGTTGCAAACAGATCTGCCGAAGCAGTCGCCTTGAAGCTCAGCGTTGGTCGCGAAGAAGCGCAAGCTTCGGTTCAGCGTTTGATGGAAGACAACAAACGATTGTCGCGTAGAGTTCGTGAGCTAAGTGAATTTGCCGCTCAGGCCGAAGCCGTTGAAATTCTTGGATCAATTCCTGTGGCTGATGGTCTTCGCATCCTCACGCGAATTTTTGGCGACCGCGACTTTGAAGAAGTGAAGATGTTGGCGCATCGTCTGGTTGACGCTGAAGGCGTGATCGCTTTGCTGGCCGTGCGGGAAAGCGAAATAGTTCGATTGGTTTTTGCGCGCTCGGCTGATGTTTCAGCCGACATGAACGCATTGATGAAAACCGCCTGCGAAAAGCTCGGCGGTCGTGGAGGCGGAAAACCGGACTTCGCTCAGGGCGGTGGCTCGAAACTGAGCGAATTGACCGCGGCGCTGGAAGCTGCGAAAGCTCTGATTATTTGAAATCTGCGCGATTTAAACTTTGCGGGTTCACGCCAAGTCGCAACACGGCCAAGAAGATAAAAAGATAAAGTAACTGCTCAGCCGCGTAGCGGCTTTTGAATTTAGGTGGGTCGTTTACGGCCTGCAAAGCGATTGAAAATCAGTTGCGTCACGTAGTGACGCTTGAGTTTTTTGCAATGACGCACAATTTCAGCCGTCGCTACGCGACGGGGAACTTTTTACAAAGCGATGCAGGCCGTAAACGACCTGCCTAAGGTCATCCGTCACTCCGTGACGAAGAGGACTGAGCAGTTACAAGATAAAAAGAGTAATAGCGGATTTCCGGCTGGCACTTCGTCGCCTTGTTTCCTCTGCGACTTCGCGGCTTGGCGTGAGCCTTCAATTCACAAGTGCTTCGACTATTTAACGGCGATGGAAACCGGATTGCTCGTCACGCCGTTACGAATCACAGACAATTTGTGATCGCCTGAGGCGATTCCGGGCGGAAAGACTATGTTCAATTGATTCAATCCGGTGAATCCCGGCGCGCGTCCTGCATAAGTAATGGTGACAGGTTGACCGTCAATTGTCCCCTGAACGGTGGCCGCGATGTTGCCGTCAAGATCTGTTCCGTCCTTGCCCAATCCGGTGCAGAAAACCGCAATGATGTTTGGCTGGCCGTCGTTGCGCGTGGCATTGAACGGCGCTCCGGTAAAAGTAAACGCGTCCAGCGCGGCTGCTGCGCCTCGCCCAGTGGCGTCCAAAGTGAAAATTGAAATTGCGCTGGACCCGATGATCGTAGAGCCTGTGACCATCTGGCCGTTGCCGTTGGTGAATTTGACCAGCGCCGGCCCGGGCGCAGTGCCAGACGGAATTTGGTAATTGACCTGATTCGGTGAAACGAAAAAGAGAGGTGCGAATCGCTCGACACCTTTGAAATCCAGCACCGAAATCATCGAACCGCCCAACTGAATAGGCAGTGGAGAAATGGAAGCCGCCAACGTTGAAGTCGCCAAATTGATGCCGAAAGCGGAAACAATTGATTTGTCTGCGATGGCGGAAAAGCCGTAGCTGGCGGCTGAGACAGTGGCTGGACCGGTCATCGCCGCCGTGGCGTCAACGATGAACAACCCGCCATCCAGGTCACTTAGCAATACGCGGTCAAAACCCAGAAACGGATACACTCCCCAACAACCATCAAAGCCCTGCGTCATTCCCGGAAAAGTATCGTAAGCGCCGATCAATCGAGGTTGTGTCGGCGTGCTGATGTCAACAACGACCAGTCCGGCTTGATACCACGACACGTAAAGCAGATTGCCTAAGATGTAAGGATTGTGCGCGGTGAAGGCTTCAAGCCCCAACGATTGCGCCGAGATTGACGACAGCAGCACGGGGTTTGCCGGATTCGTGATGTCGAACAAGCGAACATCTCCGTTGGTGGTTTCGCGCGCGCTGGCCAACAGCTTGCCGTCGTTGCTTGGCCAACTGGCGTGCGAAGCGTTGCCTGAATCAACCGCTCCAAGCAGTGTCGGAGCTTCGTTCAAAATATTCCGCACGTCATAAATGTCCGTCTTGCCGCTCCAACCCGAAGTGAAAAGCCGTCCATTAACGACGATCGGCGCGTGTATGAATCGCGTGTCGGTCGTTTGAATGTCGCGGACGAATCGCGGATTGCGCGGATCGCGGACATCGAAAACCTTGATGACGTTCGTTCGCGAATCGGCTTCGTATAAAACCCCATCGGCGACAAACAACTCATGCACGTTGGGAAAGCCGTTTAGGTCAGCGGTAATCTGGCTGAGCAAAACCGGATTTGAAGGATTGCGTACATCAACGATATGAACGCCTCCGCGACTTTCGCTGGAAAAATAACCAATGCCGTTGATGACCATCACATCCTGAAACCGTCCGCCTGTTTCTGGATTGTAATATCCAACCATTCGCGGCGTTGAGGGATTGGAGATGTCAATGATCATAACGCCATTGCCGCTGAACGAACCCAGGTAAGCGTAATTGCCTTCGCCCCACACGTCGCCGTAACGATTATCGCCATCGAAAGGGTCCAGATGGCCAAGCAGTCTGATCGTTGCCTGACCATTGGCAGGAATTGCCAAAAGAATGGCCGCCAACGCGTTTAGCGAAAAGATGGCGCAATGAAGTTTGAATTTGCGGAACATTACGACCTGCTACCTCTATGCTGTGGGATTTTAGTCCGTGTCGCGATTGATTGAACGATTGTCGCGAGCGTCGCGTTCCCATTCTATCTCGCATATACGCAGGTAGTGAATTGCTGCAAGATTATTCAAGGATTCGAGGCAGAGCTTTGCAATCGCACATAGCTGACAATCCAGGAAAGATGGCTGTATCTGGCAAATCGTATCTTTTTGTTTTGCAGGCCGAATTCTTTGGACACGGCTCTCAGAATTTCTGCTCCGGCTATCAGGTTGCGCGGCGAATATGTGTTGCGAACCGTTTCAATATCCATTTCGACTTCCGCCCGCAATTGGCGATTCGGAATTCGTCTGCTCAGGTCTGGATAAAGCAACTTCTGCAACGAATCGGGGTTTTTTGTCACCGCGCGGTAAAACATTTCGATCTCGTCGGCGGTGATGGGAGTCAACGTCCTGCGGTCATCCGGGCGCATCAACGTCACCATTGCCCAGACAATTCCACCGGCCAGATAAACACGTTGCCGATTTATCAACCCCGGCTTGCGCTCCATCTCTTTACGCAATTCCGCGCGAATTGACGCCGGACTCAGTTCTCTGGCCTTTCTGACAAAATCCATCTGATCGCCTTCGTCACCGATAATATCGTTGATTTCGTTGGTGAAAGTAACAGTGCCTTTGGGAATGCCGACGGTTACGTAATCGTAATCGGGCGTGCCGGTCATAGTTTGACGTATAACCTGGTAACCGCCTTTGGTGTTACCGCTGCCGATGTCAATCAATACTGAGGTACCGCGATTTTCAGCCCAGCCGTTTTCAGTTTTATAACGTTGCGGGATAGTGCCGACAATGCTTAATTGAACTTCGGTTTCCACGTCCAGAAACGACATGGTTTTTCCGGTCATTTCCCGAATTGCATAGACCAAATCCCCGGAGTTTTCAGCGCGAACTCCGCTGCTGCCAATAATGCTGATTTGTTCCGCCGGAACCTTGTATTCTGTTTTCATCCGCGTCAACAGTTTCTGAGCCGCAAGCGCAGTATCGCGGACGGCGTCAGGCGCGAACTTATTGTTATCCAATTGCATAATTGTCGAGTTGATAGCTTCGGCAAATACCAATTTGACACTGTAACCTTCTTCAGCATCTTTCACGCTTATAACAGCAGCCCTCACTCGCTTTGCGCCGATTTCGATTCCACCGTAAAGCGATTCCGTGCGGTTTTCAGAAGCGGTTTGCACTGAACCTGTCAAACATAAAATAAGCAGAAGTAATATAACGGATATACCTGGTCGAGTTGCCTGATGGCGATAATTGTATTTAAGCATGTTTATGTATTCCTTTCGCAGCTTTTGGCTATCAGGGAAGGGAACTGAAGTAAGCTGTTAATTTACCTGTCCGCGAATATTCCTTACCATTTTTACAAAGACAAAAATCAATGTAGCAAGCACCAGAACAAATAATGTTATAACTACTGGCAGAGGCAGCAACGCATTCGACGTGTGACTGTTCGATGGTAAGGTAGACAAAGAGGCGTTCGTGGCTTCCAGGCCTCCTTTGGATGCAGGCTGTGTATACCAACCTGTCTCTCCCACGACTGCTAACGGAGTTGGAGAACCGACCGGCTCGGATGCTTGAGTTTGTGTTGCAGAAGGCGTTGAAGACGCTGCGGCGGCCATTGAATCGGGCGTTGGAGTCGGCATGTCAATGGTTGCCGTTTCCGCTTCGTTTGTTACATTCGATTGCCGACGCTGCGATTTACGGCTGTTTTTTCGATTTGCGGTTGAGCTTTCTTTAGCCTCGGAAAAAATGTCCGACGGGTCTAGTCTGTGCATCTCTCGCTTCTTTTCGGTGGGTACGGATTGCTGGATTATCGCTGCTTCAATGCGTACATTGGTCAGTAGTAGGAATAACAAGAGCAGAGATGAAAATGTAATTGTTATTTTCATAAGGCACTTTATCTTACTCGGCAAGTTATAGCTTTCGGAACGCAAGCTGATGGGTTCAGGTCTGGTTGTAGGCCATAAACCCAAGCCACACCAGCGCTCCAAGTAACAGAGTAATCAGCACTCCGTAAAAAACAAATTTGATTTTGACGTTTGATTGATTTGACCGACCGGCATCCAGAAACATGACATCATCGTCGGGTTTCCCATTTGTTATCGAAGTTGTAGCTTCGTTGTTACGCGTGATTTGCTCGGACAGCGTTCGTAGCTCCTCTTCCTGTTTGCGTAAAACTTTCTTGTACCCATTTTCGATTGTTCGGTATTTTTCGTCGGCCTTGCGCAATTTGGTTTCCAGTTCCTGAATTTTAGCTTCGGCGTCGGCACGAGAATATTCGGCTGCCATCCTGGCTTTCTGTTCAGCTTCGACTTGCCCGTGCAATTGTGTCATCTCTCCGTTGCTGCCTGCCGGTATTGTCGCAACACTGGCTTGAGCCAGAACCGCCTCGATGTTCTCCCAATTGATTTCAAGATGCGGCCCCAGGTTAGCCAGTTCCTTCAGCATTTGTTCGGCCAGCGTTCTCAATTCCGCTTCGCGCTGCAATTTTGCTTGAGCGGTTTTGCACTTTTCCTCGGCTTGACGGGCGATAGCGTCGGCTTCGTAAATTAGTGATTCGGCTACTCGCGCGGCCTCCTCCGCATTTTGAACTCTGACGTCCGCTTCTTTGCGAATTTGCTCGACGGCTTCGGCCTTTTCCTCGGCCTGCTTGCGAGTCTGCTCAGCGGCCAGAAGCTTCTCCTCGGCTTCTTTGCGAGCTTGCTCGGCTTCCAAAATCGTCTGTTCTAATTGCGCCTTTGCGGTTTCTTCCTGTTTCAGACGCTCTTCCAAATCAACCTTGGCAATTTCGGCTTCGATGCGTTTCAGTTCTTCCGCTTGCGCAGTTGCCATCCACTGCCTGGATTCTTCTTCGATTTGCCTGACGCGCTCTTCGGCCTGCTGGCGTAATTCTGTTTGTTCTTTCAATCTGACTTCGGCCAGTTTGAACTTATCCGAAGCTTCGCGCGAGCGAACTTCCGCTTCGCGAGCAATGGCAATGATAGCGGCTCTGCGCTGTTCCAATTCCTCAGTTACTTTCTCTGAGTTATTAGTTACTCCGTTATCATCAGATAACAGATTGTTACTGAGAGGTGGTTCGGTTGTTATTTCATTCATTTCTTCCTGCGACGACCTGGATTTCATGCGTGCCAGGACTGCTTCCATGCGCGATTTAATTTCAGTTGACTCGCTTTCAACTCGCGATTCGGAAGTAACCATCTTCTCGCCATTTTGAGCCATTTCAACCGCTCGCAATCTGGCAGACAATTTTCCGGTGTTGCCTTTCGGACGTTCCAACGGCAAAACGTTATCGAATAGTTTACCTGACGAATCATTTTGTGTTTCGAGTGTTATGTCAGGGACGGTGTAGTTTGTAGCTTCAGTGTCTGGTTTCTTGGAATTGTCGGTGAGCATATGCTTGACTCCTGTCGAGTGGTTGAATGAGCTATTGGCAGCTATCCACTCCGAAACAACAATACATTTTGCGCCGATCGCAACCGCGCCTGAACACACGAATAACTTACCGCCAAGGTTAGCAGGCAGCGATCATTGAAGTGGATATGCAATGAGATAGAACTTGAAATTGAGTGCCCGGCACCGGAAAGAAGCACTGACTATTTCAGAGGTGAGGGAACACCGTACGGGGAGACGGTTCACTTTTTTGGGGGAAATAACGGCAACGAACTTGTTGATATCTGTTTTGGCGGGGCATTGCGGAAAGATAAAGCAAGCTCAACAGCAATTCGCATTAAACACAATTAGCGCGAGACAAGTCAATTACTAATTTCATCGGGATGCAAAATTTTCGTTTCCGGCGTTTCGCAAAATCCTGGAATGCGAGCCGCGCATACTGGATAACCATTTTTACTTCTTGATCTGTCTAATCGTATTGCGGATAAATCCGTGCTTGGGTAATTCAACTGGCTCTCCGCTTTCCTGGGCTTTTTGTACGGCTTTGACTTCGGCTTCGATGGCGGCAAAAAACTGACCGGCCATCATCTTGGCGGCGGACTGAACCATGCGTTGACCAACGCTGGCCAGAGTTCCGCCGACGCTGACATCCCCGGCGTAATTGACAGTAGTTGCTTCGCCCGCCTCGACCAAATCGAGCGCGCCTTCGCCTTTGATGAAACCGGGAGCGCCTTTGCCTTCGACGATCATCTTGTAATGTTCCGGTTCGTTAATGTCATCCAGCCTAATCAATCCTGTGAAGACGCCTTTGATCGAACCTACGCCTGCCTTCATCGTCATCCTGTACGAACCGTCATCCTGAGCTTCCAGCGCCTGGCATCCGGGCACACATCTTTGCAACGTTGGGGGATCAACAAGTAACTGAAATAACAACTCACGATTTGTTTTGATTGTGTAACTACCTTCGACTTTCATTTATGCCTCACAGTAACTCAACCAAAAATGCGATGTTGCAGAATGTAGACTGCGGCGCCCGCAAAGTAACCAATTACAGCCAAAATCGAGATACGTTTGAGGTACCAGAAGAAGCTTATGTTTTCGATTCCCATTGCAGCCACACCGGCGGCTGAACCGATGATCAACGAACTGCCTCCGGTTCCAGCGGCGTATGCCAGAAACTGCCAGAAATAATGATCAGTCGGATATTGTTGCAGGCTGTACATGTTCTGCACGGCTGCGACCAACGGGACGTTATCCACAACAGAAGAAAGCAAGCCGATGGTCAGAATGATGACCGTCTGATTGCCGACGGTTTTTTCCAGCCATTGAGCCAATACCGTCAGATGTCCGGCTGATTGCAGCGCGGCCACGCTGAGCAGAATGCCCAGGAAAAACAGAATGCTGGGCGAATCAACCTTTCTGAGCGCATAAACCACCGATAGAAAATCCTTGTCAGCCGTGTCCTTTCCGCTGTGTATAAATTCCGTGGCGATCCACAGAATTCCCAGCGAGAGCATGATTCCCATAAACGGCGGCAGATGAGTCACCGTCTTGAAAATCGGAACAGCCACCAATGCCAGCAATCCCAAAATAAAAACTGTTCTGCGCTCGAATTTGGTAGTGGTCGTTGATCTGTAATGCTGTTGATCGGGCAGTTGCAAGTTGCCCTTCAAACCATAAAAGACAATGCTGAGCGGGACGGCCAGGCAAACAATGCTGGGTAAGATCAAATCTCTGACGACGCCGATAGGGCTAACTTGATTTCCTATCCACAGCATAGTGGTTGTCACATCGCCGATGGGCGACCAGGCTCCGCCGGCGTTGGCAGCGACAACAATGATGCCGACGAAGAACAATCGCTCCTCTTTCTTGACTATCAGCTTGCGAGCCAGCGAAGCCATGACGATGGTGGTGGTCAGGTTGTCGAGCGCGGCTGACAGGAAGAATGTCAAAACGCTGAAAATCAGCATAAGCTTGCCTTTATTGCTGGTGGTGATCCGGGTGGTAATGACATCAAAGGCATCGTGAGCATCAATCAGCTCAACGATGGTCATCGCACCGAGCAGGAAGAACAGAATCCCTGAAATTTCTCCCAGATGTTCCATCAGGTGATGCACGACGGCTTGTTCGTCTGAATGCCCAAGGACATAAATCGTCCAGCAGACGACGCCTGTTACCAGCGCGCTTGCGGCCTTGTTTATCTTGATCGGATGTTCGAAAGCTATCGCCAGATAACCCAAAATGAAAACAACGATGATTGATGTGTTCATAATCCTGGACGGTTAGTATTATTGTCGTCACCGGCTGCAGAAGCCGGAGTGGTTAAATGTTTTAACGCCATGCCAGCATTCTTCCGCTGGCAATTTTATCAACACCTTTACTTTTCAGCTTGAAGCCGGACGTAGCTCAGAATCCAGGCCAGGTGGCCGTAACGCACGAAGTACATTCGTTTGTCTGCCAATTTCATCTCCTGAGCTACGGCGCGCAGTATTTCAGCGCCCGCGATCAAATTTTTCGGCGTGAAGGTATTGCGCACGGATTCGATTTCGCGTTCCGCCTCAGCACGCACAACTGGATTGGCAATGCGCGAAAGGTCTGGTTCAAGCAAGGCGTCGGGATTCGCCACCGCTCGAATGTAAAAGTTATTGATGTCATTCACGGTCAGCGGCGTGAATGTGCGACGGTCTTGCGGATAAAGCAGCGTAGCCATTGCCCAGGCGATTCCGCCCGACAAATAAACTTTTCGCCGATTTAGCAAGCCGGGTTTTCGCGCTGCCTCGTATCGAAGCGGCGCGCGCAACAGGGTTTCGCTCAACGCTTGCGAGCTTTTGGCAAAAGCAGGGTAATCGGCGGCTTCGCCAGCAACCTTGTTGACTTCGTTGGTGTAAGTGACAGTGCCTTTGCTGATTCCCCAGGTAACGTAATCGTAACCGGCATTACCCAGCGTCGTGTGTCTGACCTGTTGATAACCGCCGTTGGGGTTGCCGCTGCCGACATCAATCAAAACGGAAATGCCGCGGTTGTCAAACCATGCTTTGCCGGATTTGTACCGTTTGGGAATCGCTCCGGCGACGGTCAGTTGCACTTCAGTGTCAAGTTCCAGAAAAGGCGGCGTCTGGCCGGTTCTTCTGAAAATTTCGGCGGAAAGGTCTTGCGGATTTTTCCCGACTACGCCGCTGCTGATGACGATATGAATCTGATCAGCCGGAACTCTGTAATCCTGCTGCATCCGCAGGTAAAAACGCTGGACGGCATTGGCCGTGTCGCGGATGGCTTCGGGCGTAAATCTGTCGTCCTGCGTTTGCATCGGCGTGGTGTTGATGATTTCGGCGTAAAGAATTTTGACGGTGTAATCTTCGCCTTCACCGGCAATTCTCAGCGCAATCGCTTTTACGCCTTTCGATCCGATTTCGATGCCGCCATACAATTGATCTGAAAGCGGCGGCTGATTTTTCGTCTGAATCGGCGCGGATGAAACATCCTTCGATGCGCCGACAGGAATGAATAGCGCCGCTATCAGCAACGACATCAATCTCAACGGGGTGAGAAAAATAACCTTGCTCATCAATGTGTGTATTCCTTTTGAAGAGCAAATACGAAAACCGCTTGTTGGTTACGCGGCGAATTGATCTGAAACCAGGCGCAGATTCTGTTGGTGGGGTAGCAGCTCTGAAAAATTTTTCTGTCGCCGGTTTACAGATGCGCGCAGTCGAACTTTGCGGCGTTTTCGTACTTGAATCTGTGGATAACCATGCAGGGGGTTATTTTTTGTCTCCTTCGTTCAATTTTTTCCTGAGCATGCCGACAACGTAAATCAACGCTCCGAAAACCAGAAGCGCAGCCGTTGACAGCGTGACTGGAATCATCATTCCGGATGTCCGGGATTCGCCGGATGACGATGGGGTAACATCTTTGGGCGTCGTTGCCGCAACCGTATCGGATACAGCAGGCGTTGGCGCTGCGGCATCAACAGGCGTTGGAGCCGCAATCAAAGATGTGGTTGAAGCGGAAGCAGGCGTTGCGGTGGGTTGCGGGTTTGCAGTCGAAGACTGCTGACGTGACGCGGCGCGCTTCGATCCGGTTTGTTGTTCTTCTTGTTCGCGCGCTCCGGGAAAGGCGTCTTCAGGGCCATAATTGGAAAGCGATTTTTTCTTTTCGGGCGGCAATCCGCGTTGCGGTTGTTTTTCCTGTTGTTGGTCGGAAGCGCCGGAGCGAGCAGGCATTCTGGTGAATGCGATTTGCGCGTGCGCGATAACCGGCAGGAAAACAGCCAATGAGATTGCCAGCAAAATCAGATTCAGCAATTTTGCTTTCATAACAACACCTACTTGACCATAAACGGATGAGCTAATTGCACGTTGTCTGTTAACCATCAAATTACGAACGCAGATAAGTGATCAACGTGAGGATCAAAACGATCAAAGCAATTGACAGACAAACGGCGATGGCCGTCATCAGTGCGACAACTTTTCTATCCTTCTTGACGTGTTTAACGACTACTTCGGCCTGAGCCTGAGTTTGAGCCAGTTTGCTGGTGTAACTTTCGGCGACTTCACGCGCTTGTTGTTCGGCTTTGGCTCGCATTTCGGATTCGTAGCGAGCGACCTCTTCGGCGCGCTTTCTGCGTTCTTCAATTTCGCGCGCCATAGCTTCAGCTTCACGGGCTTTGGCTTCGGCCTCGATTTTTTTGCGCTCCGCCACCTGACGTTCAAGGTCGGCGGTTTGAGCCAAACGGATGGCTTCCGAACGCGCGAGCGTTTCAGCTTCAGCCTTTGATCTGGCTGCTTCGGCTTCGCGTTTGGCCATTTCCGATTCAAACGTCGAAGCCTGTGCCTGATTCAATTCATGAGTCGCGCGTTTTTCTATCTCCTGAACTTTCAGTTCGGCCTGTCTTCGCAATTCGATTTCTTTGCGAGCGGCTTCTTCGGCCAAACGGCGACGCTCTTCCGCCTCGCGAGTTTTGGCTTCGGCTTGGGCCAAAGCCGCGTCCAGGTTGGCCGCTGGCGCTTTGGCTGACTCATCGGACAATGATTCAGTGGCGATTCCGCAATAAGGACACGACGCGCGAGCCGTAGCTACACTGCATTGCATTCGCTGGCAAAAATGTTTTCGCGGCGTCGAATGCGGAAACTGATGACAACCGGCGCAGGCAGGCTGCGGCGCTCCCCAGACCAGAACTGCGTGTTGTTTGCGCAACGTCGGGTCGTCGTAATCAACCATCACTATCGCGCAATTGTCGCAGGCATACGCGCGAGGATTCAACGAACTGAAACAGAAGATGCATTCTTTGATCGAAAAATCGCCATCGCCCTTTTCCCAGGCGATGAACGACAGGCAATTGCAACAATAAACCCACGACCCGTCGAGAGGGAAATTGTTACTCAGGACATGCTCTTCCGCGCCTTCTCTGCACACGACTGTGCGGCTGGTGCGAGGCATCGGAAAATTGGCTTGATGCCTGATGCAATGAATTTTCAGTATGTCAGCTAGCATTTGTTAAGTGTGTCGGTAGTCGGATGTCGGCGTGGCAATGATGCAGACATCCGACCGTTGAATCGCTCAAGCCCTGGCCGCTGCCGCCTGCACCGCGCGTTTGGCATACACGCGAGCAAGATGGCGGCGGTAATCGCCTGAAGCGTGTATGTCTTCCATTGCGTCGTCGGCTTCGGCGTCGGCCTTTGCGGATGCGGCATTGATAACCGCTTCGTCCAAAGGCTTGCCGCGAAGCGCATCCTCGACCGATGTGGCGCGGAAAGCTCTGGGCGCCAGCCCCGTCACGCCGATGCTGATTTCTTCACACTTGCCGCCTGAGATTTTCAATTGCGCGGCGACGCCGACAACCGCAAAACCCGACGCCGATTGCGGCGCTTTCAAATAAACCGCCGCTGCGGGCTGAGCCGGTTTTGCCACGCGGATTTGGATGACGATCTCGTCCGATTCAACAGCGCTGGTCATTAAATCCAGAAAGAAATCTTTGGCTTTGATTGCGCGTTCGCCCTTGCTGGATCGGGCGACGATTTCGGCGTCGAGCGCCAGAATCGTCGCAGGCCAATCCGCCGCCGGATCGGCGTGAGTCAAACTGCCGCCAATCGTTCCGCGATTGCGAACCTGTTGATCGCCGATTTGCGCTGCGGTTTCCGCCAGCAACGGGCAATATTTTTTGATTTCGGCGTTTGACGCGATGTCGGCGTGCGTGGCGTTCGCTCCGATGCTGATCGTGTCGCCTTTGACGCCGATGGCTTTCAGTTCGGCTATGCGTCCGATGTCAATGATGGCGGCGGGCGCGGCCAGTCGCAGTTTCAAAACCGGAATCAGACTGTGACCGCCGGAAAGAATCTTGGCATCGTCGCCATGTTCGTCCAGCAGTTTCAAAGCTTCTTCGATTGTCGTCGGCGCAAAATATTCAAAATTCGCTGGGATCATGATCTTCCTCAGTAAAGAGGTAGGACAATCCGCCAGATCGCCCTACTGATAATTGCATCAATTGTTCATCAGCTTCCAGAGCTTTTCCGGGCGCAGCGGCAAATCAACATGCGTGACACCGAAAGGAGCCAGCGCGTCAATCACTGCATTGGCGGTTGCCGGAGTCGAGCCGATGGTCCCGGCTTCGCCGACGCCTTTCGCGCCAAGCGGATTGACATCGGTCGGCGTGACTGTGTGATCCAATTCAAAGTGCGGCAATTGATGAGCTTTGGGAACGGCGTAATCCATCAATTCGCCGGTCAGCAATTGCCCGTTCTCGTCATAAACGACTTCTTCAAAAAGCGCCTGAGCCATGCCTTGAGCGATTCCGCCCTGAACCTGTCCGGCGACGATCAGCGGATTGATCTGATTGCCGCAATCGTCAACGGCGATGTAGCGTTTGATTTCGACATCGCCGGTTTCGCGATCAACTTCGGCGACGCAGATGTGAGTGCCGGAAGGGAAGGTGAAGTTTTTCGGCTCGAAAAAGTGTGTGGCGACCAGACCCGGCTCGAAATCTTCAGGGATGTTGTGCGGAATGTAGGCCGCAAGCGCGACTTCCTGAATGCTGACTGAACGATCATCCGGCGCGCCGACGAATTTGCCGTTTTCAAACGTCAGACTGTCTTCGTCGGTTTGCAATAGATGAGCGGCCAGGCGTTTGGCTTTGCTGACGACTTTTTCCGTCGCTTTGACCAGCGCGGCTCCGCCGACGGCCAATCCGCGCGATCCGAAAGTGCCGATGCCGTATTGAACTATGGCGGTGTCGCCGTGAACAACCAGCACGTCATTCATGTCAACGCCGAGCATATCGCCGATGATTTGCGCGAAGGCGGTTTCTTCGCCTTGTCCGTGCGGAGAAACGCCGGTCAGGACTGTGACTTTGCCTGTAGGTTCGACGCGAACTGTCGCGCTTTCCCAACCTCCGGCGGGCAAAGCGATTGACGGCCCCATTGCGCAGATTTCCACGTAAGTCGAAACGCCAATGCCCATCAATCGTCCCTGCTTGCGGGCTTCTGCCTGTTCAGCGCGAAGCTTTTTGTAATCGGCCATTGCCAGTGCTTTGTCGAGCGCCTTTTCGTAATCGCCGGAGTCGTAAAACAAACCCGTCGCAGTGGCGAAGGGGAACTCGCTCGGTTTCGGCATGTTTTTGCGGCGAAGCTCGACCGGGTCCATCTTCAATGCCTGGGCGACGCAATCCATCATGCGTTCGACCAGGTAAGTCGCTTCAGGCCGGCCTGCGCCGCGATAGGCATCGGTGGACATTTTGTTGGTGAACACGCCGGTGCAGTTCATCTGAATCGCCGGAATCTTGTAACAGCCCGACAGCATCAATCCGGTCAGGGTCGGAATCGCAGGAGTCAGCAATTGCAGGTAAGCTCCCAGATCAGCCGTGACGTTGTAACGAAGTCCCAAAAGCGTGCCGTCGTTTTTGACGGCGATTTCGCAAGTTCCGACTTGCGCTCGTCCGTGAATTGTCGCTTGAAAATTTTCGCGACGTGATTCGATCCATTTGACGGGTTTGTTTAGCTGCATGGAAATCCATCCGAGCAGCGCTTCTTCGGCATAAACGTTCAGCTTGCAACCGAAACCTCCGCCGACTTCAGGCGTTATGACGCGCAATTTGTTTTCGGCTATGCCGAGCATGATCGCGACCTGAGTTCGCATCAGATGCGGAATCTGTGTCGAAGACCACAGATTCAACTGCTCTTCGCCTGGGAAGTATTGCGCCAGCACCCCGCGCGGTTCCATCGAAATCGGAGCCAGCCGTTGATGATTCAGTTTTTCAGTGACGACTTTGTCGGCCTGAGCAAAGGCTGCGTCAATGTCGCCGGTTCCGGCGGCGTGAGTGAAAGCGACGTTGGTTCCGAACTCTTCGTGAATGACCGGCGAACCGGCTTGAGCGGCGGCTTCGGCGTCGGTGACGACATCCAGCGGGTCGTAATCAACTTCGATCAGATCAATGGCATCGCGCGCGGCATATTTATTCGAAGCCACGACAGCAGCAATCGGCTGGCCGACGAAAATCACTTTGCCAGCGGCCAGCACTGGATATTTCGGCACGTTCAAACCGGGAAGCGCGGCGGCGCAGGGAACGTAACCGACTTTGCCTGCGACATCCGCTCCGGTGTAAACGGCCACGACGCCGGGCGATGCTTTCGCTGCGTCTGTGTTAATCGAAGTGATTTTGGCGTGAGCGTACTGGCTGCGAAGAATCGCCACGTGCAACGTATCGGCCAATTTGATGTCGTCAACGTAATGACCTATGCCTTTGACCAGTCGCGGGTCTTCGGTGCGTTTAATTTTTTCGCCGATGTATTTTCCGAGAAAAGACATTTCATTCCCTCCATTATTGGCTCTACGGGGATTTCTATGAGTAAGAAAGGAATTGACCATTAACCATCAACCATTAGCAATTATCAGGCAGGTGAAAATTTTGCCTCCTGCCCAATAATGGATAATGGCTGATGGATAATGGCTAATCATATATTCGCATTCTCCAGTTTTGATGAAGTTGCTTGTCCATTGAAATTCCTGTCGCGCCTCTTTTAGCTCTGAGCTTTCATCTTTTCCGCCGCGTATTGCACGGATTCGACAATTTTCTGATACCCGGTGCAGCGGCAAAGATTGCCTTCGATGCCGTGGCGGATTTCCGCTTCGGTCGGGTTTGGATTGTCTGCAAGCAATCCGCAAGCGGCCATGATCATTCCCGGAGTGCAATAACCGCATTGCAATCCATGTTTTTCCCAGAAACCTTCCTGAACCGGATGCAGTTGGCCGTTCTGAGCCAGGCCTTCTATGGTTGTGATATCCGCTCCGTCGGCTTGCACCGCCAGAACGCAGCACGATTTAGCCGTTCTGCCATTGATCATGATGGTGCAGGCTCCGCAGATGGAAGTCTCGCAACCGATATGAGCGCCGGTCAGTCCGACCACATCACGTATGAAATGAACCAGCAACAGTCGCGGTTCGACATCGGCTTCGTATTTTGTGCCGTTGATGGAAAGGGAAACTTTCACGCGATTCCTCCT